>JBBQRA010000238.1:0-9009 GCA_038215275.1 Bryobacterales bacterium | reverse complement strand
CCTACTGGCAATCTGGGAAGACGGCCAAACCCATCGAAGCCAAAGTTACTGGCTCGGTCACCAGCAATACCCTGAATCTAGAAAGTATTCAGATCGATTAAGGAACAAACACCTAAGGAGGAAAAACATGCAAAATATCTTCTACATCATTGGAGTCATAGTAGTAGTTGTCTTTATTCTCGGATACCTGGGACTAAGATAACCGGCCAAACCAAAGCCCGCGCGCCCAACCTGAGCGCGCGCGGCGTAAGGTCACTCGATCATGCCATTTACGCATTTGGCATACCCGGGAGCCTGTACAAATACGCTTACCACCGGCTTGTACGGGCCCTCCCCTTCAATTTACGTTCGGCTGACGTGATTTGCGCTTAACAATAGCAAGACTCTCTCTCAACGGCCGAGACCAGCAATCTCAATTGAATTGCACCGGATAAGTAGTTCAGTTGGCCACTAAGGAGAGTTATGAAGGCATTAGTTTATCACGGCCCCAGGAAAGTTTCTATAGACAAGGTTCCAGACCCGAAGATTGAAAAGCTGACCGACGTTATTGTCAAGATCAGCGCGACTAACATTTGCGGTTCTGATCTTCATATGTATGAAGGCCGGACGAACGTCGAGAAAGGGAAGATCCTTGGGCACGAAAACCTGGGTGAGGTCGTCGAGGTGGGCAAAGCTGTCGACTCGGTGAAAATGGGCGACAAGGTCGTCCTTCCGTTCAACATCGGTTGCGGTTTCTGCGCCAATTGCGAACGAGGGCTTACCGGATACTGCCTGACCTGCGCCGATCAGTCCGTGCCCAGAATGGCAGGTGCCGCATATGGCTTTGCCGGTATGGGGCCATACTCCGGTGGACAGGCACAATACCTCAGGGTACCCTATGCCGATTTCAACTGCCAGAGACTATTGGACGATGGGGATGAAAAAGAAAATGATTACGTCATGCTCTCTGACATCTTCCCGACTGGTTGGCACGCCACCAGGTTGGCGGAATTGAAACCTGGCGAGTCGATTGTCATCTACGGCGCGGGCCCTGTGGGTCTGATGGCAGCAATGTCCGCCAGAATTCAAGGCGCGAGTCAAATCTTCGTTGTGGATTGCCTCGACGACAGACTCGAGCTCGCCCGAAAGATTGGAGCGACCACGATCAATTTCAAAAAAGGTAACGTCGAAGAAGAAATACTGGAACTAACGAATGGGCAAGGGGCAGACTGTGGGGCCGAATGCGTCGGCTATCAGTGCTACAATCCGGCGGGCAAAGAGGTGCCGAACCTTGTTATGAACCAGCTGGTATCAGCCGTCAAGGCCACGGGCACAATAGGTGTGGTTGGCGTTTTCATACCAGTCGATCCCGGCGCGGAAGACGAGCTGGCCAAGAAGGGCCAAATAGCTTTCGATTTTGGCAAGTTTTGGTTCAAAGGACTTAAACTGGGCTCAGGTCAGTGCAACGTCAAGAAATATAATAGACGACTTAGAGACTTGATACATCACGGGAAAGCAAACCCTTCCGTAATCGTTTCTCATGAGCTCCCTCTGGCGGAAGCGCCAATGGCTTACAAACATTTTGATGATCGCGACCATGGATGGACTAAAGTAATCCTGCATCCCAACGCGGAATGACGCCGGGCTAATTTGAGCATTTCCTCCCGGCGAGGCTACCGCCTTCCCGCCGGTTTGCAGCCGCATCGTTGCACAGTCGGCCTCCGTCACCGTATCGGCATCCGATCGCACCATCGTGTCCCTGCCAATACAAATGCGCCGCTCCCCATTTCGGCAAGCGGCGCATTCTCAAACAAACTAACTCCCGGCTTACACCTTCTCCGGCACCACGTACGGCTTCCGGTACTCCCGCGTCAGCATTTTGTTCGCTTCGGCATCGCCCTTCACCGTCCACGTCTTCTCATCCCAGTGCAGCGTCCGGCCCAACCGGTACGAGATGTTCGCCAAGTGAACCAGCACGCACGACAGCGCGCCCTCTTCAATCTCCGCGTTCAGATCGCCCGATTTCCCACTCCGTACCCCGGTAATGAAGTTTTCAAAGTGATTGTCCCGATCCGTCCGCGAAGGACCCGGCTTCCCTTCCTTACCCATGAACGTGTAGTACTTGTTGTAGCCGTCAATCACCAAGTACCCGTCGGAGCCATAAAACGTATTGCCAATCGTGTTCCCTGGCTTCTCCCCGCCAATGCCGGCCTCGTGATTGCTCAACCAGTGCCGCACTTCGAAGCTCATGAACTTCGTCTTGCCGGCCACGTCGAACTCAAACGTGCACATCTGCGTGTTCGGCGTCTCCTGGTCATCGTCGAACATGAACTTGCCGCCCATCGAACTCACCTTCGTCGGGTGCGTAACGCCCAGGCCCCAGCGCGCAATGTCCACTTCGTGAATGCCCTGGTTGCCCAAGTCGCCGTTGCCGGTATCCCAGAACCAATGCCAGTTGTAATGGAAGCGGTTCTTCGTAAACGGACGCAGCGGAGCCGGACCTGTCCACATGTCATAATCCACACCCGGTGGCACGGCCTCCACCGGCGTCTTCCCGATCGTGTTCCGCGACTTGAAGCACAACCCTCGGGCCATATACACATCGCCCAGTTCGCCAGACCGCATCTTCTGCACAGCCTCCTGCAACGCCGGCGAAGAACGGCTCTGGCTGCCCTGCTGCACCCGCCGCCCATACTTCCGCGCCGCCGCCACAATCTGCCGGCTCTCGAACACGTTATGCGAACACGGCTTCTCTACATAAACGTCCTTGCCCGCCTGGCAAGCCCAAATCGTCTGCAACGTATGCCAATGGTTCGGTGTCGCAATCGACACCGCGTCAATGTTCTTATCTTCCAAAACCTTCCGGATGTCCCGGAACGTGGGCACCGGATTTAGGTTCCGCCGCTGCAACTGGCCGATATAGCGCTCCGAGTGGCTATCGTCTACGTCCACCAGCGCCGCCAACTGCACATTCGGCAGCGTCGTCCACGCGCCCATGTGGCTGGCGCCGCGGCCTCCGCAACCCACTACGGCCACGCGCACCGTGTCATTCGGGCTGGCGTTGGTCCGCGTGGTCTGGGCAGCTGACAATCCCGCCACCGAACTCATCACAAAAAATCGACGATTCATAGCTTGGCTTCCTTACTCCCTCTAAAATCTGGACGACTCGACACGAGTATACAGCTTACCCTAGCCAATCCGCCGCCACTCGATCTTCCGGATCCCGCCCACCGTCCCATACGAGGCAAATCCTAACGGCTTCGCCAGGTCCGTATCATCGAACCGCAGTGCCAACTCGTGCCGCGTCACATCCAGATCAATCACCGCGGAATCATCAATCCACGCCCGCACCCGCTCCGCCGTCACCGCTAACCGGAACGTATACCACCGTCCCTGCCGGAAGTCCCGGTTAATCGACGTTTCGTTCTCGGAAGCATCATACCCGTCCACATTCGAAAGCCCCACTGTCGACCCGTCCCATCCCCCGCAGATCCACGAACAAAATGTATCTCTCACGGGAAATACCAACCCTGCAAAAAAGTCATTCCCTTCGAGTCGCGCCGCCTCAAACCGCAGCTCATAGTTCACCGTCGGAAACGGCCGCGTCAGCACCACCCCCGTCATCCGGTTGCCCCGCTCCAGCACCACCATGCCCTCCCGCACCGCCACCTTCCCCTGCCCCGGAAACGCCGCCTCCTTCCAACCCTGGAGCGAGACCCCATCAAACAACGGAGTCCACTCCTGCGCCAAAGCTAAAGCCGGCGCCATCGAGAGCAGAACCGTGCGGCGAGTCATCCCACCATTATCTCCGCCCGCCTCATGCGATATCATTTCCTCGCTATGCGTCTCCTCCTGTTCCTCCTCGCCGCCACCCTCCACGCCCAGCCCGATCTCGCCGTCGTCGAAAAGGTGGCCGGCAAAGTCGCCTTCTACAAATCCACCGGCGAACGCACGAGCGAAGTCAAAGTCGGGGTCTACCCCCACGAAATCGTCCGCTCCCTCGACGGCAAGTCGCTCTACGTCACCGATAACGGCATCTTATGGATGCAGTACGCCGGCAAAGGCGGTAACACCATCTCCATACTCGACGCCGCCACCCGCCAGAAAATCGGCGTCATCGACCTCGGCGAATTCCGGCGCCCCCACGGCATGGCCGTCCACCCTCAAACCGGCCATCTCGTCGTCACCATCGAAAACCCCGACGGCCTCCTCCTCGTCGATCCCGTCCAGCGCAAGGTCCTTCGCAAATTCGACGTCCAGGGCAAATCCCCTCACATGGTCCTCTTTGGGCCGCAAGGTAAGCGCGCCTATGTCTCCAACACTAATAGCGGTACCCTCGCCTCCATCGACATCGCTACCGGCGAAACCAAACTCATCCCTACCGGCAAATACCCCCAAGGTGGAGTCCTCTCCCACGATGGCAAGACTATCTATCTCACCAACGCCGAAAGCGACAAGATCGTCCTCATCGACACCGCCGCCGACAAGGTCACCGGCGAGATCTCGACCTCTACTTATCCCAACCGAGTCGCCCTCACCCCAGACGGCAAGACGCTCATTTACTCCCTCGGCAACGAAGGAGCCGCCGTCGGCTTCGCCGATGTCGCCACCCGCAAGGAGACCGCCACCATCCCCCTCGGCGGCCAACCCCTCTCCCTCACCCTGACCAAGGATGGCAAGTACGCCTTCTCCGGCATCCAAAGCCAAGGCAAGATCCACGTCATCGACGTCGCCCAGCGCAAAATTATCCGCACCATTCTCACGCCAAAAGACGCCGGCCCCGACCCGGCCCTGCCCCTGTACTAACAGTCCCGCCGGAGGTGCGGACCCGCCTCCCCTCGGAATCTCGCCCTTTCGGACTCCCGGAATTCCGCCGCAAAGCTGTAACAACTTCTCAGCGAGTCGTTGCGTTCAACCGGTGGCGTAACACCGCTGCGCTCCCGATTGATCCTTGCCGGGGCACGCACCTTCATACACCTCAGCCTCTCAGCTACCCGCGCGGGAGTGCAAGGCCGATCTCGCGTACACCTTCGGGTGTGAGCTCCAGAAGTGCGGGCATGTGCGAAACTGCGTGCGGGCGCCAGGCTGCTCGCCGAGATCCGCGCCGTGCCGGGCGGACGAACCCCGAGGAGGTATGGGCTCGCGTCGGCAAGCGGCATGCCCTTCCAGCCACCCGTCAAGTGCGAACACTTTACCCCAACGGCACCGGAATAAACAATGTCTGCCCTCCACGATTGATCAGCAACAGCGCCGGTCGATCCCCCGACTTCGGCAGTGCGCCTTGCAGCTCACTTACCGACCGCACCGGCTGGCGATTCACTTCCTGAATCACGTCACCTTCGCGGACGCCCGCCTTAGCGGCCGGACCATTAGCATCCACCGAAGCCACCACCACGCCCATCGTCCCCCGCTGCAAGCGGAGTTGTTGGGCGAGATCGGGAGTCAGCGGCTCCACCGAGAGCCCCAATTTTCCAAAGGCCTGCGATCCCCCTTTGTCTTGGCCGCCGGCCCTCTCCGCCTGCGCCGTTTCCGGAGTCAACGTGCCCAGCTGCACTTTGATTTGCTGCTGCTTGCCGTTGCGGATAATGTCGAGCGTCACGTCGCTGCCCGGTTCGTTGGCCGCTACCTGGTTGCGCAGCACGTTCGGATCGTTCATATCCTTGCCGTTGTATTGCAGGATGACGTCACCCGACTTGACCCCGGCCTTCTCAGCTGGTCCACCCGGAGCTATCCCATTGACAAGAACTCCACGCGTCTCCTTCAGCCCGAGGCTTGCCGCCAGATCACCGGTAATCGGCTGGATCCCAACACCCAACATGCCGCGCTGCACCTTGCCCTTGCTCAGCAGTTGGTCCATCACCGTTTTGGCCATGTTGGAAGGAATGGCAAAGCCGATCCCGATGTTCCCACCGTTGGACGAGAGAATCTGCGAGTTGATCCCGATCAGCTCGCCTCGCGTATTCACCAGCGCGCCACCCGAGTTGCCTTGATTAATAGGCGCGTCCGTCTGTAGGAAATCCTGGAAGCTGCCGCCGCCCACCGTATCAGTCGATCGGCCTTTGGCGCTGATGATGCCCGCCGTCACGGACTCGCCGATTCCGAGCGGATTGCCGACCGCCAGCGACACATCGCCCACCCGGACTTTATCCGAATCCCCGAGTCGCAGCACGGGCAGCTCCGAGGCGCTGATCTGCAGCAACGCGAGATCGCTGGGCGGGTCCGAGCCCACCACTTTGGCCGAGTACGTTTTTTTCGACATTAGGTCTACCTGGATATCCTCTGCGCCATCGATCACGTGGTGATTGGTCAGGATGTAGCCGTCTGCGCGTACGATGACGCCCGAGCCGAGCCCGCGCTCGAGCTGGTTTTGTTCCCGCGGCGCTCGCCCGCCAAAGAACTGGCGGAATAACGGATCGTCGGCGAACGGAAACTGCTGCGCAGCGCGCACCCTCCTAGAAGAGCGAATGGTCACCACCGCCGGCGCCACCAGGTCCACTGCGTCCGCGTAGGAGAGAATTGGGCCGCTCTCCCGCGCCGCTCCGTTCAGAATTGAGCGCGGCTCCGTTTTTCCAAGGGTGGTTTCCTTTTGGCAGGAGACCAGAAAGCAGCAGGCCGCGGCGCCTAACAAAACTCGTTTCATGCCAATCGATATGCACGGCGGTTGCCAAACGCCAGCTATCCACCAGCAAACGATTGTCGTCCCGTTGCACGACGGCCCACCGATTGAACCTGAGAATGCTTAGAACCTAAGATCTCTTGTCCAGGGCTCGAGCCTAATTATCCTCGACCAGATACGCATCGGAACTGAATAGCGGAATACCGGCTACGCGGATCAATCTGTGTTGTCGCTGCTGGTCGAGTGGTAGGAATTGATCCAGACCTCCGGCCAGCGCATCGGATTCCGAATCTGCCACGAGCATCTTCTCTTATAGCCGTTCCTGCAGTCGCAATTAAGGTTCGACCAAATATCGTCATGTGGCGGAGACGGTCAGCCCGACTGCTCGGCCTAGGTGAGCTTCTCCAGTGCTGTCTGGAGGCGCGCCAAGCGGTCCAATCTCCTGACTTGCTTTGAGCCAGACGCCGAGGTATCGCATCAGCGAGGCTACGCCGGTCTTCTCGGAGGCAATGGCTCGGAGGCAATGACGACACCCGACAAGGGGAGTCCGCAGGACCTGATTATGCTCGTGTTGTCGGAACGCGGCGCGGACAAGCTGCTTTCGAGCAGGTTCACTATCTAGGTGCCGACGGATCGGGACCAGGAGAGCGCACGGCGACTGCTCAAAGCCGATGCTCACAGGCACGCCGAGATTCTTTCGTGGCAACGGTCACAGGGCCTGCTTGCCAGTCTTGCTGTGTGGAAGGAGCCACTCTGCGGCAGGATTTTGGATCGCAAAGCGAACCTCTACGGCGAGAAGCTGGAGGACAGGGAACATCGTGACTGACGGGGGCGGCTTCGGCCAGGCCGCCCAGCCCGGCTGCCCGCTCCCCGCGCTCGCCCTGCCAACGCTTACCGAATGGACCTCTGCGTGCACAAGCCTGATTAGATGCCGCGCGGCGACATACAAAAGGATATGACTTTTGCTGATCTTCTACAAGCTCCTGAAAGGTGCATTCCTGCTCACAGTCGTATCCACTTCTACCAGCACGGCCCAGCCTTGTGAGGTGGCCAAACTATACCAGGAACGATGTTCGCGATCTCGTAGGATCTGCCGACGCTTCAGGACTACCGTGTGCGCAACTATCCTGAATCCAGGCGGTGAAACAGCAGAGGGGCAGTCCATGCTCCTTATGGAGGAGAAACACTATGAAGAACCTATATCTGCCCGTGATTGCCGCGTTTGTTGCAACAGTTCCGGGAACAGCCCAACAATTGACGCGCCGCGCAAACATCACCGGAAATGCGGTGGACGGAAAATGCACAATCGAGGTGAGCGTTGATGGAGCCGCCGAAGTTGAAATACGTGGCAACAAGGGCCGGATGCGGAATCTCTCCGGACGAACTCCAGCATGGCGCCGTTTTGAGTGCAATGGAAGGCTGCCCGCTAATCCCCATGACTTCCGATTCCGTGGGATTGATGGGAGAGGAAACGTTCAGCTCATTCGAGATCCGCGAACGAATCGGGGCCGTGTCGTTTTTCGGATTGACGACCCGCAAGGCGGTCCGGAAGGTTATACCGTCGATCTTGAATGGCGCGGATCGAACCGTCAATTTGATAACCGGGATACGCGTGGATGGCGCGGGCCCAATTCAAGATATGACGATCGGCGCGGCTCCGACAGCCCAGGAGACTACCGCGATCGTAGATATTATGACGAACGCGGGAGGTGGAATGCCGACGGCGCGGCGCGGGCTATTCAAGTCTGTCAGGCAGATGTCGACGCGCGAATTAAGCGTGAGGGCTTCGGAAAAGTCACTTTCAGCAATGTGGTACCCGACAACAATCCGGGCCGGAATGATTTTGTGAATGGCTTCGCGACGGCACGGCGGGGCTGGTGGAACGGCGCCAATTTCCAATTCTCGTGCTCGGTTAACTTGGCCAACGGTCAGGTCAGGTCCGTTGATCTCCAGCGCCGATCTAGGTGAACAGGCGGATGCATAGATGCCCGCCATTTTTAGTGGGATCAGCAGTTACTTGCGGCACTTCCTGGAAGGCGCGGAGCAGTTGGAGCCAGCGCCGCGCTGGCCGGCGGTGTTGCGGCAGATCTTCTGGCATTTCTGCGGGGGAACACCGCCGCCCGGGGGTGGAATCAGGCCTCAGGCAGCTGGCTAAATGCCGGTTCCAGGATGAATAGCGTAGGGACGCTCTTTTTTTTACCCAAATTAGTTCTTGTGCAATAACGCGAAGACGGTGTAAACTACCCCCAAAGGGGGGTATGCAAGCGAGTTTCTGGGGGTATCCGTACCCGCCATTGAGGGCACTCTTTCAATTCCCTTGGTCCGGTTATGCGTCGTGCTCCGCAGGCAGCTATTTGCCTTATGGCGCGCCAATTATTAGCGTCGGATAGCCTTGGACACCCATTTTAAGGAGC
>JBBQRA010000237.1:0-9024 GCA_038215275.1 Bryobacterales bacterium | reverse complement strand
GCGCTTCTGCTTATGTCCCGCCGGAAGATGACTGCGAGTTCCCGCCTTGCTCGGCACCAGAACCGGGGGGCCAGTACGGGCGTGGTCTATCGTCCTTGTGCCGCGTCCGTATCGCTCATCACAGACGCCCACTCCAGCGCCGCCACCAACGCTTTGCTTACCAAAGTTGGATAGAGCAAGTTATCCCCCACGCTCCCTACCTGCCCCAAGGACAATCAGCATTCCTGCCTTGCCCTGTCCCCCCTGCGCCGACAACGCCGCCGAAGCCGGCAACGAGAAACACAAGTTCCGTCCGTTGGAATCACCGCAAGGTACGTCATCGCCGCTCCTCCGAGAAACGGCCCCCGGCAGCCCCTGCAATACCGCCCCGTCAACGTCCCTAGAAGCGTTGCGTCGATCCTTGGGCCCGATCCGCTCCAACACGTCCCGCGTCTCGCCGCAGTGAAAGCACGAGCTACGCTGGTGCTGGCGCCATCCCGTCCAACCCTTTTCTTAAGTCGACGTTAGCCTCAATCCGCTCCTCCGCCGTCGTCACCCGCGCGTTGGCCCCTACCCGGTCGGCCAGACTCCCGCATTCGGTCAACTCCTAAACGTGGTTCACCTTCGCCGCCGTCCCCGGGTACGCCGGGGACCATCGTAAACACACTCGTATTCGTCGGCGAAGCTACCAGGGATTAAACTAGTGCCCGCATGACCGACCGTGACAACGACAGGGCTCACGCAAGGCACAAAACGACAGAGTTCGCCGTCACCAGGATCAGGATTTCCCCCCGGTAACGGTCCCTCGGCGACGCCTCGTTGTCCCCTCCGCCGCCCTTCTGGGCTATTTAGGACAGCAGTGGTAACTTAGTTCCCTTCCTTAGATACCTCTGGCACTATTGCGGCGTTCATCCCAGCCGCCCTTAGTTACGGCCCTTCGCAGGTGCGGTTGGCAAGGTAATTGCTCATGCCAGAGTAGCAATTCTGGCAGGGAATCAGGGGTCCCAGCCAGTCCCAACGCGCCGTTAGGTGCGCAGGAGTATGCCATGCGTTTATTTATGCCTCTCATGGTTTTTGCGGCCGTGCTGTGCGCCGAAAGGCCCTACATGGTCGAAGGCAGAGTCGTCGCCAACCGCGCCACCAACGATCTCGCACTCAGTGTCTCGTCCTCGAGTAGCCGCAGACCCACCGACTCCGTTCCCATTGGACCTGATGGAAGCTTCCGGATCCAAGTCCCCGGCAGCGAATCCGTCATGGAGTTTCGAGTCCTCAACCATCACGGTGAGGTACTCCACGCCACTCACATGTCCACCACTCGCGGCGTCCCCGTAGAACTTCGTCTCCCGAACAGATCTGCGGGATCCGCTGTCGGCAAACCCGGCGGAATTTCGCTTCGACGCTTGGCCTTCACCCCAACCCGCCACCTCCGCCGTGATTTTGATGCCGCCATCCGCCAACAAGCGGCCGGCAAGTACGCTGAAGCCGCCGAGGCTTTCGAGCTCGTCACCAACACCGAGCCGGAGTGGTTCGAAGCCTGGATGAATCTCGGTGTCTGCAAAGCCTCCATCGGCCAGTTCGAACCCGCCATCGCTGCGTTCTCCAGCGCCATTGAGATCGATCCCAACGTCGCAGACGTCCACTCCGCCCTCGGTCTCGCCCTCATCCGGCTCAAGCGCTACGCCGAGGCCGAGCGCTACGCCCGCCAAGCACGCAAACTGGATCCCGGCTCCCATAGGGCCGCCTACGCGTTGGCTCTCCGCCTGGCCGCCGAGCCCGCCCGCAGCACGGAAGCCCTGCCCCTGCTCGAAGAAGTGCTCCCCCACTACCCCGACGCCAATCTGCCTCTCGCCGCCATTCGCTTCGACCGGGGCGAATTCGAACTCAGCCGCGACGCCGCCTCCCGTTTTCTTCACATGAGCCACTCCTCCAATACCCAATTCGCCGAAAAACTGCTGCTCGAATCGCAACTCCGGCTCGCCCGATAAGCTCGCAAATTCGCTGCAACAGGTCCTGCCAACATCTTGTCTATCTCATATGATGGCCCCTCCATCCCCTACCCTCTCCATCCGCGACATCGAGGAGAGGGGAGCGAGGCTCGGACCTTATTTTCACAACATCAACCTGCTGAGTGTGCCCACCGCACCCCACCATTTCCTCGGCGACTATCCCAGCTCCAAGTGGAAACCCTTTACCCCTTCTCTTCCGCCCGATCTCCGCGGCTGGACCATCCTCGATATCGGCTGCAACGCCGGCTTCTATTCGCTCCAATCAGTGCGCCGTGGCGCCTCCCGTGTCGTCGCCATCGACACCCATGAACGCTACCTCGCCCAAGCCCGCCTCGTCGCCGAAATCCATAAAGCGCATATCGAATTGCATCAACTCTCCGTCGCCGCCGAAGCACCCGGCGTCCGTTGCGTTCTGGGAGAATCTCCCCCATCGACCCGAAATTCGTCCGCACAATGGAACGCCTCGGCGCCCTCCACTCCATCAAAACCCTCGCCGTCCACGGCTTCTCCCTCGAATGGAACCACTGGCCTATCAACGATTGGCCGGCAAAACTGGCCGAAATCCAAGCCATCACCCTTCGGGCAGCGCGCGGGGACAACAGCCTGAGCCTAACGTCTCAGGCACCAGGAGTTCGTCCCCTGGCGCATCGGCCCCGTTATGTAATCTTCATCTGGATGCCAAGAAATCTCTTGCATCCAGATGAAGCTTCCTCGTATCTAGCCGATGTGAAGTAAGAGGAAGAATGCGAGTTTCTGAGCCAGAATCCCCGTTCGTACATCAACAGGTCGACTTCGCCCGGTTCTGCCAACATTCGACGGCGTTGCTCTGCACGGTTTCCCCGGACGGTCGCTTTCTCTGGCTCAATTCCTCGTTTGAACGATTCTTGGGCTATCCGCCGGAGGTCCTCTACTCCCGCCCGTTCATCGAACTCATCCATCCTGACGACCTCGCGCCCACCCAAGTCGCCGTGGCCCTCAGTAAATCGGGTAAGCCCATCAAGAACTTTGAGAATCGTTACCGCTGCGCCGACGGTTCGTATAAATGGCTCAGTTGGTCCGCCAACCGCGACGATAACGGCCTGGTATACGCCGTCGCCCACGACATCACCGAGCAAAAGCAGTTGGAGGCCGAACTCGGCCGCCTGGCCAAGATCGCCGCGGCCACCAGCAACTCAGTCATCATCACCAATGTCGAAGGCCGCATTGAATGGGTCAACGAGGGCTTCACGCGCCTCACCGGCTACAGCCTCCCGGAGGTGGCAGGCCGCAAGCCCGGGTCCTTCCTCCAGGGCCCGGAGACCGACCCCGCAGCTATCGACCTGATGCGCAAGGGCCTCGCCGCCGGCCATGGCTTCTCGGTCGAAATCCTGAACTATAACCGGAACGGCATCAGCTATTGGGTCCGGATCGAAGTCCAGCCGCTCCGGGATGGCGGCGGCCTACTCACGGGCTTCATGGCGATCCAATTGGATATCACGGAGCGAAAGCGCGACGAGATCCGCCTCCGGGACAGCGCCCGCCGCCTCGCCAATATGTCTCAGTTGTCCAAGGTCGGCGCCTGGCAGATCGATCTCGTCTCGAACACCGCCACTTGGACCGAGGAGACCTACCGGATTCACGAGGTCGGGCCCGGCTTCGTCCCAACTGCCGAAAGCGCCTTCAAGTTTTATGCACCCGGCACCGCGGCCGAAGTCCGCCGCCACGTCGAAAGCGCTATCCACAGCGGCGAATCCTGGGATTGCGAACGGCCGCTCACCACCGGGCGCGGCCGTCAGATCTGGGTCCGCTGTATCGGTCAACCGAATTTCGAAAACGGCCGCTGTGTCACAATCAACGGCACCATTCAGGACATCTCCCTCGAACGCGAACGCAACGAACGGGTGCGTCTTTCCGAATTGCGACACCGCGAACTCCTCGCCGCCCTCCCCGACGCACTCCTGCGCATCGGACCCACCGGCGCACTCCTCGACGTCCACACCCCTCCCGGCTTCCCCGCGCTAACCTCCTCGCGCCACAGCCATCGTTTCCTTCTCCCGCACGTCGCCAACGCCATCAGGGCGCTTCTCGACCGCCCGGACAGCGTTACCCTCGAATGCGAATTGGCCGGAGGCCGGCTGCTCGAACTCCGCCGCGCCCCCGCCCACGAAGATTCGCTAATCCTCGCCCGCGACATCACGGATCGCCGGGAGGTCGAAAACCGGCTCTCCGCCGCCATCTCCTGGCAGACTGCCTTTCACGATTTCGCCGGATTCGCCGTCATCGCCACCTCCCCGGACGGCGTCATCCGCTCCTTCAACGGCGCCGCCGAACGTCTTCTGGGCTACTCTGCCTCCGAACTCGTCGATCTTCAGACGCCAGCCCTCTTCCACGACCACAACGAGATTGACGCCCGCGCCGCGGCGGTCCCGGCCGAACTCGGGGTCCCGTTCTCCAACCCCTTCAAGGCCTGCACCGCGCCGGCGAATCTCAATCTTGCCAATACTCACGAGTGGACATTGATCCGCAAAGACGGTTCCCGCTTTCCCGTCCTCCTCTCCGTCACCGCCCTCCGCGACGCTGCCAACGGCATCGTTGGCTATCTCGCCGTCGGCGCCGATCTCACCGAACAGAAGGAGTCCGCCCGCCAACTGGAGCTCGCCCGCCAGGCTGCCGAAGACGCCTCCCGCGCCAAAAGCGACTTCCTGGCCAACATGAGTCACGAAATCCGCACGCCCATGAATGGAGTCATCGGTTTTGCGGATCTCCTGGCCGATACCCCGCTCGCCGCCGACCAGCGCGAGTATGTCGAAACCCTCCGCCACTCCGCCGAAGCGCTGCTCAGCATCATTAACGACATTCTCGACTTCACCAAGATCGAAGCCGGCCGCCTCACTCTCGAGAAGAAGACTTGCGATGTCCGCCAAGCCGCCGTCGAAGTCGTCGAACTTCTCCGCCCCGGCCTCCTGTCGTCCGCCGTTGAACTCGTCCTCGATTGGGGCCCGCGGGTCCCCCAGTTCGCCGTCGGCGACGCCGGCCGTATCCGCCAGGTCCTCCTGAATCTGCTGGGCAACGCGCTGAAATTCACCGAGCAAGGTTCCATCATCCTCCTCGCTGAACCCGTTGATTCCGGCCTCCGCCTCGCCATCATCGATACCGGTATCGGAATCCGTCCCGACAAACAGCCAAGCCTCTTCGGCAAGTTCGTCCAGGTCGATGCCTCGGCCGCCCGGCGATTCGGCGGCACCGGTCTCGGCCTCGCCATCTCCCGTCATCTGGTCGAAGCCATGGACGGGCACATCGAAGTCACCAGCGCCCCCGGCGTAGGCTCCACGTTCAGCTTCACGCTCCCGACTCCGGAAAACGCAGTTCCTGTCTCTATTCCCCTCTCCCCTATTTCCCCTGCCCCGCACCTCCTTCTGGTCGACGATTTTCCACCGGCCCGCAGCGCCCTCGCCTCCTGGTGCGAGGCCTTCGGCTGGACGTACGCCATCGCCGCCTCCGCCGCGGACGCGGTCTCCGCTATCGCCACCTCCGCCCAACCCTTTACCGCCGCTCTCCTCGACTCCACTCTGCCGGACGCCTCCCCCGCGAGCGCCGCCGCCAAACTCCACGCCGTCTCGCCCAACCTCCCCCTCGTCATCCTCCCACCCGGGCCCAGTTCCTGCCTTGAAGCTCAACCCTGGTACGACCTCGGCTACGCCGAAATCCTCGTAAAGCCCGTCGCCCGCCCTGACCAAATCCTCCGTGTGGTCAAGCATCTGCTCCACATCGCCGCGCCCGTCCCCGCACCGCAACCCCCCACGCCCCGCCCCTCTCCCTCGCAAGCCCGCATCCTCCTTGCCGAGGACAATCCCATCAACCAGACCCTTGCCCTCCGCCTCCTCGAACGCCTTGGCTTCGCAGTCGATCTCGCCAGAGACGGCCAGCAAGCCGTCGCCCTTGCCGCTGTCGGCGGATACGATCTCATTCTCATGGACTGCCAAATGCCACTCCTCGATGGTTTCGCCGCCACCGCCGCCCTCCGCAAGACCGGCGCCACCATCCCCATCGTCGCCCTCACCGCCAACGCCCTACCCGGCGACCGCGAGCGCTGCCTCGCCGCCGGCATGGACGACTACCTCACCAAGCCGCTCCAACGCGCCGAACTCGAACGCGCCCTCGCCGCCTGGATTCCGGCCTCCGGCGTCCCCACGAATGCTACGCTCTAATCCGTGGCCGATATCTCCCAGCACTCCGATTACTCCCGCACCGTCTTCACTGCCCAAAACAAAATCGCCGACCTTTGGATGCGCGACAACTTCGAACGCTATACCCTCCAGTTCGATCTCCCGGACGAACTCGCCGAAGCCCTCGCCTTTGAAAAGGCCGCCACCGACGCCGGCCTCACCATCGGTCCCGCCTGAGGGTATATAATCGCGCCAAATGAAACGCCGCGATTTTGCCCTACGCGCCGCCGGCCTCGCCGCCGCTGCCTCCGCGCCCGCCGCCCCCCTAAAGGTCAATCCGCCCAAGATCACTCCCTGGTCCCCCGGCATCAAGATGGCCATGCAACTCGGGGCCGACCCCAGCGACGAAGACCTCCAGTTCATGAACCAGGTCGGCGCCCGCTACACCTCTGTCACCGTCAAACGCGAAGACGACAGCGTCGAAAATTTCCGCCGCATCAAGGCCAAGGTCGAATCCGCCGGCCTCCGCGTCTTTAACATCGGCCACGACGGCAACCGCAACCAGGAAGAGATCGTCCTCAATCTCCCCGGCCGCGACGAGCGCATCGAAGCCTACAAACGCTACCTCCAAAACTGCGGTAAAGCCGGCATCAACTACGTCACTTACGCCCACATGGGCAACGGCATCTGGGCCACCGAACGCGAAACCACCCGCGGCAACGCCTCCGCCCGCGCCTTCAACCTCGCCAAGGGCGGCCAAGGCACGTGGGCCGGCAAGGTCTTCAAAGGGCCCCTCTCTCACGGCCGCGTCTTCACCGAACAGGAACTCTGGGACAACTACGAGTACTTCATTCGCAAAGTCGCCCCCGTCGCAGAAGAGAACAACGTGTTTATCGGCATCCACCCGGACGATCCGCCCGTCCCCATGCTCGCCGGTGTCCCTCGCCACATCTTCGGCACGTTTGAAGGCTACAAACGCGGCCTCGAAATGGCGAACTCGACCCATGTCGGTGTCTGCTTCTGCATCGGCACCTGGCTTGAAGGCGGCGAGTTGATGGGCGCCGACGTCGTCACCGCCATCAAGTACTTCGGCGAGCGCGGCAAAATCTGGAAGGTGCACATGCGCAACATGTCCGCCCCCCTGCCCCACTTCGTCGAGACCTTCGTCGACAATGGCTACTACGACATGTACGCCGCCATGAAGGCCCTCCGCGAAGTCAACTTCGACGGCATCGTCATCGGCGATCACTTCCCCACCATGGTCGGAGGTCCGCGCGTCGCCGTCGGCTACACAGTCGCCTGGATCCGCGCCATGATCGACCGCGCCAACGCCGAAGTCAAAACCGCCTAATCCAACCTCCCCGCGGGGCATGAGCTAAGATCGAAAAACGATGCTCCTGCCCCGCGCCTGTTTTGTTCTCGCAGTCCTCCCCGCCCTCCTCCTCGCCGCCCCCGACCCCACTGAAGTCGCCCGCTGGCAGCGCCAAGCCAAACAGATCACCATCACCCGCGACAATTGGGGCATCGCCCACGTCTCCGGCAAAACCGACGCCGACGCCGTATTCGGCGCCCTCTATGCGCAAGCAGAGGACGACTTTCCCCGCATCGAGGCCAACTATCTCACCTCCCTCGGCCGCACCGCCGAGGCCGAAGGCGAAGCCAAACTCTATCAGGATCTCCGAGCCCGCCTCTACGTCAGCCCTGCCAAACTCCAGGCCCACTACGCCGCCAGCCCCGCCTGGCTGAAGAAACTGATGGACGCCTTCGCCGACGGCCTCAACTACTACCTCCACACCCACCCCGAAACCAAGCCCAGCGTCCTCACCCGCTTTGAACCCTGGATGGCACTCAGCTTCACCGAAGGCAGCATCGGCGGTGACATGGAGCGTATCAATCTCCGCGAACTTCAAGCCTTCTACGGAGACGGAGCCAAAACCATAGCAGCCAACCCCTTCCCCGACAACGAACCCCGCGGCTCCAACGGCATCGCCATCGCCCCCGCCAACACCGTCAATAAACGCGCCCTCCTTCTCATCAACCCCCATACGTCCTTCTTCTTCCGCTCCGAACTCCAGATGACCTCGAAGGAGGGCCTCAACGCCTACGGCGCCGCCACCTGGGGCCAGTTCTTCATCTATCAAGGCTTCAACGACCGCGCCGGCTGGATGCACACCTCCTCCGGCGTCGACGTCATCGACGAGTTCCGCGAAGCCGTCGAAAAGTCCGCCTCCGGCCACGTCTATAAGCACGGAGACACCACCCGCCCCGTCACCACCGAAACCGTCACCCTCATTTATCAAACTCCCACCGGCCCCGCCCGCAAATCCTTCACCACCTACCGAACCCACCACGGCCCCATCGTCCGCGCCATCGACGGCCAATGGGTCGCCGTCAGCATCATGGACGAGCCCGTTAAAGCCCTCACCCAGTCTTACCTCCGCACGAAAGCCCGCAACCACAAGGCCTTCCGCGAAACCATGGAGCTGAAAACCAACTCCTCCAACAACACCATCTACGCCGACGCCGACGGCGTCATCGCTTACTACCACGGCAACTTCCTCCCGAAGCGCGACTCGAAATTCGATTGGATCAAGCCCGTCGACGGCGCCAATCCCGCCACCGACTGGGGACCCCTCCACGCCCTTACCGAACTCCCCGAAGTCATCAAACCCGCCGCCGGATGGCTCTACAACGCCAACAACCATCCCTGGTCCGCCGCCGGAGCCAACAGCCCGAAAAAGGAAAATTTCCCCTCTTATGTCGAACGGGGCGTCGAATCCGCCCGCGGCCTCCATGCCATCAAAGTCCTGGACGGCGTGAAAAACTTCACCGTCGACTCCCTCCTCGCCGCCGCCTACGACTCCCATCTCCCGTGGTTTGAAAAGCCCCTTCCC
>JBBQRA010000236.1:0-9117 GCA_038215275.1 Bryobacterales bacterium | reverse complement strand
CCGGAACTTCTCGGCCTGCATGAACGCCTGGAGTCCGACGGTCTGAACCCCATTCACGCATTGGCCCTCGCCAGCTCGAGCGATGGCTGCTGGACCGATGTCATCCTCGGCTTCTGCGACGCCAACGATCCCAAGATCACCCTCGTCCACCAGCACTTGATTGCTCTCTCCCGCCATCCTATGCCTGTTCCCGAGGTTTTCCGATGACCTGGCTGTTTCTCCTCGCTTTCGCCGCGGAACCGCTCGCTCTGCGCGACGCCATCGCGATGGCCCTGCAGAAGAATCCCGAACTGGTGGCCGAACGCACCGGCCAGGAAGCCGCCGCCGCGGCGCTATTGAACGCCCAAGGCGCCTTCGATCCCGTCCTCGGCTTCCGCGCAGCGCAACGCAGCGCAACGACCCCCGCCACCTCCATCTTGCAAGGTGTCAACGGCCGGCTCGACGAACGCAACTCGACCCAAGCCACCACCTTCCGCCAGCGCCTTCCCTGGCTTGGCGCCACCTTCGAGAACGTCCTCGAAAACAACCGCGTCTCCACCACCAACCCCTTCACGTCGCTGAACCCCTACTACGCGCCCGTCTGGCGGTCCACCCTAGCCGTTCCCATCTGGCGCTACCGCAAGGGCGACCAGTTCCGCTCCGCGCTTCGCGTCCGCCGCGCGAATCAGCAAGCCGCCGACCGCGACTTCGAAGCCAAAGTGCTTGATATCGCCGCCCGCGTCGAATCGGCCTACTGGAGCTGGGTAGCCGGTTTGGACGCCGAAGCCGCCGCCAACGACAGCGTCAAGTACGCTCAGGAAGCCCTCAACTCCACCGCCCGCCTCGTTCGCGCCGGAGAGCAAGCCGACAACGAACTCGCCGGCGCCCGCGGCCAACTCCGCCGCGCCGAAGAGCAGGCCGCCCAAGCCCGTGGCGCCGCCCGCGAAGCCGCCCAACAGCTCAAATCCCTTCTCGCTGGCGGCGGCTCCGATGCCATCTGGGACCAGGAGTGGCGTCCGGTGGAAACCCAACTCGCCCTCGAAGCCAAATCGGCCAGCGAATTGGCCGAGCGCGCCCTTCGCCTCCGCCCCGAACTCGCCGCCGCCGCCCAGCGCCTCAGCGCCGAAAAGGAGAACACCAAAGTCGCAGCCGAAGGCCGCAAGCCCGCCGTCGACCTCTCGCTCTCCCGAATCGCCCAAGGCTTGGCCGGCCGCGCCGTTTCGCAAGGCGAACTTTTCCCCGGCTTCTCGCTCGATCCTCCCCCGCAACTCGTCGGCGGCTACGGCCGCGCCTATTCGCAGGTCTGGCGGAATAACTACCCGACATACGAGGCCTCGCTGACGATCGAACTCCCACTCCGCAACCGCGAAGCCGAAGGCCGTTTCGGCCAACAAAAAGCCATCGAACGCCGCGCCGAAGCCCAGATTCGCCAACTCGAAGTCCAAACCGCCCTCGAAGTCCGGCGCGCCTGGGAAAACTACACCGCCGCCCAGGCCCGTATCCTGGCCGCCGGCGATAGCGAAGCCGCCAGCCGCGAACGCCTCGAAAGTGAACTGCGCCTTTACAAAGAGGGCCAATCCAACAATCTCAACCTGAATGTCCGCCAGAGCGAACGCAGCGAAAGTCAGCAACTTCTCGTCAATGCCCGTCGCGCTCTCAACCTGGCCGCCGCCGAACTCCGCCGCGCGTCCGCGCTTACCCTCGAAACCTTCTCCATCAAAGTCGAATAACTGCGCCTCATGAAACCCGCACTGATCCTGATTCCATTCCTCATTCTGCTCTCCGCTTGTGGCAGTAAGACCGAACAGGTTGCCGCCGCGGTAGTCCCTCCCACCGTCGTCCGCCTCGGCGTCGTCGAAGCCTTCGACGCTCCGCCCACCCTCACCAGCACCGCCAGCTTCGCCGCCATCGATGCCGCCGAAATCGCCCCGGAAACCGAAGGCGTCGTCCGCGAAATTTTCGTCCGCCTCGGCGACGCTGTCAACGCCGGCCAGCCGCTCCTTCGCCTGGAAGACCGGGACGCCCAACTGCGCCTCGCCGAAGCCCAAGCCCGCGTGAAGGAGGTGGAAGCTGTGCTCCGCCAAGCCCAAGCCCGCCTCGGCGCTGACGGCCAACGCAGCGTCGAACTCAGCGCTGATGTCCTCGGCGCCCAGGCCGCCGTCGACACCGCCGAGGAGGAGGTCCGCCTCGCCGAAATCGAAGAGTCCCGCGCCAGTCGTCTCCGCTCCACCAAGGACATCTCCCAAAGCAGCTACGACCGCTCCCGCAGCACCCTCCTCTCCGCCCAAGCCCGCCTTCGCGGAGCCCGCCAGCAGCTTGCCCTCGCGGCCAATACCGCCCGCCAGTCTGCCCAAGGCATCGCCATGGCCAAGGCCCAACTCGAATCCGCCCAGGCACAAGAGGCCCAAGCCCGTAAGCGCGCCACCGACGCCGTCCTCCGCGCCCCCTTCGCCGGCGTCGTCACCGCTCGCTCCGTCTCCGTCGGCGAGTTCGTCAGCCCCCAATCGAAGCCGTTGCGCCTCGAAAAGGTTCACCCGCTAAAGCTGGTCTTCCAGCTCCCGGAAGCCCAAGCCGCCGCCCTCGCCGCCGGCCTCGACGTCGAAGCCCAGGTCACCGCCCTCCCCGGCGAAACCTTCCACGGCAAACTTCGCGCCCCCAACGGCTCCCTCGACCCCGCCTCCCGCGCCCTCACCGTCGAAGCCGAATTCCTCAACCCCCAGCGCCGCCTCAAGCCGGGCTACTTTGCCGAAGCCCGCATCCTGCTCGCCGGAGCCCAGCCACGCCTCCGCCTCCCCGCTCGCGCCCTCGATTTCGATCCCCGCACCGAGACCTACCGCGTCTGGACCCTCGCCGATGGCCGTGCCAAGCTCCACCTCGTCGGCGTCCCGCAAAAGCGCGGCGAAACCGTCGAACTGGCGCCTTCGCCGGGGCTGGCCGGCGGCGCATCCGTCATCGTCGATCCCCCCGCCAACCTCTATGACGGCATGACCGTCGCGACCGCGGAGCAGAAATAGTATGCAGAAACTCGCGGAAATCTGCGTCCGGCGGCCCGTCTTTGCCGCCATGCTCATCCTCTCGATGACCGTCGTCGGCGCCGTCTGCTTCTTCCTCCTCGGCCTTGACCGCTTCCCCAATATCGACCTCCCCATCGTCACCGTCACCACCGCCAACCCCGGCGCGAGCCCCACGGAAATCGAGCGCGAAATCACCGAGCGCATCGAAGCCACCGTCAATACCGTCGCCGGCATCGAAGAGCTTCGCTCCGTTTCGAGCGAAGGCGTCTCCAACGTCGTCGTCCAGTTCCACCTCGGCCGCAGCGTCGACTCCTCCGCTGCCGAAGTCCGCCAGAAAGTCGACCTCGTCCTCAACGACCTCCCCCGTACTTCCGAAAAGCCAGTCGTCCAGAAAATTAACTCGGACGCCGCCGACGTCCTCCTCTACGCCATCACCTCCCCCCGCGAACTCACCGCCCTCACCGAACTCGTCGACAAGCAGATCGTCGACCGCCTTTCGAGCGTCAGCGGCGTCGGCAAGGTCACCATCTACGGCGGCCGCAAACGCGAACTTCACATCCTCGCCGACCTCGATAAACTCCGCTCCTACGGCCTCACCGTCAGCGATCTCTCAAAAGCCCTCCGCGCCCAGAACCTCGAACTCCCCGGCGGCGCGCTCGACCAGGGCAACCAGTCCCTCACCGTCAAAACGATGGGCAAAATCCAGCAAGTCGACGACTTCGCCCGCATCGTCGTCTCCCAGCGCAACGGCTACGCCATCCGCATCGCCGACGTCGCCACCGTTCGCGACGCCGGCAAGGAAGCCAAAAGCATCGCCCGGCAAAACGGAGCCAACGCCGTCGTCCTCGCCATCGCCAAGCAGTCCGGCGTCAACACAGTCGCCGTCATCGACGCCGTCCACGAAAGGCTCGAAGAGATCCAGGCCGATATCCCCGCCGACGTCCAACTCACCAAAATCCGCGACCAAAGCGAGTTCATCCGCGCCAGCCTACACTCCATCCAGGAGCACCTCGTCGTTGGCGCCATCCTCGCCGCCATCGTGGTTTTCATCTTCCTCGGCAACCTGCGCAGCACCATCATCGCCGCCCTCGCCATCCCCACCTCCATCATCACCAGCTTCGCCCTCATGGCCGCGCTCGGCTACACGCTCAACCTCATGACCATGCTCGCCCTCACCCTCATGGTCGGCATCGTCATCGACGATGCCATCGTCGTCCTTGAAAACATCGTGAAGGTGATGGAAGAACGCGGTCTCTCCCCCGAACAGGCCGCCATTGAAGGCACCCGCGAAATCGGCCTCGCTGTCATGGCCACCACGCTCAGCCTGCTCGCCGTCTTCGTCCCCATCGGCTTCATGGGCGGCATCGTCGGCATGTTCATGTCCAGTTTCGGACTCACCAGCGCCGCCGCCATTGCCGTCAGCCTGCTCGTCAGCTTCACTCTCACGCCGAGCCTCGCCGCCCGCTGGCTGCGCCATACCAAGGGTCAACATTCCAGCGCCGACTCCCGCCTCAACCGCTGGCTCGATGCAACCTATACCCGCCTCCTCGTCTGGAGCATGGCCAACCGCGGCAAGGTCGCCGTCATCTGCGTGCTCGTCGTCTGCAGCACCATCCCGCTCGGGATGCTCACCGGCTTCCAGTTCATCGCTCAGGACGACGAAAGCGAGTACGAGGTCTCCGTCCGCCTCCCCGAAGGTTCCAGCCTCGCCGCCACCGAAAGCGTCATGGAGAATATGGCCCGTCTCATCCGCCGCGATGTCCCGGGCGTAAAGAGTACGCTCACCATTCCGGGCTTCAACGCTCTCCAAAAAGTGAACCAAGGCAGCATCATCGTTCGCCTCGTCCCGCCCGCCGAACGCCAGCAGGACCAGCAGGCGCTCGTCGCCGTCACGCGCCAGAAGATCCAGCACTACCCCAAAGAGATCTACACCTCCGTCCAGCCCATCGACCCCTTCAGCGGCGGCGAAAAGAATACCGAGGTCCAGTTCGTCCTCCGCGGACCCGACCTCACCAAACTCGAAGACTACTCCGCCCGCGTCCTCGACATCATGAAGAAGAATCCAAAGCTCGCCGATAGCGACCGCAGCCTCCTCCCCGGCAAGCCCGAACTGCGCATCAATGTCGATCGCGAGCGCGCCGCCGATCTCGGCGTCAACCTCGAAGATGTTGCCGGCGCCGTCAATACGCTCTACGCCGGCGAAGTGGTCGGCAACTATGGGGAAGGGAAGAACCTCTACGACATCCGCCTCCGCGCCCGCCTCTCGGAGCGGGGCAGTGCGCACCGCCTCAGCGAGATCCTCGTCCCCCGCCGCGTCCCCGGCGATACCGAGCAAAACGGCCTGGTTCCGCTGAGCCAACTGGTCAGTCTAGAAAATGCCGCAGGTCCCGGCTCGATTGATCGCCTCAACCGCCAGCGCCAGGTCACTCTCTACGCTAACCTCGCCCCCGGCGCGAGCCAAAGCGAAGCCGTCACGGCCATCCGGGAAGCGGTGAACTCGCTCAATATGCCCGCCGGCTACAGCGAAGCACTCACCGGAAACGCCAAGGAACTCGAAAAGACCGGTTACTACTTCTTACTCGCCGTCGGCCTCACCTTCGCCTTCATGTATATGGTGCTCGCCGCCCAGTTCGAGAGCCTGATTCACCCGGTGACCATCTTACTTACGCTCCCCCTCAGCATCCCGTTCGCCCTGTTGAGCAGCTACCTCGCCGGCCAACAGCTCAACATCTTCTCGATGTTAGGAATCTTACTCCTGTTTGGCGTTGTGAAGAAAAACGCGATTCTCCAAATCGACCACACCAACCAACTAAGGGCGAAAGGAATGCCTCGATACGACGCGATCATCGCCGGCAACCGGGACCGTCTTCGCCCCATCCTGATGACGACCATCGCCCTGGTCGCCGGCATGATCCCGCTGGTCGTCGGCAGCGGCCCCGGCGCCGCCACCAACCGCAGCATCGGCCTCCTCGTCGTTGGCGGCCAAAGCCTATGTCTGCTCCTCACGCTGCTTGCCGTCCCGGTCTTCTATTCCCTTTTTGAAGACCTCAACCTCTGGATCAGTCGCAAAATGGGCGCTAAGCAGCACCAGCCCGAATCGGCCCTCGAATTATCTCCGGATCACCGGTAGTCCGGATCCGTCGATCCCGCCCGGTAGCCGGATTCTCCCCAGCCGGATACGATAAAGCCATGCGGCGCAACCTTGGCACCTATTTGCAGGAGATGGCCGGCGACCACCGGAACCTCGCCTACGTCTACGCCGACGGCCTCCGCACCCGCCGGATGCCCTACGCCGAACTCGCCAGCCTGGCCTGGCAATGCGGCGAGTGGATGCGGCGCCAAGGCCTGCGCGAAGGCGACCGCGTCGTCCTTTGGGGAGCCAACTCCGGCGAATGGGCCGCCGTCTTCTGGGGCTGCCTCGCCACCGGCATCGTCGCCGTCCCCGTCGACGCCCAATCCAGCCCGGAATGGGTCCACCGCATCGTCGAAGAGACCGGCGCCAAGCTCCTCTGGCAGGATCACGAACCCGGTCCCAGCTTTGCCAGCCTCCGCCGCTCCACCGCCAGCCTACCCGCCGCGCCCCCACCCGGCGAAGGCCCTGCCCGCGATACCCTGGCCCAAATCATCTTCACCTCCGGCTCCACCGCCGCCCCCAAAGGCGTCTGCCTCACTCACGGCAACACCCTCGCCAGCCTCGAACCCATGGAGCAGGAGATCGGCAAGTACCTCCGCTGGGAGCGCCCCTTCCATCCCGTTCGCTTCCTCGCCCAACTCCCCCTCTCTCACGTCTTCGGCCAGATGCTCGGCCTGTTCGTCCCCCCGCTCCTGCGTGGCGAAATGCACTTCCTACCCGAACTGAGCCCGGCCGACGTTATCCAGACGATCCGCGAACGCCGCATCTCCGTCCTCGCCACCGTCCCCCGCTATCTCGAACTGCTCGGAGCCGAAATCGCGCGCGGCAGCCGCGGCCGCTGGGCCGAGCGTTTAGCCGCCGCCGGTCAAGGCCACTTTCTCAAGAGTTGGTGGATCTTCCGCGACGTCCACGCCCGCCTCGGCTGGAAGTTCTGGGCCTTCGTCTGCGGCGGAGCCTCCCTCCCGGACGAGACCGAGGTCCTCTGGCGGCGCCTCGGCTATGCCGTCATCCAGGGCTACGGCATGACGGAAACGGCCTCGCTCATCAGCGTCAACCATCCCTTCAAAATGAGCCGCGGCAGCATCGGCAAGTCCATGCCCGGCCGCGAGGTCCGCATCAGCGAAACAGGCGAGATTCTGGTGAAGGGAGAAACCGTCTCTCCCGGCTACTGGAGCAAGGAAGGGCAGGCCCAGGGCTGGGGCGGCGAATGGTTCTCCACCGGCGATCTGGCCGAAACCGACGCCTCCGGAAACTACTTCTTCCGCGGCCGCAGCAAGGAAGTGATTGTCGCCTCGAACGGCATGAACATCTACCCGGAGGACATTGAGCACGCCTTGCGCGCCGAGCCCGAAGTCTCCGATGTTGTCGTCGTCGGGGTTGAGGGCAGCGGCGGCCCCGCGCCGATGGCGCTGTTCCGCGGCCGGGCCAACTGGGAATCCGTGGTCCAGCGCGCCAACACCCGCCTCGAAGCCCACCAGCGCGTCGCCCGCTGGGCCGAGTGGCCCGAACTCGATTTCCCCCGCACCGGCACCCGCAAGGTCCGGCGCGGCGCCGTCCGCGAGTATGCCCAGGCGCTCGTCAGCGGAGAGCCGGTCGAGTCCCTGCGAGCCAGCGCCCTCGAACAGGTCCTGCGGGCCGCAGGCGCCCGCTGGCAGGGCGCACTGAGCGACGAGTGGGAACTCGGCCGCCACTTGGCCCTCGATTCGCTGGCCCGCGTCGGCCTGGTCACGGCTCTCGAGGCCAAATTCTCCGTCTCGCTCGAAGAAGGCCAAATCACAGAGACCACGACGGTAGGCGCGCTGCGCCAGCAGATCGCGGCACAGATGGAAGAGGAGCGGGGCTCCACCCCCGCTCCCTCCGCCACCCCTCTCGCGGCCATCCCCCCGGCCAGCCCCCCAGCCAGCTCAAGTGAGCCGGCCTTTCCCTTCGCCCAGTGGCCGCGTTCGTGGTGGGCCGCTTCGTTGCGCTGGGCGCTGCACAGGCTACTCATACGGCCATTGACCGCCTGGTTCTCCGGCCACGCTCAGGTGGACGGCCTGGAGCACCTGTTGGGAGTGCCGGGTCCTGTGTTGCTGGTGGCGAATCACCTGACGGCCATTGACGGCGCGTTGCTGGTGGGACGCCTGCCGTGGAGTCGTAGCCGGAAGGTGGCGATTGCGATGAGCGGGGAGTTATTGCGCGAATACCGGCATCCCTCCCCGTCGCTGCCGTGGTATCGGCGCATTGCGCTGCAGCTCCAGTATGTCCTGGTCGTCCTCGCGTACAACGTCTTCCCGCTGCCGCGAAGTGGCGGAGTCCGCCGGGCGTTTCAACAGGCGGGGCGGTTAGCGGATGCGGGGTATTCGGTGCTGGTATTTCCGGAGGGGCGGCGGTCGGAGACTGGCGAACTGTTGCCGTTTCAACCGGGGACCGGCATCCTCGCGAGGGATTTGCGGATGCCGGTGGTGCCGGTCTGGTTGGAAGGAGTGCGGGAACTGAGGCAGCAGCGCCGCCGCCGCGCCCGCGCTGGCGAAGTCAGCCTGCGGATTGGACCTCCGATGGAGTTCGCAGCGGAGGACGACGCGGCGGAGGCCACGAGCACCGTCGAAGACGCCATGCGCCGCTTGAGCCGCGGATAACCCCCTCGAGCAGTAAGTCTGTTGAAGGTCAAGACTGCTCCCTGCTCACGCGTAACGAGTTCACTTAGGCCTCGGAAACACGACTATTAAGTACGCCAAGCGTGGATAAGCTAACCGCATTTGCTTGCAATGGGTATGCCCTTACTTCCCCAGCCCCGCCGCCCAGTTCTCCACCACCACCATCGGCAACGCCCCTTCGCCCTCCGGCATCAGCACTAGCAATCGCCGCCCGTCTCGAGAGGGTTCTACGCCTAATGTACCCGTGTGGAATAGCCGCTCCGGGCGCCCAGCCTTCACTCCCGCCGCCTGCAATTCCACTGGTGCCGCCATCACGGTACGGCCGTCATGGCTCAGCCAAAACAACTCCTTCCCA
>JBBQRA010000235.1:0-9226 GCA_038215275.1 Bryobacterales bacterium | reverse complement strand
CTCGCCAGTTCTCCCCTTGACCCGATGCGAATCGGGACTCCTCTCGCCCGTCTGGCTGAGCTTTCCCGGCAATACCTGCGGCGGTCCGGGGAACTCATCAAAGCCAATCAAGCCCTGCTAACGGCCGTACAGATCACCCGGCTACAGATCCTCGAATAGGCCCGGGAACGTGCACCCACTGTCTCGCTGGCCGAAAACGACGGCTTCCTGCGGCGCGCCGATGGCCAGAATTACTTCTATTTCAGTGGCGAATCCGACTACGTCGCAGCCTCTGGCTTCTTCGCTAGCTTCTCCCCGGCGAGACCGTTCAACCTAAGCTGTCTGTTTTAAGCGTTCAGGCAAGCCCGCAACTCCCGGTCAAACTCCCGCAGCCCCGCCACTTCTTCGGCCTCGGCCCGGCGCTCATACCCCTTCCCCACGAAGAACGCTTCCCCGCCCCGCCAAACCAGCGCCGCAAACCCCTGCTCAATCATCAACCCCGGCGCGCCTACGTTCCCAAACCCCTTGTCGCGCCGCTCCACCAACGAAACGAACCCACCGCGCACAAACAGAAAATGCGTGGTGATCTCCGCCGGAAGCAGGTCGATCCCTGCCGCCGCCAACCGCTCGAAGATCTCCAACATTACATCTTGTACCGGCCGAGATCCTCGTCATTAAGACTCTCGAGCCAACGCTTCAACTCGTCGTTCGTCACCTTGTCCGACACCGAGTTCGTCGCCTTCGACGTCCGGATTACCTGCTCATCCACAAAGATCGGGCAATCCGTTCGCAGCGCCAGCGCCAACGCATCCGAAGGCCGCGAATCCACCGTGATCAACTCGCCGTCTTTCTCGAGCCAGATCATTGCGTAGAACGTATCGTCCTTCAATTCGTTCACGACCACCTTGCTGACGCTCGTCTCCAGACCCGCCAACAGCGTCTTGATCAGATCGTGCGTCATCGGCCGCGGCGTCGAGACTTTCTCGATCTCGAGCGCAATCGCGTTCGCTTCATACATGCCCACCCATATGGGCAAAATCGTGCCGCCGTCCACATCCTTCAGGATGACAATGGGCGTCTGGGTTACCGGGTCCATCATCAGCCCCCGAATCTTCATTTCGATTTCCACGCGCCCTCCAATTTCAACTTCCATTCTAAGCCGCTTCGCCAACTGCTTCCCCCACCAGGGACACCGGCCCCGACCGCGTCACCATCACATCCAAGTATTGACCCTGTAACTGCGCCGCCTGCCCACCCGGATGCGAGAAGTTCACCGTCTTATGCTGCGTCGTCTTGCCGACCCACTGTCCCGTTGCCAGATTAAAGAACTCCACATGCACCTCGTAGGTCTCGCCCACGTAGTTCGCGTTGTTCTGAATCTGGATCATCCGCTGCCGCTCCTGCACCTGCATGTGCCGCCGGCCCTTCTCTTCTTCCGGAATCTGATCGCCGAGCACCTGCGCCGGCGTGTTCGGCCGGGGCGAGTACTTGAAGTTGAAAATCGCATCGTACTGCACTTCATCCAGCAGCGACAGCGTATCCGCAATGTCTTGCTCGGTCTCGCCAGGAAAGCCGACAATGATATCGGTCGTGATCGCCATTGGCCGCTTGGCCGCCTTCATCCAACTGATCCGTTCGAGATACTGATCCCGCGAATACAGCCGCCGCATGCCATCGAGAATCCGGTTCGACCCGCTCTGCACCGGCAAGTGGATGTGGTTGCAGAGCGACGGCGTCGAATCGATCGCTTCGACGATGGACTTCGTAAAATCCCGCGGATGCGAAGTCGTAAAACGAACCCGTCGAATCCCGTTCACAAGTCCGACCTGCTCCAAACAGGTCGCAAAATCCCAACCCTTCGCCGACGGATCGCGATAAGAATTTACATTCTGGCCCAGCAGCGTAATTTCGGTGTATCCGAGGTCTGCCAACCCCCGGACTTCGTCGATCACACTCTCCGCCGTCCGGCTCCGCTCCGGCCCCCGCGTAAACGGCACCACGCAATATGCGCAGGCTTTGTCGCAACCTTCAATGATTGTGACAAAGGCCCGGTACGGATTATCCCGCCGCGTATACGGCGTATCAAACGCTTCGTCCGTGTCCAAGCTCAGCCCGGTCACCCGGCGGCCGCCCTGTTCAATCTGTACCAGCAACTCCGGGAACTTGGTATAGCTCGCCGAACCCACTACTAGCGAAACGTGCGGCGCCCGCTCAAAAATCTTCTCACCTTCCTGCTGCGCCACGCACCCGAGCACCCCAAACACTTGGTTGCCCTTCTTGGCGCCTTTCTTGAAGTTTTGCAGCTTATTGAAGACCTTCTGTTCGGCCTTATCCCGAATCGAGCAGGTGTTATAGAGAACCAACCCGGCTTCTTCGGCCGTCGGAACCTGCAAATACCCGCGCTCCCTCAGCGTACCGATGACTTTTTCCGAGTCATGCACGTTCATCTGGCAGCCGAAGGTCTCGATGTAAAAAGAGCGATCCACCCTTATATTATAGGGGTTAGAAGCCTGTAGTTTCTGCCGGAAACGGCCGAAAGAGGGATTATGCGGTATTGGGCACTCGCGCTCGGCGGCGTTTTCGCCATCTGGGGCCAGCAACAAAGCAGTACGACCCGGACTTACACCTTCGATTCCAACGGCGGCCGCCAACTCGCCTCGGAAGGATCGACGGCCAATGGTTCGAGCGAGCAATCGGTCCGAAATCTGAATGGTGGCCTTTCGCCAATCGAGAAGGTGGAAGAGCGGGTCCTCCGGGACGACGCCTCCGGCCGCGTGGTCGAGCGGATCATCCGCCCCTACGACGCCTCGGGCCAGCCCGGTCCTCCGCAAAAGCTCCAGATTGAAGAGCGCAAGCACCCGGACGGCTCAAAATCCATAGAAACACAGGTCTTCTATGGCAACATTAGCGGCGGCTTCTCACTCGTGGAAAAGACGACCGCCATCGCCCGCACCTCCGGCAACGTCGAAACCATTGAAACCCAGGTCGCCCGGCCGACACTCAACGGCTCCGTCGAACTCCTCGAGCGCAAACAGGCCCGGATCGAAACCGGCGACAAGACCAAACAGGAACTCCTCATTGTCGAACGCCGCGATGCGAACGGGAACTTCCTGCCAGCCCTCCGCGAAGTGAAGCAAACGCGCGAACTCAATGGAAAAACCGTCGAAAACGCGACGCAGTATATCGCCGGCCCCTCCGGCCAACTTCAGTTGAACGTACAGTCCGTCGCCGAAATTCAAAAGCGGCCCGACGGCTCCGAAATCAAGCAGGTCAGCATCTTCGGGATGAACTCGCCCGGCCGCCCCAACTCCGATCAGCCCCAACTTCGCGAGCAGCAGATCATCGAGAAGCGGACCGCGTACGGCCAGACCGTCGAAAGCCTCAGCATCCGCAGGCCCGCCATCGACAACCCAGCCAACCTGGGTCCCGTTCAGAAAATCTCCGAAAAGGTCTGCACCGGTAGTTGTAAGTAAAATAGGGCCTATGCCCTTCCCCATCGACCGCCCTCGCCGTCTCCGCCGCTCCCCGGCCATGCGCGCCCTCGTCCGCGAGACCCACCTCCAGCCTTCCAACTTCATCTTTCCCTTGTTCGTCGTCGAAGGCGAAGGCATCCGCAAGGAGATCGGGGCAATGCCGGGCAACTTTCAAATGTCCATCGACGAAACCGTCAAAGAATGCGCTCTCATCCACTCGCTCGGCATTGGCGGGGTCATCCTGTTCGGCATCCCCAAACACAAGGATGAGGAGGCCACCGGAGCCTACGACGAGGACGGCGTCGTTCAACTCGCTGTGCGCTCGATCAAGCAGGAGGTCCCCGAGCTACTTGTCGTTACGGACGTCTGCAACTGCGAGTACACCTCTCACGGCCACTGCGGCAAGATCGTCGATGGCGACGTCGACAACGACATTACACTCGAATGGCTCGCGGCCTCCGCCGTCTCCCACGCCCGCGCCGGTGCCGACATCGTCGCCCCGTCCGACATGATGGACGGCCGCGTGGCCGCCATCCGGGACTCCCTCGACGAGTCCGGGTTCTCCCACATCCCCATCATGGCCTACGCCGCGAAGTTCGCCTCCAGCTACTACGGCCCCTTCCGCGAGGCCGCCGAGTCGACCCCCCAGTTCGGCGACCGCCGCACCTACCAGATGGACCCCGCCAACGCCCGAGAAGCGATGAAGGAGATGGCCCTCGACCTCGAGGAGGGTGCCGACATCCTCATGGTTAAGCCCGCCCTCGCCTACCTCGACATCATCCGCCAAGCCTACGACCGCTTCGAAGTGCCTATCGCCGCCTACCAGGTCTCCGGCGAGTTCAGCCAGATCGTGGCCGCAGCCCGCTTGGGCTGGATTGACGGCGACCGTATGATGATGGAGTCGCTAACGTCCATCAAGCGCGCCGGGGCGAGCATCATCCTCACTTACTTCGCCAAGGATGCCGCCAGGTTACTCAACTAACGCCGAGTAAGTCATCTGCACGAAGGCGGTGCGCTCGTCGCTGCCGCCTTCGCGATGAATCAGAAAGATCCCGATCAGGTCTTTCGCCGGATCGATAAACGAGTACGTGCCGTACCGCCCGCCGTGGCCGTACGTCCCCGGGCTCATCCCCATGGGCGAAAAGCCGGGTCGTACGACGGAACAGCCAAGGCCCCAGCCCATCCCCGGGCCGTTCGTCGGCAGGTCGCCGGTCTGCACCGTCCGCATCAGCCGCACTGAAGCCGGCGAGAGCAGGCGGAAACCGTTGGCCGCCTTCCCATCCCGCAGCAGCGCCTGGTAAAGCAGAAACAGGTCGCTGGCCGTCGAGTACACGCCGCCCTCCGGCAGCGAGTACTTGGCCCCCGCCCGGTACTTCATTGCCCCTTCCCCCAGCGGGTCGTCGGTGTATTTCAGCGGTTTGCCGTCGCGCAGGATATACGCGGTTGGCATGCGCCCCCATTTTTCCTTCGGCGGGAAGATGTAAGAGTCCTTCATCCCCACCGGCTCGAAGATCCGCTGGGCGAGAAACTCTTCGAAACGCATCCCCGAATGCACTTCGAGGATTCGCGCCAACACCGCGATTCCCCCATTGCTGTACTGCCACTTGCTCCCCGGCGGGTAGCCTGGCGGCGTCTGCGAGTACACCAGCGCGACGTCGGCCAGCGGCTTGTGCAAGGCTCCGTGAAGCTCTCCGACTCCGGGCGGCGGGTTCAATGGCATCCCCGCGGTATGCGTCAACAGTTGCAGCAGCGTGATCTTCTCCCGCAGCGTCCTAAACTCGGGCAGGTGCTTTTCCACCGGATCGGAGATCGAAAGTTTGCCCTCTTCGGCCAGCATCAGGATTCCGATGGCGACAATCGGCTTCGTCATCGAATGGATCTGAAAGATGTGATCCGTGCGTAGCGGAGTTTTCGAATCGAGGTCGAAGTACCCAGTCGCCTTTAGGTCCACCACTCCTCCCGACCGGCCGACGAGCGTCACCATCCCGGCGACCTTCCCCGCAGCCACAAACTCCTGCATCCGAGCTGGAATTGCGGCCAACCGCCGCGCGTCCAATCCGTTCTGCGCCCAGAGCGCTCCCGCCATCAGTCCAAAAATGAGAAATCGCATCGCGCCCGATTGTATCAACTCCTTCTCGAGTACCAGCATGATCAACCGGCGTCGTTCGCGACCGGTGAGCGGCATCGAGCGAGGGCCTTACGCCTCGGCTGCCAGACTAAACAACCTCCGCCTGAAAGGAGGTGGGGTTGGATCGCGACTGAAAGTCACGGGGTGAGGCTAAAGCCGGCTGAAGGCTCTCCCGGCTGAGAGCCGGCTCAAGGCTCCGCGGGCGCGGTGATCTTAAACCCCTGATCTTCTTCGTCCCAATTGTTGTTCTCGATGTACTGGCGATGTACTGGGGGATCGTCGCTTCGTCGACCGCGCCCACAGATGATGCCACCCCCAGTAACGCTTTCTTCGTTCGGGAAATTCATCCTCTAGTCTTCTTTACGCCGTCCTTTGATGTACTACACCAGCTTCGCTGGCGCCACACTCGCTGGCGCTGACTACAGTATGAAATGTGATCCGTTGGGACGGCCACCCGCTCGATCAATACGTCGTGCGCTTCGAAGAACTGGCGAATCAAGTCTCGCGCTCGCTACGCAATGTGCACTTTCAACACCTTGCACCGCTACCTGGTGATCCACACCACGTGATACTTCAGACCGAAAACTGCATGGGCGCTACGTCGGAATTCGACCATCGTTCTATTTCGCACCACTGTGGCTAAAAGCAGCCCGCCTGAAAGGCGCGTGGTACTAAACACGAACCCCGGCCCTTGTCACTTTGCACCCGTCCCGGCGCTCTCCCTCTTAACCTCGCTTTTTTCTGAGGCTGCTTCCGAAGCGGCACGACTCATACAACCGACCCGCTTACCTCAACTCCAACCAATCAAAAACGCGAACAGACCGATCCACAAAACCCCCATGAAGTGCCAGTACATCCCCGTCAGCCTCGCCTCCATACGATGTCGTCGCAGCGGTTGCTCCTCGCCATCTTCTAGGCGCCTCGATCGCCCGTATAACCAGTGCATGCCCCCAATGCCGCCAATCAAATGCGCCCCGTGGACAAAGCTGAATACATAGAACATGTTGCCCTGAGGGTTTCCCGAAACCGTCACGCCGCTAGCCAGCAGCAACCACGCCCCGGCCACCTGCGCCGCCAGAAATGCATAGCCAATTCCAATCGTCACTAGCAACCGTTGCCTGTAGCTGACGAAAAGCGCGCGCCTCAACGCCCGCCTCGCCCATTGCAGCGTCCCGCTGCTCACCAGCATCAACCCTGTGCTCAGCCAAAAAACCCACGGAATCACAATCGACGCCCGCGCCGGGTTATCCGGCAAAATGAACGTGTAGGCGATCACCAAAGCACCGAAAAAACAGGCGATCGAAAGCAGGGTGAGCAGCATGCCCATCGTGCCTAAGCTCATCCCCGAGGAAAGTGGCGCCTCGCCGGCCGGCCGAATCTCTGAATCTGTCATTGTCTCCTGACGCGTCCTACCCCTTATGATGTTGTAAGGAATGGCCGACTCTCTTTATTTATCGTACTGGCTCCGTAACTTCTCCGCGCTCTCCATGCTCCGGCCTTTCGGCAAGGTACTGGAACGCTTTCCGTATTCGCCCCAGAACCCCTCCCATAGCGTCCTGCGCGTCGAAGCGGTCTCTTCCGCCGAACCACCGCTCCTTGAACGCCCGTTTCCAGACCCTCTCGACCCAGGGGAAGTTCTCGAATGCGCCAATGAATTCCTCCACGCCGACTGCGCCTACGTCCTGGAAACCTGGTGGGGCCTCTGGCAATTCCGCAAAGAATGGGAACTCCGTCCGGCCCGTGTTAGCCTCACCTGCTTCGGGCCTGACTTCTCTGACTCCTCTACCGAACACCTCCGCATCGACTTTGGCCTCGACTCCCACTATTTACCCCACGCCGACGATCCGGCGAGCGCCTACTACACCCGCTCCAATTTGAAAGGTCTCCTTCGTTTGGTCCAGGATCTCGACAGCGCCCTGCCCGTCGAACGCCGTGCCCTCTGGTCGGAATCGGGAGAGAACTTCGCCGGGAAACTCCAACAGTCGATCGAAAACCTTTAGCGCATCAACGGCTTAGCGGCGTCGCGGTATCTGTTATCATTACCCTATTCGAAAAGCAAAATCTCCCGATCCCATGCGCACGGTGATACCCACTTTCGCGGGGATTTCGGTAGCCAAAAACCTTAGAGTAATAGGTGAGTTCTGGAAGTTCCGTAAGGTCAACTGGTCGTCTCAGCTTCCTAAAGACCTGCATTGACCCCCGTACTACTCTCCCGTTACTATCGAGGCGAGGCTACTAAGAGCTATGCTAAGCGGCACTGTAATCATGGAACTGACTGACACCCTTCTCGAACTGGAAATTCCCAAAGTAAAGATGATTCGCGTCGCAATAGCGGACGATCATCCTATCGTCCGAGACGGACTGAAGAAGCTCCTGGCGCTCGAATCGGATGTCGAAGTCATCGGTGAGGCTGGAGACGGACGCGCCGTCATTGAGCTTGTTCAACAGACCGACCCCGATGTCCTGCTGCTCGATCTCCGTATGCCCAACCTCGATGGGCTCCAGGCGTTGCAAACCATTCAGCAGACCAATCGCCGCACCCGCGTCATCATCCTCACCGCCTCGGACGATAAGAACGAATTTGTTCAGGCCATGAAGCTCGGCTGCTCGGGTATCGTGCTCAAGCAAACGGCCCCGGATCTGATCGTCAAGAGCATCCGCAAGGTCTACTCCGGCGAAATCTGGCTCGACTCCCACACCACCGCTGCCGTCATGCGCCAGTTTGCGTCCCCCGGTTCCGAACTCTCTTCCCAAGGCAGTTCTGGCGGGAAACAACGCGAACGCTCTCCGCTTAGCACCCGCGAACGCGAGATCGTGGCTCTCGTCGCCCAAGGCTACAAGAACAAGGAAATGGCCGAAAAGATGTTCATCAGCGAGCAGACGGTGAAGAACCATCTCCACAACATCTTTGACAAGCTTGGAGTTTCCGACCGCCTCGAACTCGCGCTCTACGCAATTCACAAGGGCCTCCACCTCCAGGGGTAGCCCAACTGGCAGGGGTAGCCCAACTTGGGAAATCGGCCAACGCGGCAGGGAAGGTGGCGGAATCCACCCGATCGTTTATCCTGAGGAGCATGCGCCTTCTGTGCCTGCCCCTCATCTTCGTTTCCGGGGTCGCCGCCCAAACCTCGTCCCCCCTTCCCCCGGTCCGGGAACAGGCCGCCATCCAGCAGGAGTGGCTCAAACTCCGCCTCGATCGGGTCCTGCCGCCCTTGCTCCGAAAGCACGACGTCAACATGTGGCTCGTTGTCTCGCGGGAGTACAACGAAGACCCGGTCTTCCATTCGCTGGTTTCGCCCACGATGTTCGTCGCCCGCCGCCGCACCATCTATGTCTTCTCGACCGCGGCCCGGAGAAAGGCGTCGAGCGTCTCGCCCTCGGGGGAGGCTCCAACGGCGGTCTCTATGACGTCTACCGGGACCCCACCCCGACGCCCGGCAACCAGACCCGCGAGCTCTGGGGCCAGGGCCAATGGCAACTCTTGACTCATCTTTAACACCAAATTTGGCAGAGCTATTTATTATCAATGGTTTACGGCCTCAATAAAAGTGTAGTGACACGCCTCTGCTTTCTTCTGGGCGTGACAGGAGCTAAATTGAACAGCAGCGCAGCGTAGGCGGGAGTGCGACTCCACATGCCTGAAATA
>JBBQRA010000234.1:0-9297 GCA_038215275.1 Bryobacterales bacterium | reverse complement strand
GCCATAGGCCACCGTTGTTTCTTCGCCGATAAAGAGCGACCCATAATTCGTCAGGTTCGCGAAGTAATAGTCGATGTCCGCCACGTGCAGTTCCAAGTGCTCCGGCGCGTACTGGTCACTCAGCGCCACCGCCTCTTCCTTCGTCTCCGCCAGGTACACGATGCCATGGTCCCGCCAGGACAGCGCCGCCACGTCTCGCGTCGGCAGCACGGCCAGCTGCTTCTCAAGCTCGGCGATCGTCCGCCGGCCGAAGTCTTCGCTCAGGCAGATCAGGCACACCCCGCTGTTCGGATCATGCTCGGCCTGCCCCAGCAGGTCGCAGGCCACCAGCGCGGGGTCCGCGCTGTCGTCGGCGATCACCAGGATCTCGGTTGGCCCGGCGAGAAGGTCGATGCCGCAACGGCCGAAAAGCTGCCGCTTGGCCTCCGCCACGAAGCGGTTGCCCGCGCCGCACAAAACATCCACGGGCTCGACGCCGGAAAGGCCAAACGCCATCAGCGCCATCGCCGGCACCCCACCCACCGCGAAGATGCGGTCCGCGCCGGCTTTTTGGATCGCGTTGATGGTGGCCGGATACCAGCCTTGCCCTTTCACAGGCGGCGTGCAGGCGACGATCCGCTTCACCCCGGCGACCCGCGCCGGAATGATGCTCATCTGCGCCGAACCGAACATCGGGTAGCGGCCGCCCGGAATGTAGCTGCCCACGGCATTGACGGGAATGTGTCGATGACCCAGAACGACGCCGGGCCGCGTCTCCACTTCGAGCGGCAGCATGGTCTGCATCTGCGCTTCGGCAAAACGCCGGACGTTACCTTGGCAGTACTCCGTATCGCGGATTGCCTGCTCCGGCAGACTGACTATGGCTTCGGCAATCTGCGCCGGGGAGAGTTCAAAGTCCGCCGGCGCCCAGTCGTCGAACTGTTGACTATAGCGGCGCACCGCGTCCATGCCGTGCTTCTCAAGGTCGACCAGCATCCGCGTCACCGCCGCCGCCGTCTCCGCGTCCTGTTCGAATAGCCGGTGCGTACCGTCTTTCAGTATCTGCATCGGCCACTATGCTATCGCTTTGCCGGGCGAACGCTGGCTACCAGATCGCCTTGGTGTAGTGGGCCCGGATATGCTCGTCGCTGGTGATCAGACAGGCGTCTCCCGCGGCGCGGGCTTGCGCTACGATCACCCGGTCGAAGGCGTCGCGCGTCCAGGATTCCCGGCAGGCTGCGCGCGTCACGCGGTCGAATGGAATCGTACAAATGCGGAGGCCGATCGTATCCTCAAGGTGTTGCAAGACGTGATCGGCGGGATATGCACTACGCTGAATCTCGAATAGAAATTGCAATTCAATCCGAACGATGGGGGAACACAAAAGGTCATATCGCTCCATCGCCTGCTTAGCCGAACGGCTGAGCTTCCTCTTGTTGTCCGCGGCCAAGTGCACCGCGACATGCGTATCCAGATAGGCTTCCATCGAAACCTATCTACCGGTTCCGTCGTTCCCAATCAGCAACGATCTCTACGTTCATCGCCCGGAGATCCTCTTCGACCGTTGCATACGTCACCCCGGGAATCACTCCAGGCATCGGCTTCAGTCGCGCCAGCTTCGACGGCTTCTTCTCCGCCACCAACTGAAACGTATTCCCCTTATACGTAAACTGCACCTTTTCCCCTCGTGAGGCCGCATCCGCCAACGCGAACAGATTCTGCCGGGCCTTCGAGATCGTCAACGCCATAACTCAATTGTACAATCGCTTCTAAAAGGTTGTACAACTCATCCGCGCCGCGCCCGCAACCGGCCCAGCCACCGGACCATGCCGAGGGCCCCGAGCGCCAATGGCAACAGCATGATCCAAATCAAAACGCCATCAAACCACGTTCGTCCGTATGCGGAGTACACCTCGCCGATCGCCCGCAATTGCAGCCGCAACCCCAACTGCCCCGCCGCCTTCTCCAACTCCGGCAGCGTCTCGAACTCCGTCTTCCGGCCGCTGCTTGTCTCAAGCAGGAAGTAGGATTCAACGATGCGGTCTCCCGCCTCCGGAGTCTCAACCACCCGCCGCCCGCGTCCGCCCAGCACATAGCCATTCGCCAACTGCAGCAACCGGACATCCCGAATACCGTCCTTCCATCCGTTCCGCCACCGCGGCCAGCCCGCCGGCCGGTACAACGTTCCCACTTCAAGCGAGCCTTTTTCCAAGTAGAGCGAATAGCCATTGGGCAACGGGCAGTCGAACTCATCCCCTAGCCTCAATCCCCTCTCGAATACCAGCACGTTCACCGCGCCGTGCCCCACGTATGCCGCAGCCATCCAGGCCACGCAGAGAAATGGAAACAACGCCGTCACCGCCAGAAAGCTGCCCCGGCCCCGCTCCACGCCACCGGTCAACAACGCCCCCACTCCAAAGGCCAACACCGAGACCATGGCCGCCAGGACCAAGCCGAAGAACAGCGCCACCACGAACAACAGGATCGCCAAGCCCATGTACCCTCCCGGCCGATCATTGTATGCTACCCGCATCCAGGTCACTGCCGCCGCCGAGCTGCCGCCCGCCGGTCGCCTCACGCATACTAAAGACAGTGCTCGACCTCTCCCGCGAACTCGGCTTCCGCTTCGATAACTCCTACGCCCGGGACCTCCCTGGCTTCTACGCCCATGCCACGGCTGCCCCCGCGCCGGCGCCGGAACTGATCAAGCTGAACCACGCCCTCGCCCACGAACTCGGCCTCAACTCCGCCGCGCTCGATTCGCCTGTCGGCGCCCAGATCTTCTCCGGAAACTACGCTCCCCCCGGCGCCGAGCCCTTGGCCCAGGCCTACGCCGGCCACCAGTTCGGCAACTTCGTCCCGCAACTCGGCGACGGCCGCGCCATCCTGCTCGGCGAAGTGATCGATACCATTGGCCAGCGCCGCGACATCCAGTTCAAAGGCTCCGGCCGCACCCCGTTCTCCCGCGGCGGTGATGGTAAAGCCGCGCTCGGCCCCGTCCTCCGCGAATACATCCTGGGCGAAGCCATGCACGCGCTCGGCGTGCCCACCACGCGCGCGCTCGCCGTCACCGCCACCGGCGAAACCGTCTACCGGGAAACCCCGCTTCCCGGCGCCGTGCTCACCCGCGTCGCCGCCAGCCATATCCGTGTCGGCACGTTTCAGTTCTTCGCCGCCCGCGGCGAAACCGCCAAGCTCAAGCAACTCGCCGATTACACCATCGCCCGGCACTATCAGCACCTGGTCAGCGAGCCCAACCCCTATCTCTCCTTACTCGCCGCCGTCTCGGACCGGCAGGCCGCCCTCATTGCCCGCTGGATGCATGTCGGCTTCATCCACGGCGTCATGAATACCGACAACATGGCCATCTCCGGCGAAACCATCGACTACGGCCCCTGCGCCTTTCTCGACACCTACAGCCCCGCCGCCGTCTTCAGTTCCATCGATCGCGGTGGCCGCTACGCTTTCGGCCAGCAGCCGCAGATCGCTCGTTGGGATCTCGCCCGCTTCGCCGAAACGCTGCTGCCCCTGATCGACGCCGATCAGCAAGCCGCCCTCCCGCAAGCCGTCGCCGTCCTCGAAACGTTCGGCGAACGTTACGATGCCGCTTGGCTCTCCGGCATGCGCTCCAAGCTCGGACTGCTCGGTGAGCCCCAACCCGACGACCTCGACCTCGCCAATGGCTTCCTGGCCGCCATGGACGGTCAGGCCGTCGACTACACCCTCGCCTTCCGCACCCTCTCTGCCGCGGCCCTCGGCGACGACTCCCGCATAAGAGCGCTCTTCGCTAACCCGAAACTCTACGACGCTTGGGCCCCTCGCTGGCGCACCCGCCTCGCCGATACCTTCGCCAGCGCCCAATCCATGGACGCCGTCAACCCCGTCTATATCCCGCGGAACCACAGGGTCGAGGCCGCCCTCACCGCCGCCGTCGACCACAACGATCTCGCTCCGTTCCACGCCCTGCTCGATGTTCTCTCTCAGCCCTTCACACCCCGGCCCGGCCTCGAAGCCTACGCCGAACCCGCTCCTGGCAGCAGCGCTCCCTATCGCACTTTCTGCGGCACGTAGCTCGCTGCAGACCTTGGAAATCATCTCAGCCAGTTCCGCCAGGCGGATGGGCTTCGTCAGGAATCCGTCCATCCCTGCCGCCGCGCAGCGCTCCCTGTCCCCCGCCATCGCATTCGCCGTCACGGCAATCACCGGAATCCGGCCTTCTTTCCCCGGCATCGCACGGATCGCTTTCGTCGCCGCCAGCCCGTCCAGACGGGGCATCTGCCAATCCATCAGAACGAGATCATATCGGCCTGTACACACGGCCTCCACGGCCTCCACACCATCGACGGCCACCGTTGCCTGCTGCCCCAGTTTCTCGAGCATCCTCACCATCAAACGCTGGTTGATCGGATTGTCTTCGGCGACCAGCACCGAAAGCCTCTCGTTCAATAGACCCGAATCTCTTCCCCCGGCGTGGCCGGCCATCGGGCCTGCCTCTCTGGTGGGCAGCGCGAGTAGCGTCAGCAGCGTCTCGTAGAGCTGCTTGCGCCACAATATCTTCGTTACGAAACGTGCCCCCGGATCCTGAAGGTCGCCGGGCTTTGCGCCCGGCGCCACCACCACCGGTACGCACCCGCTCTCCGCATCGGTTGACTCGATCACACCCCAACGCAGCAGTGTATTCGGCACCCCCAAGTCCTGGCCGCTCCGGTCGATCACTCTAGCGCGCAGCCCCTGCAACGCCCCCTGGTCCTCTCCCATGGAAACGACCTCTACGGGGAGTTCAAACCAAAACACGGTGCCACCCGTCTCCCGGCCGCGAAATCCCAACTCGCCGCCCAACAGCTTCGCCAGCTCCATCGAAATCGCCAGCCCCAGCCCCGTCCCCTCGTGCCTTCGCGTTGACGATCCATCCCCCTGCATGAACGCCTCAAATAGCCGCGGCGCCAACTCCGCAGGGATGCCTATCCCCGTATCCGCCACATCGAACCGGATCCGAGTTCCTGGCTGGTTCCCCGGCACGACTGACAAGCGAACGTCAATGCCTCCTCGCTCCGTAAACTTCACGGCGTTTCCCACTAGATTGTTCATAATCTGCCGCAGCCGCGTTGCGTCGCCGTTCACCCGCCCCGGAACGTCTCCATGAATTGCGCACGTCACGCGCAGCCCCTTCGCCTCAGCCAGCGGCGCCAGTGAGAGAAAGGCACTCTCCACCAACTCCGGCAGGTCGAGCGCTTGGCTCACCACCTGCAGCCGTCCCGCCTCAATCTTGGAGAAATCGAGAATCTCATTAATCAGCGTCAGAAGTGACTCCGCCGAACTCTGCACCGTCGTTGCACATTCCAACTGCTCCTCAGTCAGATCAGTCAGCAGCAGCAGTTCCGTCGTCCCCACTATCCCGTTCATCGGCGTTCGGATCTCATGGCTCACATTCGCCATAAACTGGCCCTTCAACCGCGTCGATTCCACCGCCGCGTCCCGCGCCGCCGTCAACTCCTTCGTTCGCATCGCTACAGCCGATTCGATCTTCTCGTTGATCTGCTCCAGCTCCGTCTGCTGCTGTGCCAAGCCCAGCAGTTTCCGGCGGCTCTGCACGCAGGCAATCCAGAGAAAAACATTCTCAAAGCCAACCCAGAAGGCATGTTCCGCCGTACGCCACAGGCCTATGTCGGTCGTCCCGTAGATGGAAAGCGGCGCGATGATCCCCCGGCCGAGATGGTCGGCCAGGACCACCGCCGTCGCGGTCACCAACACCCAGGGATCCCGGTAGAACGCGAGAAACGCGAGCGATCCAAACACATGGAAATGGGTCTCAATGCGGCCGCCGGAAATGTCTATCAACAGGGCTCCCACCAGCATCTGGGCCACTGCTGTCGCGTGCCGCGTCAGTGCCAAGTCCGGATACCGCGAGATCAGCAGCAGGGGAAATCCCGCCACTACGGCGCCGAACACCGCCGCCACCCACACATGGAAATGAATTGAGGGCTGGCTGCCCTCCCAAGTCAAAGGCGTCCGCCAAACCGCGAACAGCACCCCAGCTACCCACTGCAAAACGAATAGTCCGAAAAACAGCCGGTTCGTCATCCGTTGCTGGGCCTGCAGGCTACTCGAAAACAATTCCCCCACCCGCCCCTCGGTGACTTCGGATTCGGTCAAAAAGAATCGGGGAATCGTGAACCGAGGCATTGTTATTTCCTAACCGCCTGGCCCATCGGACATCCGAACACCGGAAACGGCCCCAATGCGCCGTGTCCCATCGAAAGGGCCATCCGCAATTGACGCCCCCCCTTGCTCTCCCCCTCGTGCCCTCGCGCTGCTGTCAGCCCGCCCCGAAACAGTAGCCGCTTCTCGGGGGTGAACACGGCAATGTCCCCCGAGGTCAACATGCCGAACGCCCGGGCGCCCTTCCCTTCCACATCGGCCCGCACCGTCACCGCCGGTAACCTTCGAAGGTCCTCGTCGAAAGCCGTCCGTTCCCAGCCCTCCGCCGCTCCAGCCGGGCGGTAGAGCAAGACCTCGACCTGCGGACGCACCACCACCCCTGCCAAAATTCGATCCAACTCGCGCACCGTCGCCACGCTGCAGGTACAACGCGGATGCAGCCCCACCACCACCGTAGGCCGATCCCCGGCGGGGGAGAAAGTTGCCTCACGGGGCCAAGCCGCCTTAGCGTCCCGCATCGCCCCCGGCGTATAGGCGTAGCCAGCCATCATCGCCAATCCCATTCCTAGTGCGGCAAACCATGCCAGTAAAACACCGGACTGCCCTCCAACTCCCACGCGCACTTCGGCCCGTTGCAAATCCATACTGCCTCGACTATGGGACATATCGGCGGCGGCTGCGTTTCGGATAGGGTAGCTTGCCGAAGGCGAATTCACTTTACTTCCCGCCCGAAATCTCTCCGTGCGGCTTCTTCTGGATAATCTCTTCCGCCACCACCACCGCCTGCCCGGCCAATCCGTCGCCCACCCAGTTCTTCGCCTCCGGTGAGAACCGCAGCGCCGCTTCGAGCGATTTGTCCATCCCCATCTTCTGAAGGTCGTCCACCGTCTTGCCGCTCTTCAGCAGACTTTGCACGCCGGCATAGATCTCCCGCAGGAACCGCCCCTGTCCGCTGGCGATCTCCATTCCGCCCGGGCGCCCATGCCCCGGCAGCAGATGCCGGATCGGCCGTTTCCCCGCCGCCTCCACCACGCTCGGCCAGTTGGCCACGTTCGCATCGCCCATGAAGTTGAACGCGCCGTTGGCGATGGCGTCGCCAGTGGCCAGCACTTGTTCCTTCGGCAGATAAACGAACCCATCCCCCCGGGTATGCGCCCATCCGAAGAAATGAAACTCCACCCGCCGGTTCCCGTCGTCAAGCACGAACGGCGTCTTGTCGAACGTCTGCTTCGGCGGTTCGGCGGTGGTCCGCTTCAGTTCGCTGACGTCCTTCCGATTGGCCTCACCCCACCGCTTGGGCTCATAGCGCTTCATCTCCTGCGCCACTCCCGCGTAGGCCAGCGTGGTCGCGCCCATCTGCGTCCAGACGGCGTTTCCGTAGGCGTGGTCGCCGTGATGATGGGTATCGAAGACGTACTTGATGGGCTTGTTCGAAAGCTTCTTCGCGTCGGCGGCCGCCAGCCGCGCCCCGGACGGAAAATTGGCGTCCACCACAATCAGGTAGTCCTTCATCTCGATGATGACGTTGTTGCAGTGGCCCTCTTTCTTGATGTCCCCTTCCCGGAACCAAACGCCGGGCACAATCTCCTGCACCGTATTCGGTGTCGCGTCGATTTGCCTAATGTAGACGAGGCCCAAGCTCAGCGCGGCGAAGCCGCATATCCGGTACAGGAGGCTACAATTCATGGCCCTAGTATATGGAAATCGCTTGCCCTTGGATGCCCACACGCTGTGCGAATCTAATTCTGTGTGGAGGCGCGGAGGTGTCAACCGCGGGGGGCCAACCCGACCGCCGCGGGCTCATTCGAAAGTTTGGTCGCGCTCTCGGAGGCCATACTCCGGCAACGGTTCGTTTGCTTTGCCTGCCGCAATGCGGTGGTTTACCTCGGGCTGTTGGCCTTTCGAGTAGTGAAAGCGGGGCAATATGCCCGTACCCACGGTCCGATCGACTGCAGACCTTGGGATCCACAAACGAGCCGCCACCTCCCTGGCCGGCATCGAAGGCTCCCGGAACGGCCTCTCGCACGACTTCCCCTGGTCTGCCGTCAGGTCCGTCAAGGAAGCTGCCAACGCTTATTACATTGGCCTGCGCGGCCGGCCGAAACTCCTCGTGGTTCCCCGCGAATGAGTCCCGGGCCCGGAACGGGTGGCGGCGATTCCATCCTGGATCGGGAAGTCCCATAAACAGGCCGGGCTTCTTCGCAACCAATCCTAACCTGGAAATTCATTCTTTCTCGGGCTGTGGCGATAAGACCAGGAGCGGCCCACCCGAACGAACTCCCAGTGTCCGAACCCGTCATCCCCATCCTCCGGCGCACCCTTCCCTCATTCAAAGCACTCGTCGTTGGCCGTCTGCTCGCCCTCGCTCTTCTCTCTGCCGTCTCCGTCGCCGTCTTCGGCGGCCGCTTCCTCACCCGGCAAATCCGCCAGGATTCTACCGAACACCTCCTCGAAGCCGCCCTCCGGGTTCGCGACGGTCTAGCGGCCTATCTCCACCTCCACGAAGCGGCTCTCGCCCATCTCGGCGCCACCGCCCGCCTCCCGGCCGGACAGGCTCTTAGCCCCGCCATCGCCGCCGCCTGGCTCGAAAATACGAGCAAGGTCTATCCCGGCTTCTTCACCCTCCTCGTCACCGACGCCGATGGCCGCATCGTCCGCGCCGTTCGGCGAAACGAACCCAGCTTCAGCCCGGCCGCCGGAGAACGCCTCTCCGTAACGGACCGCCGCTACTTCGCCGAACCCAAGCGAACAGGCAAGCCCTTCGTTTCCGGGGTCTTCCAAGGCCGCGGCCTCGGTAAGGATCCCATCGTCGCCATCAGTATTCCGCTGCTCGATGACGCCGGTCAATTCGCCGGGGTCGTCGAAGGCTCCGTCGATCTCACCCGGTTGCCACTGACCCTCGACAACGCTCACCACCTGCCGATGGTAATCGTCTACGACGGCACTCGTTCCATCGTCTTCTCCACCCGGCCGCAGCTCCATGCTCCGCTCCGCCCCTGGGTTCCCGATCCCGCCGAAACCGCGGCCGCGCCCGGTACCGCGTTCACCTTTCCGGACCCGGCCCAGCGCGGTATCCCCCATCTCGCCGTCCGCCTCCCGCTGGCTCGCGCCGGCTGGCACGTCGTCGCCTCTCTCGCCGTCGAGGTGGTGGAGCGCGAC
>JBBQRA010000233.1:0-9373 GCA_038215275.1 Bryobacterales bacterium | reverse complement strand
TTCAAGTCTTCTTCCATCTAATTCAGTCTCCTTGGATCTCGGTCAATTAACCAAACCTTGTGTCCAAAAAAACCGGGTCCCCTATACCAGTTTGGAGAGAAGGTCCGCGCCCAACTCCGCTGGGACTTCCAGAACGCTCTGAAGACGTACAACTTTAACCCGCCCACCACCACCGTCGACTTCCGCAACCCGCGGACGTTTGGCAAAGTGTCCAGCGACCCGCGTACGGCCTCCCTCGGCGGTCAACCGCTTATGAATCTAACTCTAGCCATCTTCTTCTAACCCAGGGCGAGATGGAACCAAGGCCGGCCCGCCTGCATGGGGGCCGGCCTTTCTTTTGAAGGGCCACCGGCTTTTAACGGGCTACAGGCAGATATGCCAGTGCCGATAGGACGCTGTTGATAGAGATCCGCAACTGGAACTCTCCATCCGCCTGATCCACGGGTACCTGGAAACCAACCAGATACACCCCGGCAAAGCTCGATAAGCCCGTGTAAAGCGGCGTAACTCCGCCGTCCCGGCCCACCGGAATCTGTCCCGTCGGCACCGCCGGATTCGTCGGCCCCAACCCCATCGCATAGGCGATCACGAAACTCTCCCGGACGCGCCGGACGCACCGCGAGCCCATTAATTGAGCTAACGCCGAAGAGATCGCCGGGCGCGATGTAGACCGAGTTATCCGCGGCCAGTGTTGCCGCGAACCGCCGGTTTCGTTGGTCATAGGTCCGGCCGCCAAGCCATCTGGCGCGATCCTGTTCGCCTGTTCCCTGGCTGGTAAAGGCAAGCACCGCCTCCTGGCTCCCCAGAAACACCCTTGAACGAACGCCTGGCTCCAGCCGCCAACGGCATAGTCTCCGCAAACGTGGCGCCGTTGCGGACTCCGGCTCCGGTGAAGGACCTCGAAGTGGCTCACCTCCGACGAGGACAGCTCATTGGCGTAAGCCCGAAGCAGTGTAATGCGCCCCGACGCATAGTCCTGGCGGCTCTGGTCGGCGATATCGTCAAGGAAGAAGTGGACGATCCGATGCGATCCAGGACATCAGACACCCGTCAAAAGGTAGATGGCCGCTCCGTGAACGTAAACACCATTTCGAAGGAGTACGAAAGCGGGTTCACGACGTTTACAGGCGATAGAGAGAGCCCGGACTGCGCCGACGGGAGTCCAGAGAACTGCTAAACCGTCCGCTGCGTCCCTAAAACGGTGTCGGTCACAAAGGAGTTCCGGTTGAGTGGATCCACGGCCACCAGCGCCGCGCTTTGCGAAACGAAGACAATTCGCACACATAATACAGACACGCGGAAACACCCCGCCGATCAGCTCAAACCTCAGGATCTAATTTATGGCCGCCACGCGAACCCTCATTTTTGACCTCGGTAAGGTCATCATTCCCTTCGACTTCGAGCGCGGTTACCGCGCCATCTCCGCCGACTGTGGCCTCCCACCCGCCGAGATCCGAGCTCGCATCGCCGCCACCGGCCTCGTCGTTCTTCTCGAAACCGGGCTGATCGAGCCCGAAGACTTCGTCGCCGAGATCAGCCGGCTGATCGATTTCCCGGGGACCTATCAGGACTTCTGCCGGCACTGGAGTTCCATCTTTCTGCCGGATACGCTCATCCCCGAAGAGCTCATCGTTCGATTGAAGGAGCGCTACCGCCTGCTTCTGCTTTCGAATACCAACGCAATCCACATCGACATGGTTCGCGAGCACTACGGCATCCTCCGCCACTTCAACCATCTCATCCTTTCGCACGAAGTGAAGGCCATGAAGCCCGATCCCAAGATCTACGCCGCCGCGCTTGCCCACGCCGAAGCCGAGCCGCACGAATGCTTCTTTACCGATGACATACCCGACTACGTCGAAGGCGCTCGTCGCGCCGGCATCGACGCCGAACAGTTCACCGGCTATCCGAACCTGCTCGACCACCTCCGCAGCCGGGGCATCCTCACCTAGGTTTTGAGGTTATTAGGTTTTTCGCAACGGCCAACAGGCGGGGCCGGTCCTGGCGGGCACGAAGCGGAGGCCAGAACTAAGCAAGACTGCTGCAACGTCCGCTGCCTCGTTTGCCGCCGTTCGATACACTAAGCGGTCTCATTCCATGCCGATTCAACGCCGCCGATTCTTCCAAGCCGTCGCTGCAGCCTATGCAGCGCCAGCCCTTCTCGCCCAAGGTCCCGCGCGCATCGCACCCGCCAAGTTCTCGACCATCGCTCCGGACCAGGCCTCCGAACCGGTGCTGTCATTTTTCACTGCCGCCCAGTTCAATACCCTCCGCCACGCCGCAGGCCTCCTCCAACCGTCCTACAACAACCTCCCCGGTGCACTCGAAGCCGGAGCGCCCGAGTTCCTCGATTTCCTCCTCGCCGTTTCCCCCGCGCCCCGCCAGTTCCTCTATCGAAACGGCCTCGACCACCTCGCCGCCCAGGCTCAGCGCCTCTTCAAGAAGGATTTCGCCGCCCTCACCTCCGCTGAAGCTGACCAGATCCTGAAGCCCCTCATCGTCCCTTGGACCTTCGATCCCAGGGCCAACCCCCACCAGCATTTCCTCACCGATCTCCGCTCCGACCTCCGCGCCGCCACAACCAACTCCGCCCCCTACGCAGCCGCGGCCGTCACCGCCTCCCGCCGAGGCCGCGGCCGTGGAGAAGCCGGCCTCTACTGGATCCCCATCGATCCCACCCGCCGTTAACCAGAAACCTTCAACCCCATGCCTTTCCCCACCTACGACGTTCTCATTGTCGGCTCCGGCCACTCCGGCGGCACGGCCGTCGCCACCCTCACCGCCCTCGGCGTCCGCTGCCTTATGCTCAACGCCGGCCCGGTCGCCGATCTCGAACGCGACCGTCTTTACAAATCGGCGCACGATCTCCCCTACCGCGGCTTCGGCAAGCCCGGACTCCATCCCCACATCTTCCAGGCCAACAAGTACAACGCCAATACTTGGGTCGACGAAAGCGAGGTCCCCTATACCCATCCGGCCGACGCCAGCTACAACTGGGTCCGCGTCCGTTTGGTCGGAGGCCGGTCCCTCTTCTGGGCCCGCCAGTCGTTCCGCCTGTCGGACTTCGAATTCCGCGCCGCCGACCACGACGGTTTCGGCGAAAACTGGCCCATCCGCCTCGCCGATCTCGCCCCGTTCTACTCCCGCGTCCGAAGCGCAGTTTAAGGTTGCCGGCCGCAAGGAAGGCTGGCCCCAGTTCCCAGATGGCGACTTCCTCGACGGCGGTTCCGGCTCCCGCCAGCCCGATAGCGAGTGCCAGAAGCGGATCACCGAAGCCGCCAACAAGATGGGCATCGGCGTCTCCCGCATGCGCGCCGCCATCGGCGACGGCGGCTTGGCTTCCTCAGTCAATCTCTCGCTGCCTCAGGCCGTCCCTAGCGGCAAGCTTGACGTCCTGCCGAATGCCGTCGTCCGCCAGATCACAACGGATCCCAACACCGGCGGCGCCAACGGAGCCATCTTCCGCGACCGCCATACCCGCCAGGAGCGCCGCGTCAAATCCAGGGCCGTCGTCCTCGCCGCCGGTACCTCGAATCGACGCGCCTCCTCCTGCTCTCGAATCTCGCCAACTCTTCCGGCGTCCTTGGCCCCTACCTCATGGACCAGCAGTACGGCTGCACCGTCGTCGCCTCCATGCCCGAGGCCCGCGACGGCAAGGCGAACCCAAGGCTCATCGGCGGAGGCCTCTTCATCCCCCGATTCCGCAATCCGCAAGGACGAAAAGCGGAACTTCATCCGCGGCTACGCTCTCCCGCTCAACACCGGCTCCAGCCCCGATCCCAAATACTTCCCCGAGTACGGGGAGGCACTACAGAAGAAGCTTGCCAGCTACGCCGGGTCCTGCGTGACGGGCGGCATCTACGGCGACGTTCTTCCACGCTACGAGAACCACGTCCGCCTCAACACGAACCAGACGGACGCCCGGGGTATCCCGACCCTCCACGTCGAAGCCCGCTACGGCGACAACGAGCGCAACTTGTGCAAAGACGCCGCGGACAATGGAAGAACTCTACAAAGCGGCCGGCCTGGAAGTGATCGTGAAGTCCGACAAAGTGAACCCGCCCGGTTACAGCATCCACGAGTTAGGCACCTGCCGCATGGGCGACGACCCGAAAAAGAGCGTACTCAATAAGTGGAACCAATCCCACGACATCAAGAACTTGTTTGTCGTCGATGGCAGCAGCTTCGCCACCGCCGGCTGGCAAAACCCGACGATGACCATCTTGGCCCTCTCCATGCGAGCCTCGGAGTATCTCGCCGCCGAGCTTGCCAAGGGCAATCTCTAGCAGAACGGGCCTCGGATCGGCCCCCCCACCGGGCCGGAAGCACCGTTCCGCGGCCCACTAACGCTACCGAACTTTCCCTGTTGATTACCTGACGAGCGCAAACGAAACGATCGTATTCCCCGCCGCGATCGCCACCAACTGCTTTCCATCCGCCAAGTAAGTCATCGGACCCGCTCGCCAACTGTGCCCCGTATTAAAGTGCCATAACAGCTTCCCGCTCCCAGCATCCGCCGCCACAAAGGCTCCCCTTCCATCTCCGTAGAACAACAGTCCTCCCGCCGTAGCCATCACCCCACTGCCTAGAATCGATCCCCCAATATCTGGAATCTCCCAAGCCACCTTCCCCGTCCGCACGTCCACCGCCTTCAACAGCTTCACACCCCCGTCCGCCGCCGAACTCCGCGTACTGCCCCCATAAAACGATTGTCCCGCCTGCCACTCTTCCGCCCGCTTCGAGTAAATCGTGCAGGATTCATGCGCAAAGAAGTAATACAGCCCGGTCCGCCCATCAAACGCCGTCGATGTCCAATTCGCCGCCCCCGCCACCGACGGACACGTCCGCTGCCCTGCGGCGTTCGGCTCGTTCCCGGGCAACAAAATCGGGCGCCCATCCGCCCCAATGCCGCTCGCCCAAGTCAACTTCTTCACAAACGGTTCTGCTCGCTGTACCTTCCCCGTCACCCGGTCCAGTACATAGAAAAAGCCGTTCCGGTTTGCCTGCACCAGTAACTTAGTCCCGTCCAAATCGACTAACACCGGCGGCTCAGTCGCGTCCCAGTCATGCACATCGTGGGGCGTGAACTGATAGTGCCAACGTAACTTCCCCGTCGCCGGATCCAGCGCCACCACCGAGTCCGTATATAAGTTGTCCCCCACCCGCTCATCGCCGTTATAATCCGGACACGGATTCCCCGTCGGCCAGTACAATAGGCCCGTCTCCGGGTCATAACTCCCCGTCAGCCACGTCGTCCCGCATCCATGCTCCAGCGCGTTGCCCTTCCACGTATCGGCCTCCTTATCCCCTCGCGCAGGAATTGTCCAGAAGCGCCAAACCCGCTCCCCCGTCGACGCCCTGTACGCATCCAAAAACCCGCGCACCCCCTCGTCGCCCCCCGATATTCCCGCAATCACCAGATCATTGACCACCAGCGGAGCCCCCGTCGCCCCATAATTCTGTCGGTAATCCGCCATCTCCACATCCCAGATCACCTGCCCCGTGGCCCGGTGCAGCGCCAGCAGATGCGCATGGTCCGTCGCCACAAACACCCGGTCCCCCAGCACCGCCACGCCCCGGTTGATCCCGCTCGCCGCGTCTCCCGCCATCTCCTTCGTTCGCGGACGCTTAAAATGCCAGATCTCCCGGCCCGTTCCCGCGTCCAGCGCATACACCTCGTTTACGCTCGTCACATACATCACCCCGTCCACCACCACCGGCGTCGTCTGCAATCCGCCCGGCGCCCCCTGCAGCGTAAACATCCACTGCGGCGCCAAGCCGCTGACGTTACTAGCTCGTATTTGATCTAACCCGCTGAACCGGTTCCCGCTAAGTTGCCCGTTGTAACTCGGCCAATCCCCCGCCCGCGGCTTCACTAGATCGGCAAATGGAATCCCCACCCCCATTCTAGCCCCCGCCGCCACGCCAACCGGCTCCCGCAAAGTTCTCAAGTAAGCTACCAGATTCCCGATCTCGCCTCGCACCGGAGCCATCAATGAGGGTCCCGCCACCGCCGAATCCACCTCCGCCGCGCGCAACAAATGCAGCTTTCCGTCCACCCCTAGCAACTGCATGTCAAACGGGCTCTGATTCTTGGCGATCCCTTTTACAACCCGTCCATCCCGCAGCGTCACCGTCATCGACGCCCCCTTGCCGCCCCGCAGGGCGTCCGCAATTTGCCCCACCGTGCGATCCCTTGCCACCGTCGTCAGGTCCGGCCCCAACACGCCGCCCCGGCCCGCCACCATATGGCAACCCGCGCACTGCGCCGCAAACTCCCGCGCCCCCGCTTCCCCATCGCCCACCACCGTCCCACTCTTTCCCTCGCCGGCGTTCTTTAAGCCCCACGTATACTCGGCAATCGCTTCCATCTCCGCTGCCGGAAACGCAAACGCAGGCATTCCTCCACCGGGAATCCCGTTCCGAATCACCTCGCTCACCTGCGCCCGCGTCGTCGCACGCGACGCCCGCACGTTCAGAAAGCCCGGCCCGTGCCCCCCACCGCTCCCGTCTTCCCCGTGGCACCCCACGCACCGCGATAAGTACCCATTCTTTCCGGGCTGGGCCCACAGTCCCAACCCAGCCACCAAAACCAACGCCGCAGCGCGAAATCCCATCCCCCAACTCTAGCCGTCTAGGCCAGAGTCGGCAAATACGCCCGTGCGTAATCGATGCACTCCTGGTTCAATTTGTCCTCCAGCGCCAATACGCCCTCCGGGGACAATCCCGACGTCGTTGGCAGCGGACGCTTCGGCGGATTATTCCGCACCCAAGCAATCAACATCGCCACGTCCCGCGGCGGAACGGGGCTCTTGTCGTCGTAGACCTTCCAATACTGCTCGGTAAACACCGGCACCTTCAACGGATCGCGCGTCAGCATCTCCAATTGAAACAACATCTTCGGGTCCTTCTTTTGGAACCGCGCCACGATCCCCGTCAAATCCAGGAGCCCATCGCCAAACGCAACCTCGGAAAGCAGAATCCCATCCGGGTAGAAATCGACGCCGATGTCCTTGAAACTTACAAAAATTGTATACGGCGCCAACGTGTCAATCGTCTGCTGCGGAGTCTCGATCAGCGAAACGCTATTCACCAGATCCAAGCAGACACCCACATACTCGCTCCCCGTCGACTTCACCCAAGCCGCCAACTCCTCACTCCGCCAACCTTTATGGTTCTCAATCGCCAGCCGCATCTTGTACTTCCGCAGAATCGGCTCCACCCGCTGCACCGCCGCCTTGCACTCCGCGTCGAACGCGTGGAACGCCGCCGCGCTTTTAAACTGCTCATATCGCCGCCCCGAAAACGGGTCATGCACGCACTCGACACGCCCGCCCATCTCCGCGCACGCCTTCACCGCCGCCTCATACTTCGGCAGGTCCGCATCTGTCCTCGCCGTCCGCAACCCCACGGTCAGGCGCATGTCGAACTTTTCCACCTGCGCCCGGATTTTCGCAATACCAGCCGGATTCAGATCCTGCGGCAGCGTCGTATGCGCCGCACCAAGGCCCTTTTCATGCGCATATTCCACAATGTCCCAAGCCTTCCCCATAGACCGGATCCGCGCCCCCAACCCCGGCCCCGCCGTGCCCATGTAGCGCAATACCTTCGGGCCTGCTGCCATCATTCCGGCCGCCGCCACTGCGGTTCCCAACATTGTCCTTCGTGTCATGCTGTGAAAACGATATCACTTCTTTCTCCGCAGTTCTCGCCTAACTCCCTCGCACTCCCGATCGAAATCAATTGAAACCAAAGCAAAAGAGCCCCCCTTGCACACATAGCCTGAACCAAAGTAGAATCTGAGTGTGAGCCGTCACCAGTTCTCCTTTGCATTGCTTGCGTTTTCTTTGTGCCCTGCCTGGGGCCAAAACCAGTCCTTTTCGGAAGGCGCTTTCCAGGTACTGGAAAAGGCCGCTTGCCGAGCCTGCCACAACCCTGATGGCGTAGCTTCCGTCACCCGCCTCCTCTTCCCGGAAACCGACGCCACCCCCGACAAAATCGAACGCTTCGGCCAATCTCTTGTCGTTCTCGTCGACCGCCAACAGCCCGACGAATCGCTCCTCCTTAAAAAGCCCACCAATAAGGTTCCTCACGCCGGCGGCGCCCGCCTCGCCGCCGGAAGCAACGAGGAACGCATGCTGGCCGCCTGGGTGCGCCAACTTGCCACCCTCTCCGGCAACGACCTCGCCCGCGCCCTTAAGTACCGCGAAGAGGAAGCCGCCGGCCAAGGCCACGCCGCTCCCAAAGTCGCCATCCGCCGCCTCACGCACAACCAGTACAACAACACTGTCCGCGACCTCCTCGGCGATCAGACCTCCCCGGCCAACCAGTTTCCCCCCGAAGATTTCGTCAACGGATTCAAGAACCAGTATCAGGCCCAGAACCTTTCCCCCCTTCTCCTCGAATCCTACGGCGCTGCCGCCGAAAAACTCGCCCGCAACGCCTTCCGCGGCGGTGACACCCGTGGCTTGGTCCCCTGCAAACCCTCCGTCGCCTGTCGCACGCAGTTCGTTCGCGAATTCGGCCTCAAAGCCTTCCGCCGTCCTCTCGAACCGGAAGAACAGCAGCGCTACGAAACTCTGATGCGCAAGGGAACGGACTTCTATAACGGCGCCCAACTTGCCGTCGAAGCCATGCTTCAGTCCCCCCACTTCCTCTTCCGCCTCGAAGAAACGTCGAACCCCAAGTGGAAGAACTTCGCCACCGCCGCCCGCCTCTCCTACACCCTGTGGGACACCATGCCCGACGCCGCCCTCATGGACGCCGCCGCGAAGAACCAACTCGCCACTCCAGAAGTCCTGGAACGCGCCGCTCGCCGCATGCTCGACCACACCAAGGCCCGCGACGCCTTCGACGAGTTCGTGGCCCAATGGATGCGCTACGACCGCATTCTTACCGCCAGCAAAGACCGCCGCCGTTACCCCCAGTTCACCCGCGAAACCGCCGTCGCCATGACCGAAGAAGCCCGTGTCTTCCTCGGCGACCTCGTCTGGAACGACCGCAACTTCATGGAGTTCGTCCGCGCCGATTACAGCTTCATCAACGGCGATCTTGCCGGCATCTACGGCGTCGCCGCCCCAGCCCGAGAGTTCTCCCGCGTCCAGTTCCCGCCGGCTTCCCAGCGCGCCGGCATCCTCGGCCAGGCCCTGTTTCTGGCTCTCACCGCCAAGCCGGATGAAACCGCTCCCACCGCTCGCGGTCTCTTCGTCCGTGAGCAGTTCCTTTGCCAGCACGTCGCTGAGCCGCCTCCCGGCATCAATACCAATCTCCCCGCTCCTACGGAAGCCAAGCCGCAAACCAACCGCGACCGCCTGAGCGGACACGTCACCAATCCGAGCTGTTTCACCTGCCACAACCTGATTGACCCCATCGG
>JBBQRA010000232.1:0-9399 GCA_038215275.1 Bryobacterales bacterium | reverse complement strand
CCGCCGCCGCGCTGATGAGCCCCATTCCAGACGCTCTCCTGCCTCTCATCGCTGCCGCCGAACTCATCTATCTCACTGGCCTCGTTTCCAATACCAGGTTCCGCCAAGCCATCGACGCCGAACGGCATCAGGCCGCGAACCAACAAACGGCCGCCACCACGCAGCGCTCGTTGCAGGACATCGTTACCACCTTCCCCTTCGAAGCCCGCCAGCGATTCGAACAGCTTCGCAGCCGCTGCATCGAGATGCGCGATATCGCTCATGGTGTCCGCGGCCGCCAGCAGCCCGTCGGCGAGGACTCCAATACGCAGGCGCTCGATCGCATGCTCTGGGTCTTCCTCCGTCTGCAAACCACGCAGCTCTATCTCCAGCGGTTCCTCGAAAAGGCGAACGAAGTCGAAATCCGCAATCGCATCAAGGAAGCCGAAGCTCGCCTGCAGTCGCAGACTTCCCCCGACGACCGCATAAAACGCTCGCTCGAAGATTCGCTGCTCGTCCAGCAGCAGCGCCTCGAAAATCGCGAAAAGGCCAAGCAGAATCTCGACTACGTCCGCGTCGAACTCGACCGCATCGAAGCCAAGATCCAGGCCATCACCGAAGCCGCCGTCAACCGGCAGGACCCCGACTTCCTCACCAGCCAAATCGACTCCGTCAGTGAGAGCATGCAGTCCACCGAAAGAGCCATCAACGAACTCCAGCAGCTCACAGGCATCGTCGAAGAGATGCAGACGCCCCCCTTGATTCTCGAAGCGGATCTCGGCCAGGTGCAGCGATGAACCCCGCCTGGGCTGACAAGCTCACGGAGCTCTTCTTCGCTGGCTCCACCGTCCTGTTCGCGCTCCACGGCAATACGCAGGATCTGGTTCCCAACGGCGATGGCTTCTCGCCTCTGCCTGACTTCCTCGCCCAACAAATCTTCGGCCGCTGGGATCTCGTCCTCTATTACGATCTCGCCCGCGGCCTCCGCGCCTTCGCCGGGTCCGACGCTGCCCGTCTCAAGGAAATGGTCGTCCTCGCCAACCGCAAGGTCGGCGACCTCGCCACCGCCCGCCGCGATCCCGCCATGGCCTTCGCTCTGCTCGATCGCTTCGTCCAGAACAACATCATGGCCGCCGACGCCGACCGCGTCTCCGCCGCCGTCGTCATCGACCACGCCAGCTTCCTGCTCCCCGCCGGTGAACCCGGCCGCCTCTCCGTCCCCGCTGCTACTCAAGTCGTCACTCTTCTCAACTGGGCGTCCAGCCCGCATCTCAAGCGCCTCAACATGGCCTTCCTCGTCATCGACGAAAAACTGTCGTCGATCAATGAACGCCTCACGACCAGCCCTCACACGGCCGCCATCGAAATCCCGCTGCCCGACGAAGCTACGCGCGCCCGCTTCGCGCCACAACTCGCCGCCCAAACCGCCGGCCTCACTCTCCTTGATCTCCGGGCCCTCATGGAATCGAAAGAGCCTCTCGATCCCAAGCGCCTTCGCGAACTCAAGAAGATGCTCATCGAGCGCCAGTCCCAAGGCCTGCTCGAATTCATTGAGCCCCGCTGGAACTTCGAAAATTGGATCGGCCACCCGCCTATCAAGCAACGCCTCCAGGACGACGCGGTTCTCCTTCGGCAAGGCATCCTCAGCGCGATGCCGATGGGCTATCTGGTTTGCGGCCCCGTTGGCACCGGCAAGAGCTTTCTCGCCCAATGCCTCGCCGGCGAGATCGGCATCCCCTGCGTCACCCTCCGCAACTTCCGCTCGAAGTATGTCGGCGAAACGGAAGGAAACCTGGAACGTCTGCTCAACCTCCTCCGCGCCCTCGGCCCCGTCATTGTCGTCGTCGACGAAGCCGACGCCGCCCTCGGTGACCGCGAACAGGAAGGCGACTCCGGCACCGGCAGCCGCGTCTTTTCGATGATCGCAACGCAAATGGGCGACACCCGCTATCGCGGCAAAATCATCTGGATGTTGCTCACCGCCCGGCCCGACCTGCTGCCTATCGATCTCAAGCGCCAAGGCCGCGCCGAAGTCCATATCCCGCTGTTCTATCCCGCGGATGCCGATCAAGTCCGCGACATGTTCCTCGCGATGGCGCGTAAAGCCCACACCCCGCTCACGCCCGAAGACATTCCGCCCATCCCCCATCTCGGCAAGCTCTCCGGTGCCGACATAGAAGGCATTGTCGGCCGCGCCGCCCGCCAGTCCCTCCTCGCCGGTTCCTCCGGCATCACGAAGGAATCGCTGGACGCCGCCGTCGCCGAGTTCCTCCCGTCCACGCAAAGCCTGGAGAAGGAGATGCAGGAGATCGCGGCCATCCTCGAATGTACCGACCGCCAGTTCCTCCCGCCTGAAATCATGGAAAAGATGAACGCCTACGGTGGCCGTGAGAAGTTGCAGGAGCGCTATACCAAGCTCCGCCGCATGATCGAATTAGTCTAGGAGATACCCATGCCCAAATCCAGTTGGTTTGACGATTCCACCGCTCTCCCCGTCATCGATGAGCAGGTGGCCAAGCTCGAGTCCTTCGCCGCCGCCATGGCCGACGGGATTATTGAGAAGCACGAACTCGAGTCGCAGCAGTCCGCGCTGGTCGCTACGATGCGCACTGTTGAAGGATTGCTTTCGGACGAGCAGCACGCCGCCGTCACCCGTTTGCTCGTCGAGATGAGCGCCTACAACGTCATGCGTACGGTTCATGAACTCCAGGCCGATCGCCTGCAACGTTCGCTCGCCGGGTAGAACGTCACCGTCAACGAAAGTTGCAGCGACCGCGGTCCGCCCACCTGGACCAGCGGGTTCCAGTCCGCCGAGCCCGGTGCTTAGGGTCTGCGTCGAACGTCCGAAGTTGCCGATGGTCATCACCCCAGTCGGGTTGGCCCTGGCGGCTTTGGGCCAGTCACCACCAACACCAGCGTTCGACACTATTCTCGGTAATCATGATTGTCTCCTGAATGCCTGATCGGCTCTGGATTATTCCTTCGATGTCGTTGCGGACGTTGACTCTAAGGAATAGACACGCCGTGTCACCAAGTCGTACGCCGCGTCCGGGAGCTGCTGCTGTAGATCGAAATTGAAGGTCTCCGTCAGACTGCTCACTCGAAAGTGAAACCGATTCATTGTCCCCACGGTTTCCAGTTCTTCAAACCGCCAAGTCCGCGAGTCGCTGGAGCGTTCACTCACGAAGCGAATCCCTTGTTGATCGATGTAAATCGATCCATGACATCCACCAAGGCGATGCCGATGATAGGCGCGGATCTGCGCGAGCGGCTTCGATGACAACTCGAAGGCTCCGACCACCGGGCGCTTTAGTGACTTCGATAGGAACAGCGTGAGGGCGTCTCCGTGAACGCTCTCACGAAGCCGGAAGGTGTGGGCCTGGCGTCCACTAAGCCGACGCTTCACCCGGTCGTAGGTCTTGATTCGAATTACCTTTGGATCGGACAAGTCACCCGTCAGCACATCAACTAGAGGAATCTCGATTAACGTCGTCCCGTTATCGGATCGATAGCGGACTCCAGATTCCGAAATCTGCAGTTGTCCCGCTTCCTTCTTTGGAAAGCGGTCACGAAAAACGCTGTATTCAAAGCTCTCGGCCGCGTACAGCGCCATGGCGGTAACTGCCGCCAGCAAGGCGACGTTTCTCATCATTGGTTATCTCCTTTCCGGCTTTGGGGGCTCGCACGATGGAGCCCCCAGCCAAGTCTTCACTTCTTGGTCTTCTCGGGCGGCACGACTTGGACGTGGTGCAGCTTCATGTGACCGGATATGCCATCGTCATTGCGTCCGGTTGCCTACCGCCAGAAACATCAGGCTAAGCGTTGCCGCCAGCATCGTTCTCCAAGTATTCATTGTTCCTACCTTTCTTGAGTGAGATCCATCACACTGCCGCGTTCGCTTTCGCAAACCTTCTTACTTCGAAGCCTTTCCAAAGTTCATAAATCGCGGGGTATACCACAAGTTCCAGCAGGAAAGAAGTGAAGATGCCGCCAATCATCGGCGCCGCGATGCGCCGCATCACGTCCGCTCCAGCGCCGGTTGACCACATAATCGGCAACAGGCCCATAAACATCACCGCGACCGTCATCACCTTGGGCCGCAACCGCTTCACCGCGCCTTCTTCGATCGCCTCCTTCAAGTCATCCATGTTATTCATGCGCCCCTCCGCCTTGCGCTGGTTGTAGGCGATATCGAGATAGAGCAGCATGAAGACCGCCGTTTCCGCATCCACTCCCAGCAAGGCAATCAGCCCCACCCAAACCGCGATGCTCATGTTGTAGTTGAGGAAGTACAACAACCAAATGGCGCCCACCGCGGAGAACGGCACGGCGAGCAAAATTATCATTGTCTTCGCGATAGAGCCGGTATTCATGTAGAGAAGGAGGAACACCAGGAACAGCGTCACCGGCACGACAATCCACAAGCGTTCGACAACCCGAGCCAGATACTCGTACTGGCCGCTCCACACCAGTTGGTAGCCGGGCGGCAGTGTCACTTGCCTGGCCACCGTTGCCTTGGCATCTTCGACGTAGCGCCCCATGTCGCGGCCGGCCACATCGACATAAAGGAAGCCAGCCAAGAAGCCCTCTTCGTTCTTGATCATCGCGGGGCCGCTTCGGAGGGTGATGTCGGCCACCTGCATTAGCGGGATCTGCGCCCCTTTCACGGTGGAGACAAGGATGCGTTGCAGGCTGCTGACGCTGTCGCGGAAGTCGCGGGCATACCGGACACTCACCGGGTATCGTTCCCGCCCTTCAATCGTCGTGGTCAGCGGCATACCGCCAATGGCCGCTTCGACAATATCATGGACGTCACGAACGGCGAGTCCATAGCGCGCCGCGTCTTCGCGGCGTACCTCGATATCGAGATAGTTGCCTCCGGTGACGCGTTCAAAGAATGCGCTGCGCGTCCCCGGAACGCTCTGCAAAACCTTCTCAACCTCCAGGCCGATCTGTTGGATCGTGTCGAGGTTGGGGCCCAGCACCTTCACTCCCACCGGTGTACGGATGCCCGTCGTGATCATGTCGATCCGGGTGCGGATAGGGAACAGCCACGCGTTTGCATACGAAGGCACCTGGACAGCCTTGTCCATCTCCTCTGTCAGTTCCTCCCAGGAGATTGGCCGAATCTCGGGCCAGATCTTGCGTAGCTGTACCTTTAATCCCTCCGGCGCTCGATTCGAATACCAACGCTCGACATTCTTCGTTCGCCACTGATTCTCCGGTTTCAGAACGATGGTGGTCTCCACCATGCTGAGTGGAGCCGGGTCGGTCGCCGTCTCCGCTTTGCCTACCTTTCCAAAGACGCTCTGGACTTCAGGGAATTGACGAAGCAGCCTGTCCTGGATCTGAAGGTACTTGGCCGCCTCGGTGACGGAGACGCTTGGAAGCGTGATCGGCATGTACAGGATGGTTCCCTCATTGAGCGGCGGCATGAACTCCGAGCCCAGCTTTTTGAAGACCGGGATTGTGGCCACGACCAACAGGACCGCCAGAGAGATTACGAGCCATTTCCAGCTCAAGGCGAACCGGACTACCGGATGGTAAAGCCACATCAGCGGACGGCTGATCGGATGCTTTTCTTCGCTGTGAATCTTGCCGACGGAGATCGCGTTGACAATGGCGGCCAGCCATCTGGGCCGAAACTGAAATGGATCGACGCGCATTAGCAACAGCCGCAGCGCCGGATCGAGCGTAATGGCGAGAACGGCCGCGATGGCAATGGAGAAGTTCTTCGTGAACGCCAAAGGCTTGAAGAGCCGGCCCTCCTGATACTGAAGCGCGAAGATCGGCATAAAAGAAACCGCGATCACCAACAGGGAGAAAAAGCTGGGTCCACCAACTTCTTTCACCGCGTCGATGATGACGCGCGAAGGGCTGCCCGGACGGCCTGCGGACTCCCAGTGCTCCAGCTTTTTGTGCGTCTGTTCCACCACGACGATAGACGCATCCACCATCGCACCGATGGCAATCGCGATTCCTCCCAACGACATGATATTGGCGCTGACTCCGCTTGCATACATGGGGATGAACGCAAGAATCACCGCGATGGGGATGGTCACAATGGGAATGATGGCGCTGGGAAAGTGCCAGAGGAATATCAGAATCACGAGGCTGACGATGATTAGCACTTCGATCAGAGTGTGCCGCAACGTATCGATCGAACGCTGGATCAACTCTGACCTGTCATAGGTAATGGCTACTTCTGTTCCTTCGGGTAGCCCGGTCTTGGTCTCGGCAAGCTTGGCTTTCACCCGCTCAATCACGTCCATCACGTTTTGTCCGTATCGAACCACGACGATGCCGCCGGTCACTTCCCCCTCGCCGTTGAAGTCCGCCACGCCACGGCGCATGTCCGGCACCAGCTCCACGCGGCCCACGTCCTTCACGTAGATCGGAGTGCCGGCTTGGTCCGCGGCGACGGCGAGGTTTCCGATGTCCTCAAGTGACTGAATATATCCTCGCCCGCGGACCAGATACTCCTTGCCGGTAAGCTCCACGACGCGGCCACCCACCTCGCTGTTGCTATTGCGAACCGCCTCCATGACTTTCTGTACAGATACGCCGTACGCTAAGAGCTTGTTGGGATCGATCGTCACCTGATAGTTTTTCACGAAGCCCCCGACAGTGGCGACTTCAGCCACGCCGGGTACGCTTTCGAGCCAATAGCGCAGGAACCAATCGTTGAAGGAGCGTAGTTCCATTAGATTGTGCCTGCCGGATTTATCGACCAGCGCATATTGAAAAGCCCAGCCGACGCCAGTCGCATCCGGGCCAAGTTGGGGGGTGACACCCTGCGGTAATTTGCCGGTGAGCTTGCTCATGTATTCGAGCACGCGGCTGCGGCCCCAGTAGATGTCGGTGCCTTCCGTGAAGATCACATAGACGTAGGAGAAGCCGTAGTCGGAGGTGCCTCGCACAATCTTTACGTTGGGAGCGGAAAGCAATGCGGAAACGATGGGATAAGTTACCTGGTCCTCGACCAGGTTCGGGCTACGGCCCGGCCATTCCGTGTAGATGATGACCTGCGGGTCCGAGAGATCCGGGATCGCGTCCAGTGGGATCTGGCGCATGGACCAGACTCCGAGCACAGTCAGCACCATGACGATCGTCACGACGAAGCCCCGATGCCTGGCGCAATACTCAATGACGGCGTTGATCATGAATGGGTACCGTTAGCGCGCCGTGATCGAGGTCCTGGCGGAACCGATCATCTTGCCGTCTTTCTTCGCCGTCACCGTTGTCTCCCAAGTCCACGCAATCGGGATGTCCACCTCTCCGGCATATTGCCCCTGCCCCATCGGTTTCAATTTAGCGGCAGACCGCATCGGGGCCATGGCGCCCATCTGCGGCATGAATAGACTGATTTCAACCTCGGCATCCGTGATCGGGTTGCCTTGCGCATCCTTCGTTATGAGGCGCACCCGATTAACGCCTGCCTTGGCGGTCTTGGGCTCCAGAATTTCGACTTGCAGGCTTTGCGAAGGGCTGCTGGCTGGCGCTGACCTTGAGGACGATGGCTTGCCCATGTCCGTCAAAGCGCCCTTGAGCCGGCTCTCGGAGTCGAGAATGAAGTTGGCGGCGGTGGCGACACGTTCGCCTTGCTTCAACCCACGTTCAATCGCGTAGAAGCCATCGGCTTCCTGTCCAACCGTAACGCTGCGCGGCTCGAAGTAGCCTTGCCCTTTATCGACGAAAACGTAGCGCTCGGTTCCCGTATCGAGCACCGCATCCGTGGGAACAACCAACGGCGACCCAAAGCTGACGCGCCACTTAAAGTTCACGAACATATCGGGGCGTAGGGTCATGTCGGAGTTAGTAAGCTCCACGCGAACTTCGGCGGTGCGAGTCTTGGGATCGAGCAGCGGCGAAATGAAAGAGATCTGGCCCACCCTTGTTCGCGTTCCCGCGCCTTCGGGAAACTCCACCTGAACGGATTGGCCGATCCTCACCTGCGATAGCTCGTGCTCGTACACTTGCCCCAGCACCCATACGGTCGAAAGATCGACGATGGTAAAGAGTTCCATCTCCGGGGTAACGTACTTGCCGTGGTGATACGCAGCGCGCTGCGTGACAATCCCATCGACCGGCGAGTATACTGTCAGAGCCCGCTTGGCCTTTCCCGTTGTCTCCAACTCGCGAATTTCCCGCTCGCTGATGTCCCAAAGTTGAAGGCGCTTTCGTGCGGCTTCGACCAAGTTATTCGAGCCCCCCGCTACCCATGGGAAGGAACTCTCCTTCAGGCTCTGATTGCTACGGAGCGCCAGCAAGTATTCCTCCTGGGTGGCCACAAGGTCGGGGCTATAGAGCGTAAAGAGCGCCTGCCCCCGCCGGACCCGTTTACCGACAAAGTCGGCGAATACTTCTTCAATGAAGCCCGAGATTTTGGTGTGAATGTGAGTGACCTTGGTCTCATCGAATGCGACCTTGCCAACCGAGCGGATCTCTTTCGAAAGCGCCCGGTACTCGGCGACGGCTGTCTTCACACCGATGAGCTGCTGGCGCTCCGGAGAAATGAAGACGGCGGGTGCTTCGGCCTCACGGTTGGCCATCTCCGCCGGAGCCGGAGCGGCCTTTTCCAGCTTCACCAACTTCATGCTGCAAATGGGACAGTTGTCCGGCTTGTCCGACTTCTGCTGGGGGTGCATCGGGCAGTAGTATTCGGACTTCGTGACCGGGAGGTCGATCACCGCATCTCCGGCAAATAAGTCGGGCCGCCACATGTAGAGCGTTGCCGCGGCCGCGGCGGCAACGGCTAAGAAGGCCAGAAATAGCGATAGCTTGCGGCGCATGATTACTTGCCCCCCTGGCGTCCGGTCAACGGTATCGCGATCAATGCCTCAAGGCGAGCAACAGCTTGCCCGTGTTTGGCAAGCTCGCCGTAGTACTGAATCTCGTACGTCAGTACCGTTGAGTAGTTGTTCAACAAAGTCAGGAAATCCACAGTCCCCACCTGATACGCGGCCACCGCGGATTCGAGCGACAGCGCCGATTGCGGAATCACTCCCTCGCGATACAGAGCCAGCAACCGCTCGCTCGTCTTAGCGGTCAGGAATAGGTCTTTCACCTGAAACACCAACTCCTGGCGATCTGCCAGATACTCTTGTCGAGCCTCGCGGAACCGCGCCACAGACTCTTCGACGCCGAGCCGTTGTTTGCGCCAGAAGTAGAGGGGAATTTTCATCTCCGCCGATATCATGTAATAGTCCCGGAACGGGCCACCGGTTTTTTGCCATTGCGCGTTCACGGCAAAGTCCGGTCGGTAATCCCTCTTCGAGCGTTCGATAGCCACAGCGCGCCCTTCGATCATCGCCTGCCTGGTCTTCAGTTTTGGAGACAGAGCGTCCAACGTGGCAAGCACCTCCGCGAGTTCGGCTGTGATAGCGAACGGAGCCACTTCCGCAGGCTGCCCGAGCGGTC
>JBBQRA010000231.1:0-9414 GCA_038215275.1 Bryobacterales bacterium | reverse complement strand
CTGATCGTGTGGGGAGGCGAATTCGGTCGCACCCCCATGCAGCAGAACAATCGCACCGACGTCAGCTGGCTGGGACGCGATCATCATCCGTACGCCTACACCATGTGGATGGCCGGCGGCGGCATCAAGAAGGGGCTCAACTTCGGCGAGACCGACGACATCGGCTACTACGTGACCAAGGATAAGATGACTCCCCGCGACCTCCAGGCAACTATCCTCCACCAAATCGGCCTCAACCCCCACACGCTTCACTACCCCTACCTCGGCCTCAATCAACGCCTTATCGGCCCGACGGAAGAAGCCCGCGTGATGAAGGAACTGATCGCCTAGGGACGGATCATCACCCGGTGCGGCCTCTCCGCCGCAACATAGTCGAGGGCCGCGTTCACATCCGCCAGCGCAAAGTTTCGCGGGACCAACTCGGCAAACGGAAACCGCTCATGCCCCGCCGCCAGGAACTGCAAAGCTACGGCCAGATCCTCCGGTCGGTAGTTGTGCACGCCTTCAATCCGTAGCAGGCCGCGCACCACCGTCTCCGGATCAATCGCCAACGGCGGAACGGAAAAAACGGCCCCCGCCAGAACCCAAACCCCTCCCACCCGCATCGCCGGCATCGCTTCCGACCGGCCCGAAAACTCGAGCGCCACATCCACCGCCGGAATCGCTTCCCCACTCGCATACGTAGCCGTAGCCCCGAATCGAACCGCCAGCGCCCGTCGCCCTTCGTCCGGGTCCACCACGAATACTTCCACGGCTCCCCCCGCCGAAGCCATCGCCGCCGCCGTCAACCCCAGCAGGCCCGCCCCCTGCACCATAACAGTCCGCCCCCGCACCTCCCCGGCCACGCGCAAGCAAGCCGCCACCGTCGCCGTGGCGCAGTTCGCCGGACACACCACCTCATCCGCCAACTCCTCCGGCACCTCCAACACTGTCGTTCCGGGCCGCAGCACGATCAACTCCGACAGTCCGCCCGACGGAGCACCCGAATGCTCCGCATGCCCGTATTTGAACAGCCGTGCGCACTTCTGCTCCATCCCGCGCCGGCACCGGTCGCACTCCCCGCAACACGCCATGATCGACCAGGTCACCCGACGCCCGGTCCCTATTTCGATGCCTACGGCCTCATGCCCCAGAATCGACGGAGCCGACGCTAATCGCCGCCCGGCCAAGGTATGCAGGTCGCTACCGCAAATCGTGCAAGCCGTTACCCGCACCAACGTGTCCCCGGGCTGCAGCTCCGGGTGACGAAACGAAGCCAATCGAAGCGGCAACCCGGGCCCATCAAACAAAGCGGCGGAATAGTCACCCACGTCTAGAACCGGATGCTGCGCATCATCTCCTGATACTCGCCATCAGCAATCCGCCAACGACTTTCCGGTGCCACGAACACGGCGTTGAACAGGCCCTTCGGATGCATCATCGTCAACACGCGAATGATCTCCTTCTCGCCGCGCTTCATTCCGCTCTGCCCCTCGAGCGAAAGCAGAAGCGCCTGCTGGCCATTTACTTGGATCCGCTGCGCGTTACCCGTCTGGCGCACGCCCGTGTTCCCCTGGAGAAGACCCTTCAATAACGCTTCGGTTTCGTTATCCAAGTTCTGGCTCTGCGCCTGATTGATCGCGACCAGAACCCCATGGCCAATGTCGTTCTGCCCGTTCTGGCCGCGTATAATGCCGTCGGCGGCCGCCATCGTCAACGACACTTGGTCCTGCGCGAGCTGGCTTTGCCAATCTTCGGGATAGGCGATCGCATACAGTGGACTCTGCTGCACTTTGAAGCCACGCGGGGCTTGCGTGTTCGGCATCTGGCCGCCGTTCTGCGGCGCGGCCACCGCGCCCTGCTGCGGCCTCTTGGTGGGCGCGGGCATACCCTTCGCCACGGCCTTCGCCGCCAGGAAGTCCGCGGTAGGCGCCGCGGCCTGGTAGTTCGCCCTCGGGTAGAACTGCATGTCCGCCTGAATGCTCTTCACGCGGTTGCCCGGATTCGGATGCGAAGCAAAAAACTGCGTCACAGCATTACCCTTGCCGGACTGCGCTTCCAGCTTCTCAAAGAACCGGGCTAACTCCACGGGGTTGTATCCCGCGGAATGCAACAGGCGGGCTCCCAGCAGGTCAGCGTCCGACTCCGCGCTCCGCGAGAATTTCATCAGAACTGAGTTCGCTCCCAGGCCAATTCCCAACTGCGCGAGCGATCCCAACATTCCGCCATCACCACCCAGCATCCCCCCCGCCAGCGCCAAAGGAATCTGAATCAGATTCGCCTTCGATGCCTGGTTCGTTCCATGGCGGAGAATGACGTGCGCCATCTCGTGCCCCATCACCCCGGCCACCTGCCCTTCATTGTCCGCCGCGGCGATCAAGCCGGTCTGGATGAACATGGGGCCGCCGGGAAGCGCGAACGCGTTAATCGAGGGATCGTTGACGACCTTGAACGTAAAGGGAAACTGCGCGTTCTTTTTGTCCGCGGCATTCGCGGCCATCAGCTTTCGGCCAATCCGATCGATAAGCCCAGTCAGTTTCGGATCGTTGACGATCTGCATCTCCCGCTCGATCTGCGCCGCCGACTCTTTGCCGAGCTGAATGTCCTGCTCGAGCGAAAACATATTGAAGCCCGGCTTCACATTCTTCTGCTTCTGCGCGAAGAGCAACGCAGCAGTCAGAATGAGTTGAGGAACGACACGGCGCAAGATCATGGTAAACGGATTCTCCGCTAGCTATGATGCAGGAGTTGCCCGGCATGTTTCAACGTCATGGGAATGCAAAATTCGCCCGCTAGACTGCGAGGGATGAGAAAGCTTCTGATTTTGTTGGCCGCCGTGGCCGCGGCCCAGACCCGTCCCGAAGAGATCCGAATCAATCAGGTGCAAGTTCTGGCCAGCCATAACAGCTACAACCAGGCCATCGACCCGTCCCTCCGCACCATCCTCCGCGTGACGATGAGCGAACGGTTAAAGGGGCTCGAATACAACCACCGCCCCTTCACGGACCAACTCGATCGAGGACTGCGCGGCCTCGAAATTGATATTCTCAATGATCCAGAAGGTGGTCGCTACGCCGGTCCTGCCGAACTCGCGTGGGTCAAGGAACGCGGTCTCCCCGCCGGAGCGCCTTACGACCCGCAGGGCTTGATGCGCCAACCCGGCCTGAAGGCTCTCCATGTCCAGGATATGGATTTTCGCACTCACGCCTATACCTTCCGTCAGGCCCTCGACCAGCTTCGCGCTTGGAGTGAAAAATCCACGCCATCTCCCCATCGTCATTACGATGAACTCCAAGCAGGACGCTATTGACCGCCCCGGCTTCACCCGTCCGCTTCCCTTTGATCGGGCCGCCTATGACGCTTGGGACGCCGAAATCCGCGCCGAACTGCCGGCCGACAAACTCATTACCCCCAAGGCCGTTCAGACCGCGTTTCCCACCGTCGAGTCCAGCCGCGGCAAGTTCCTATTCATCCTCGACGAAGCCCACCCCCAGTGGGAACTCTATCTGCAGGGCCGCAAGGATCGGGTGATGTTTGTAAACGTGCCGGAGGGCAACCCCGAAGCCGCGGTCCACATCGTCAACGAGCCCCGCAGAACCATTGGCCACATCCAACGCCTCGTCCGCTCCGGCTACCTCGTCCGCACCCGCAGCGACGCCGACACCCGCGAAGCCCGCGCTAACGACAAAACCCGGTTTGAAGCCGCTCTCGAAAGCGGAGCCCAGATCATCTCCACTGACCACTACGTCCCGGACCCCGAAATCGGCAACGGCTTCCAAATCACGCTCGCTCCCGGCTGGAATCCCCTGTTGTTGCCCGCTTTCCGTCCTCTCCCGCCCATTGAATAGCCCTTATAGCGCTATAATACCTGGATGTTGACGCCCACAGATAAGATTTGGTGTAACGGTAAGTTCATTGATTGGGACGACGCGAAGATCCATGTTTTGAGTCACGTCGTCAGCTACGGCAGTTCGGTGTTCGAAGGAATCCGCTGCTATGACACGCCTGCCGGTCCGCAGGTGTTCCGGCTTCGGGATCACATGCGCCGGCTTATGGACTCGGCCAAGATCTACCGGATGGACAAAGTCGATTTCACGATCGACCAGATGTGCGAAGCCGTACTCGACCTCATTCGCGTCAACAAACTCGAGGCCTGTTACGTCCGCCCGATCCTTCTTCGCGGCTACTACGAACTCGGCGTGCTCGGCATCAATAACCCCAACGACCTCTACTTGGCCTGCTGGTCCTGGGGGCAGTACCTCGGCGCCGAAGCCTTGGCTCAGGGGGTCGACGTCTGCATCTCCAGTTGGAACCGGATCGCCCCCAATACGCTGCCCGCTTTGGCCAAGGCCGGCGCTAACTATATGAATTCGCAGTTGATCCGGATGGAAGCCCACTTCAATGGCTTTGCCGAAGGCATCGCTCTCGATACCAACGGTTATATCTCGGAAGGCTCGGGCGAGAACATCTTCGTCGTCCGCGACGGCAAAATCACGACCCCGCCCCTCGGCAACAGCGCACTCCCCGGCATCACCCGCGCCACCATTACCTTCCTCGCCAAGCGGATGGGCCTTGAAGTCATCGAGACCCCCATCCCTCGCGAGGCGCTCTATATCGCCGACGAGGTCTTCTTCACCGGCACCGCCGCCGAAGTCAGCCCCATCCGCTCGGTTGACCGCATCACCATCGGCGCCGGTAGCCGCGGGCCCATCACCGAGAAACTCCAGAAGGAGTTCTTTAGTGTGATCAACGGGGAAAACCCCGATACCGAAGGTTGGCTCACGCCAGTTCGGAAGTAACTCATTCCGAGGCACCCGGGTAAATGGAAAGGGCGTCTGGTCTCCCAGACGCCCTTTCCATTTTTCGGAGAGTTCCGCGGGCGAAGCGCTCCGGCCACCTCCCCCGAGATTAGCCTCGTGCAACATCACCCGCGGTACCCTATTGTTGTACCAGGAGTACGATTCGGACGCCAGCGGAAACTGCTTCCTCTCCACAGGTTTTTAGCGTTTTAGAATCATTAGCTTAGGCCGGTAAGGTTGTGAAGATGCTGTGCATAAAACAAAACTATAAGGAATTGTTTTAACTCTATGAGAATTATTGGCATGGACGCCGTTCGCCAGGAACGCGTCATCATCGACTTCGGAGCCGTCATCACCGGCGTCACCGAACTCCTCGACCCCTCCGTGCGGGAGCTCGACTTCGTAGCTCCCGGCTTCATCGACCTCCAGGTTAACGGCTATGCGGGTGTCGATTACAATTCGCCGACGACCAGCCACGAGGAGATCGCCCGCAGCCTGCAAGTGCAGTTTTCCTGCGGCACCACGCGCCTCCTGCCGACTGTGATCACCGGCACCTATGACGGCATGCGCGGCTCCCTGGCGAACTTGTACGCCGCCAAACAGGCCCTGCCCGGAGGCGGCGCCATCGAAGGATTCCACGTGGAGGGTCCGCACATCTCGGCCGAAGAAGGCCCTCGCGGCGCCCATCCTATTCAGTGCGTGCGCAAGCCGGACGTCGACGAATACAAAGGATGGCAAGAGGTTACGGGTGGTTTGGTGAAGTTGGTTACGATCTCCCCCGAGTGGCCTGAAGCCCCCGCCTATATTGAGGCGCTCGTCCGCGAGGGCGTCGTCGTCGCCATTGGCCACACGGGAGCCAACCGCCAGCAGATCCAGGACGCGGTTTCCGCCGGCGCGACGCTTTCGACGCACCTCGGCAATGGCGCACACGGCACCATGGCCCGCCATCCGAACTATTTGTGGGAGCAGATGGCCGAAGATCGCCTGGCGGCTGACTTCATCGTCGACGGCATCCACATTGGGGAGGCCTTCCTTCGCGTGGCGCTCCGGGCCAAGGGCATTGAGCGGTCAATCCTCGTGACTGATGCCAGCGCCCCCGCCGGCGCCGCTCCCGGCCGCTACCAACTCGGCGACCAGTTGGTCGATCTCACGCCTGACGACCGCGTCGTCCTAGCCGGTCAGACCCGCCTCGCCGGTAGCGCCCTGAAGATGCACAAGTCGATCGAAAACGTGATGCGCATGACCGGCGTCACCCTCGCCGAAGCCGTCACAATGGCAACCCGAAACCCGGGCCGCGTCGGCCGGATCAGTGGACGCCAGCGCGGCATCGTCGCCGGCGAGCGCGCCGACTTCGTGGTCTTCTCGATGACCGAGGGCCACATTCAGGTCGAGGAAACCTGGATCGGCGGCCAGCGCGTATACCAAGCCGCTTGATCTCTCCGAGGAGGAATTTGATGGTAGGAGCGATGCTAAGCCGGCTGCATCTCGACAACTTTCGATGCTTTGAAAAGTTTGAGTGACGTGCCCAGCGAGATCGGCGACCTCCACAGCATCCTCGCGGCGGTTAACAAAGAAGCGACTCTGAGCTCAGAGCGGCTCGCCCACTTAACCCCGAAGCGTTATATCGACACCTGGATCCTATGTCTGGTGGACGACGCAGTCCGTGAGGACACCGCGCCCTCAAACCTTTACGCCATCCCTGCTCGCCGCGATCCTAGCACTGAAACGAATGGATATACGAGGAAAGGAAGTCCCATCGTAGTTGACTCAATCAAGCCCGCGCCGTCGCCGTCTGCACGCTGATGAACTCCCCCACATTCTCCATCGTGATCAAACCGACAAGACGCTCTTTCCTCAGAATGGGCACCGTGTGGCAAGTCTGCCCCTGCAGTCGCTGAAAGACCACGTCAATCATCTCTGCGGGATCGGCCGTCTGAAACTCGCGCTGCATTACTTCGGCCACCGCTGCATCTTTCCCTAGTCGGGCAAGCGCGGTCAGTAGATCCGCCCTGGTCAGCACGCCCACCACCACCTCCCCGTCCACAACCGGGAAATCCTGCTGACTCCCCGATAGCAGCAACTCCACCGCCCGGGAAAGCTGATCCTCGACAGCCAAAGTACGAAACTCAGTGATCATCGCATCGGATAGCGGAATCCCCGCCAACGCGGACTTCATCTGCGTCATTGCGGCCTCCTGTGCCGCACCGATCCACACGAAGAATGCGATGAAGATCAGAAAAGGGTTGAAGAGCAGACCCAACAGTCCGAAAAGAAGCGCGAACCCTTGCCCAATATTCGCTGCAATTCTGGTGGCCCGAGAATACTCCATCCGCATCGCCAGGAACGCTCGCAACGCCCTTCCCCCATCCATCGGAAACGCCGGGAGCATGTTAAATATAACCAGAATCACGTTAAAAAACAGCAGCCGCTCCCAAAAGGAACCCGTCGTCATCGTTAAGGTGCCCAGCGCCGTCGCGTTTCCCGCCAACAACAGCACCACGAACAGAACCGCCGCAATCACCACGTTTACGGCCGGGCCGGCCAGCGTTACCAGCAACTCCTGCCGGGGATTCTCCGGCATCCGTTCCAACCGGGCAAGGCCACCGATCGGCAGCAGCGTAATGTCCCGCGTCTTGATGCCGTATCGCCTCGCGGTCAGCGCATGCCCAAACTCATGCAGCAGCACACACAAGAAAAGCGCCATGATAAACGCAATTCCGCCAATGACGGCTTCCGCCGTCTGCTCCGCCTGCCAGTGCGCATACCCCACCCACGCCAGAAGAATCAAGAATGTGGCGTGGACGTAGACATGAATTCCAGCGAATGTCCCAAGTTTGGCTGACCATTTCATAAAAAAACGTTGTTGCACTTCGGTGGCCATCGGACCCATGTGGTCCTGCTGCGTACTCTCCCGCCAATTTCCCGGATCCAACGCCGAGCCAAAGCCTTGTACTCGGGGCCGCTCTCTGGCCTCAATAACCAGCACTGGCGATATTCGGTCGCTATCGTCGATTCTGCGACCATCCGAATAGCCCCACCGGGACGAGCCGGGACCCTGTAGCAGGCTTAGCCAGGACGACTTAGCCTCAGATCGGTTTCTCAGGAGTTGATGCCATGAACCACACCAACTTCGGCGCACTCCCTGTCGTCGATATCTCCAGACTTCGTTCCCCCTCCCCGGAAACCCGCACAGCTACCGCCAAGACCGCCTTGAAAGGAGAGAACTCCTACACTCCCTGACGGCTCCCGCGCCCTCTCCGCCTTCGGTCAGGAATCCCGAGCCAAATGACCCTCGTCTAACTCGCTCTACGCCACCCCACCCTGCCCCCTCGCGCTGTCCCTACTAGGACCATGGGTTGCTTCCTCCGCCGCTCCATCACCTTCTTCTCCTGCGAAACAGACACCACGACCCAAGTCTACTGGCTCCAATCCTCGCTGGTCTCATTGGACGGCGCTCGACGAGCGGGACAAGTGGCCCAAATCTGCCGACCTCGGCCTCGTCGGCAACAGCCTCATCGAGTTCGCCCCCAGCGGCGCCTACGTTGAAGACGGGCGCCTGCAACCCCACCAGCCCGGCCTGCTCGCCGGCCTACGCCTCCTCGACGAGACCGACGCCGACACCGGCGACGTCCGTCACTCCGGCGGCGGTTTGGTCGTCTGCGACCAGCACATCGGCCTCGTCCGCGGCGGCCCGCATTTCTCAGCCACCTACGGAGTCCGCCAGCCCCACCGGCGAAGTCGACACCATTTTGAGCCTCGACGGCGCCGATCCCGGTTGGAGCGTCGACGGCTTCGAACCCGGCCCGGAAGGCTTGACGCAAGATCTTCTCATCAACGGCCGCACCGTGCTACGCCGTTACACCGTCGATACGTTATTCCCCCACTTCCCCTTCGCGATCGCCACTCCGATCACCGACACCGGCCGCCAATGGCTGGCGCAAGAAGCGGGCCCCCTGTTGGCCCAAAGCCGGAACTGCTGATAAGCCGGCGATCCGCGACGGACTCACGGGAGTGACCGAATTCTGCATGGGAGTCCAAATGCTTTAGCGGCCCTAGCCGAAGTATGCTTTTCAGGTTGCTTGCCAGGCAATCGATGGTTCGTAGTCGGCTTATTTCTGGCCGCTCTCGGCGCAGCCTACCCGGAGGCGCCGTCGCAGCTTGCTTCTTTTTGATCGGCCTGGGCCTCTGGCTCTGGAAGCGCGACAGCCGATCGCTCCTCGACGCCGCCCTTGGCTTGGCCGCCTGCGGTGCGTTCGCTCAGTTTTACCCTTACGGTCGAAGTCGCAATACCGTCGCCATAGGCATGGTTACCCCACGGCGAATTTGTTCTCAATTGGCGAGTCCCCGGGCGCTCGAATTTTGTGTCATCCGCAAGTAGTCGAAGACGAGACGCGTCCTGAACGTGAGTTTGCGCATCATCGCGGCGATGGATTGGGCGGGTTTCTGAAATGACTTGAGGATACCCACCGCGAAGCGGCGCAGGCGCGTGATGTTCTCCGGGCCGAAGCCGGTTCGGATTTGGCTGCGATCCTCATCGTAGTTCCAGTCGATGATGTAATGAACGCTTTCGATGCTCCAATGCCCGCGGTTGACGGCCAATACGCGTTGGGGCGAAGCTTCTTGCGGTGTGCGGCTC
>JBBQRA010000230.1:0-9447 GCA_038215275.1 Bryobacterales bacterium | reverse complement strand
TTCAGGCATGTGGTGTCGCGCTTCCACCTACCCTGCGCTCCTGTTCAATTTAGCTCCTGTCACGCCCAGAAGAAAGCAGAGGCGTGTCACTACACTTTTATTGAGGCCGTAAACCATTGATAATAAATAGCTCTGCCAGATCTGGTGTTAAAGATGAGTCAAAGCGTTCATGGTCGCGGAGGAGATACGTTCGATCTTGCGGCCCATACGCTCAGCGTACTGTTTGGTGAAATGGCGGGCCAGGAGAATGATGTCTTCCGGGCGATCACGAAGGGGGGGCAGATCAACGGGAAAGACTTTCAACCGATAGTACAGAACACTGCGAAAGAGATGTTCGTCCACCATCTGCGTCAGGTTGCGGTTGGTGGCAGCCACGAGGCGGATGTCAATCGGCGACGATTTAGTACTTCCGAGTCGCTCGATGAACTTCTCCTGCAAGGCGCGGAGCAACTTCGGCTGGAGATCAAGCGGGATATCGCCAATCTCATCCAGAAAGAGTGTACCCCCGTGGGCCATTTCGAAGCGCCCAATCTTCCGCTGCAAGGCGCCCGTGAAGGCGCCCCTCTCGTAGCCGAAGAGTTCGCTTTCGAGCAAACCAGTAGGGATGGCTGCGCAATTCACACTGACGAAGGGAAGGTTGCGGCGAGGGCTTAGCCGATGGAGGGAGCGGGCAATCAACTCCTTTCCGGTGCCGGTTTCGCCGAGGATGAGGACGGTGGCATCCGTGGGGGCGACGAGTTCGACTTGATTCAGGACGCGTTTCAGCGTACGGCTGGTTCCGATGATTTCGGCGAGCTCGTGCTTGGTTATCGTGCTACCGGAATCGATCCGTTCGCGGCGGTCGCGTTGCTGTAGATCCGTAGCGAGAGTGATCCAGCGGAAGGGAGAGATCTTGGTGACAGCGGTGGCTATCAGAACCGGGACCCGTTTGCCATCGCGACGGATAAACTCCTTTTCGTATGGGCTGCAAGCGCCGAAGCGCAAGGCTTCCTCGTGGGCGAACTCATCGAGGGAGGCGCAACTCGCCGGGGTCTGACTCGCCCAGTCGATCCGGCCCGACTGGAAGTCTTCCCTGGAGTAGCCGACGATTTCGAGGAACCGGTCGTTCACATCGACGATCTGATCGAACTCGCCTGATACGACTCCTGCAACGCTCGATTGATCCGCGACGGAACGTACACGCGGTCGGCGGCGACCCAGGTTCTGATCCTTTTCGTAGCGGTCGCTGAAATCACGGACCACGCACGCGAAGCCATGGAGAACGCCGGCGTCATCTCGAAGCGCCATGGTGACGGCATTGGCCCAAAAGCTTGAGCCGTCGCTCTTGAGATGCCACCCTTCGCTACCCGAGTGGCCTTCGGCGGCAATGCGTTCGAGCCTGCGGGCAAGGCGAACAGCTTGTCGGTCGACGTTGGGATAGAGGCACGCGATGTTGAGGCCGAGGACGTCACTGCTGGGATAGCCATAAATGCGTTCGGCCCCGGCGTACCAGGCGACGATCGCTCCCTCCGGGTTGAGAAGGAACAGGGCGTAGTCGTCCGTCCATCCGGGGGATCCATCGTGGCCATTGGGTTTGTTTCGCAGAAGGAGCAGATGGCGAACGGGAAGCAGGTTTCCTTTGGCGCGGTATTCCACTTCGCGCTCCACGCCGTCCGGACCGAGCAGTTGCAGGGTTCCGAGTTGGTCGCCGGATTTGAGGAACTCCCGCCATCTCTCCGAGAGATGCGAATGCGTGGTCGAGACGGCGAACTCTTCGAGGCGGCGGCCAATGATCTGCTCGCGAGAAAGGCCGAGTAGTTTTCTCGCACCCCGGCTGGCCTCCCGGTACTGACGGTCATCGTCGGCCAGGAGGATAAGCGCAGCCGGGTGATAAACAATCGCGCGGAACAAGGATTCGAGTTCGCGCGGGCCGTTCTCCAGCAACCACGGGTAGACGGATGCGGCGGGAGCCGGCAGGCCGGCGTTATGTGGAAGAGCCTCAATAGTAAAACTCATTTGGCGATATCCTTCATTGCTCATCGTGAGCAAACGATGTGAGCTTGCAATGGTAGGACCGCGTCCGATAATGGAGCCCGTTCAACGGACGGTTCCAAGCGCCACGGCGGCCCTTAGTCATTTAGAAGCTGGAGCGTCAACTTTTGTTAAAGGTTTCCGCAATACTTGTGAAGAATTATTTATTTTTCGGCGAGAGGTTTGGTCAATCACTGTTGTATTTTGGTGCCGTGCACAGAATGTTTGGACTGGCCGTGATGACGCTGACCGGGCTCTATGGTCAAGATTGGACCCGAGTGTCCGAAGCGCCTTGGACGCCGCGCGATTCGCAGGGGGAGTTGGTTCACAACAAGCGGTTGTGGATCCTGGGCGGTTGGTTCAACTCCTTTGAAGCTCCGCCGCGTGATGTCTGGCGTTCGGGCGACGGGAAGCAGTGGGAGTTGGTGACAGCGGCGGCGCCTTGGCTGCACAGTGATTTACCGATGACCCTCAGCTTCCGGGACCGGATGTGGATGATGGGCGGATGGTACAACGGCCGGCTGCCGGGGCATTCAGCGAGCAATGCGGTGTGGTGGTCAAAGGACGGGAAGCAGTGGACCCAAGCGACGGGAGAGGCTGGATGGTCGCCGCGATTGGCGGCGGCGGTGGTGGAATTCAAGGGTCGAATGTGGATTCTGGGTGGAACAGAGAATTACTACTTCGGGGACGCAAAGAGCTTGAAGAACGACGTGTGGTCCAGCGCCGACGGGAAGACCTGGCGGCAGGAGACGGCGGCAGCGCCGTGGGCGCCGCGGGCATATCATCAGGCGGTGGTCCTCGGCGGGAGGATCTATGTGATGGGTGGAGGGAACTATGTGCCGGAGTATGCGGCCCATAACGATGTCTGGTCATCCGCCGATGGGAAGAGTTGGCGGAAGGAGACGGATGCGGCGCCGTGGCATCCGCGCTTATGGTTTGGCGCGGCGGTGTACCGGGGTGCGATGTGGGTGTTGGGCGGATGGTCCAAAGTGCCGGAGCAGAATTGGGGCGACGTTTGGACCTCGCAGGATGGGCGCACCTGGGTGGAGGTGAAATCAGAAAAGATCTGGAAGGCGCGGCATGAGCATTCCGTGTTTGTGTTTGACGATAAGCTCTGGGTCGCGGGGGGCCACGCCAAACCGTTGAGCAATGAGGTGTGGTCGCTGCAACTGCCTTAGCGTGCCCGCTGCATGGGCTTCCACTGCTGATCCTGGAAGGCGGAGCTGGGATTGAAAGTCGGACTGTTCGTGAGAATGTAGCTGCCGTCTCCACGGGCCCAAGCGTTGCTGTAGCCGGAGGAGAGTTCGACGTTGCTGCCGCTCGATCGAGTCGCGCCAAGTTTCAACTTCACGGATAGCTTGGACGAAGTTGGTGTGTTGACGGTCCTGAGACGCTTGCCGATTTTCCCAGTCGCGCATGCGTTGGTCGCTGGCGGCGCTCTGCTCTCGCGCGTAGGCGCGGGACTGTTCGCCCATTAGGCGAATTCGCTCCATGCGGCCTTGGTGCTCGATGCTGCCGAGTTGGGTCATGAATCGCTCTTTAGCGTCCTTCCAAATGGGGCTCGTGCGGTGGCTGGTCATGATGGTGCGGAAGAGCTTAAGACCTTCGGCGCGACGGCCGGCGGGAAAGCGCATCAGGAATGGGATCGAGGCGGTTACGGAGAACATGGTGACGCCGCCGGTGAAGGCATCGGGCTTTCGGGAGACGATGTTGGTGACGGTTGCCTGAAGGATACCTTCCGAACCGTCGGAGAAACGAAGGTCGCCAAGGGCGACGGTGGAATCCTGCTGCGAGTTCTGGCCGTACTGGCGGGCAGTGTCGTTGGCCATCTGGTCGAAGGGGCGGAGCAAGGCCATGGAGGCCTCTTCGGGCTGAATGTTGGAGGCTTTGGCGCGAAGGTCAATGCGGGCGTAACCATCAATGTATTGGCTGGCGTTGAACGGTTGATTGGCGGCGCAGCCGCCGGCCGGGGCGCCGGCGCGGATAGCCTGGAGCATCATCTGGTCGCTGGCGAAGGAGAAGGAGCGGCCGGGAAGAGCGTGGAAGCTGTAGGCGCCATCGGGAGAAGTGGGCGTTACAAAGTTGTTGATCATCTCCCCGCGGCAGCCGCCGAGCGGGCCCCACTTGACGCCGCCTTCGGCCTTCCAACCGCTGGGGACAAGGAGGCTGAAGGCTTCGACCGGGCGATCGAATCCCATCTGATCCTGAAAGCGAACGCGTTTGAGGAGGACGTAATCTTTGCCCTCCACGAAACCGGCAGCGGGGCGGGCCGGTTGCGCGAAGACGCAATTCGTAAAGAAAAGGGAGGGCCCCAGAAGCAGCAACGAACGTATGAAGGTGGGCTGGGAATGCAGCATAGCCAATTGTCGGCGAATTGCGGCAAAAGTTGCGCGGGAAATTCCGGTTAGGATTGAACGATATGAATTCGATTCCTCAAGGTACCGCCGCGCAGTGGGAGGCCTTGGCGGCGCGGCTGCGGTCGATCGGTCTGACATCCGAATGGACGGCGGCGCAGCAGGCGTCGAGCGAACGGATGCCGAGTTCGATTTCCAGTGAGTGGCTGCGGATGCGCTATGCGGTGGACGATTCGCCGGCGGCGCTCGCGCTGCGGCTGCTGGCGAGGGACGAGCCGGTGGACACTCGCCAAGCGGTGGCCGCGTTGGGTGATGAGGTGTTCGAGTTTGCACGGACGTGCGGCTTGATTACCGAGACGGCGGAGGGCTGGCGCAGCCCGTTCCGGGTGTATTTGGTGGACGACTTGTACATTTTGGCGGACCGGCCAGGGGCGGCGCTGGAAATAGTGATGGGCGTCGGGATGACGACAGCGTTGCTGGCGCGGGCGGCTTATCCACCGCAGCAGGTGGATTCGGCACTGGATTTGGGGTGCGGCGGGGGAGTGCTGGCCTTGCTGCTGGCGCGGGCGGCGAAGCGCGTGGTGGGTTCGGACTACAACCCGAGGGCCGTGGCGATGGCGAAGGTGAATGCGGCGCTGAACGGGCTTCGCAATGTCGAATTTCGGGAAGGCGATTGGTTTGTTCCCATGGCGGGGGAGCGCTTCGACTTGATCGTGTCCCAGCCGCCTTTTCTCCCCAAACGGTCCGATGAGGACCATGTGATTTTCATGCACGGTGGCGTCCGGGGCGACGAGACGGCGCACCGGCTGGCGCAGGAGATGGAGAACTACCTGACCGCGGGTGGTGTGGGATTCATCTTGGCGGAGCTGGTGACGGCAGCGGAAGGGGTGACGGCGCTGATCTACGGGGAACCGGTAGACGTGGAAGTGGACGCAGCGATATATGCAGCGCATCTGCATTTGAAGAAGGGCCGTGAATGGTGGGATGAGACGCAGCAGACGGTGACGCATTTGCGGACGTGCGGCGTGGACGAACTGCGGCTGGCGATCCTGGTTATTGGTTCCGGCGACGGGGAGCAACTGGTGATCCATCGAGACCCCTGGGGGCGAATGGACCGGAGCCAGATCAATGCGCTCTGGGTGCCCGGGGCGGCGGCGGATTGGCTGGACCAGCGAGCGCGAGTGGTGCCCGGGACGACGATGGACGGCGAGTGCCCGCTGGGCGAGAAGGTACGGCTTTGGACGCTGCGCAGCGGCCGGGGTAGCCTGCGTGCGAACCCGCAGGTGGGTGACGGAATCCTGGACCTGATCCGGTGGGTGACCCGCGGCGAAACTCTCGGCGCCTGCGTGGGCGGACTGGCCGCTTCCGACCGGGAGAAGGCGTTAGGGGTGGTGGACCAACTCGTCCGGCACGGGATACTGGAGATGGTCTAAGCGCGGCCACCGAATTCCCGGGTCTCGGTGGAGACCTTCACCTTTTCGCCTTCCTTGATGAAAAGCGGGACTTTGATTTCGAGGCCGGTTTCAAGGCGGGCAAGTTTGGTGACGCTGCCGCTCGAAGTATCGCCGCGGACACCGGGTTCAGTGTAGGCGACGGCGAGTTCGACGCTGGGCGGCAGTTCGAGGCCGATGGGGTTGCCATTGAACTTGAGGAGATCGATCATCGCACCTTCGATGAGGAAATCGAGGGCACTGCCGAGGATGGCGTCGGGAAGATTGATGGTTTCAAAGCTCTCCTGATCGAGGAAATAGGCTCCTTCGTTGTCCCGGTACAGGTAGGAAGCCTGGACGGTTTGGAGGTCCGGTTCCTTAAACTTTTCACCGGCCTTGAAGGTCTTGTCAAAGACGCCATTGGTAAGCAGATTGCGAATCTTCAGGCGGACGAGCGTTTGGCCACCGCGAGCGGTGGGGGTGCTGACCTCGGCTTCGAGACAGCAGAAGGGGGTGTTGTCGAGCTCGAAAAAAGTGCGGCGCTTGATATTCAGCGCGTCGATAAGTGCGGCCACGGATACCTCAGAGGGATTGATCCCTTTCAGTATAGTTAGAAGCCGCGAAGGCGGGCAGCGATTTGCTCAACTTCGGAGAGGCGGCCCGTGGCTATATCGCGCATGACGTCCCGCAGAGTGGCGTCGAAGACGCCGGTGACTACGGTGTTGCGGGTTTGGAAGAGGCGGACGGTATCGAAGCCGGTGCGCTTGTTGCCGTCGTTGAACAGGTGGCCTTTGACGATGCCACGGACGACGACGGCGACGCGGAGCCAGAAAGTCTTGTAGTACATCGCCGTGGCGAACGTCGTATCGACGTTGCCATTCATTTCATTGGTTCCGCCGTGAGTCCGGTTGATGGCCCGGATCGCGTCTGCTTGTACGCCCATGAGTTCCATACTGTCTGGTGACGCGGAAGCGGGCGGCGTTTCCCGTCAGCGCTTGCCGTAGTTGCCGAGGACTGGTTGGCCGGGGAAGGCGTTGGGGACCGTCTTGCCGTCGCGGACGACGGGGACGCCGTTGACGAGGACGTGGTCGATGCCGGCGGAAAAGGTGAGGCCTTTCTCGAAGGTGGCGGTATCGATGACGGTGTCGGGGTCAAAGACGGTGATATCGGCATCAGCGCCGACGCGGAGGCGGCCCTTGTTCTTCATCTGCGGGGCCAGGGCTTCGAGGCGGCGGGCGGGCATGATGGTCATCTTGCCGAGCGCGTCCATGAGGGAGAGGACTTTCTGTTCGCGGACGTATCGGCCGAGGACGCGGGCGAAGGTGCCGGCGCTGCGAGGATGGGCGCCGGGAGCGAAGGGCATGCCGTCGGAGGCGACGATGACAAAGGGCGAGGCCATGGCGCGCTGGATCCATTCGGGCTTCATGAAGTGCATGATGACGGCACCGCCTTCTTTGCGGTACTCAGTGAAGGTCTTCTCGGTGAGGCGTTCGCCCGTCTTAACCCATTGGAGTTCGCCGTAGGATATACCGAGGCGCTGCTGCCAGCCGTCGTCGAACATGGTGGTCTCGAGGAACGTCGAAGCGGCCGTGTAGGGATAGGCTTCGGTGGTGATATCGAGGCCGCGTTTGTTGGCGGATTCGATGAGGTCGAGGACGAGGGGGAGTTCGCCGAGGCTCATGGAGTTGACGTGCACAATGTGGAGCGAGGCACCGGTGGCGGCGGCGTTGGCGATAACCTCCTGCATGGCGTCGGCGCCCATGGAGCGGACGTGGGTATAGATGGGCACGTTCCAGCGGCGGGCCATTTGGAAGACCCGGAAGACCTCATCGCGGGTGGCGCCGGGGTAGTACTGATTGGCGATGCCGACACCAAGGCCGCCTTCGCGGAGACCGCGTTCGAGGGTGGCGCCGAGGACGGTGAGCTCTTCGGGAGAGTTGATGGACTTATAGCGGCCCTTCATCATGAGGTCGCGCCAACTGCTGGGGGAGTCGAGCCAGGCCGGGGCTTCGGCGGCGAATTCGCGGAGGGCCATGGTGCGCATGGCGCCGTGGGAGGCGGTCGCTCCGTGATTCAAGATGGCGTTGCCGGCGCGCTGCTTGAGCCAAGCGCCGACGGAGGGGACGCCGACTTCGAGTTCGAGGGCGGTGGTGACGCCGTCGTGGGCTTGATATTCATTGGATTCGTTGGTGTGTCCGTGGGAGTGGAGATCGATGAATCCGGGTGCGACGACGCGGCCGGCGGCGGAAAGGGTAACCTTGCCGTTGAGCGGTTGGGCTGAGATGGCGGCGATCTTACCGTTGCGGATGCCGATGTGGCGAGGCGCGTCGAGGCGCGATTCGGGGTCCACTACGCGACCATTGGCGATGACGAGGTCGTAGGGGGCTTGGGCGGAGAGGAGGATGGGCAGGAGCAAGCCGGCGAGGACTTTCATGGCACATAGCGTAGCAGGGATTTCCGGCGGCTCTTGGCCGCGATGGATTCATTCGATTGACACACTTTCGTCATTCTACTGTTTTGGGGCGGTTTGTAGCCTGAAAGGAACTATGCACGCAGTCCGAAATGCAATCTCTCTCGCTTTACTTTTGTCCGCCATGGCATCTGGCCAAGTGGACCGCGCCACTTTGACTGGCGCCATTTCCGATCCGGCCGGCGCGTCGATTGAAGGGGCTAGGGTAACGGTGGAGTCCGCCGCGACGGGCTTCCGACGCGAAGCGCTGACGTTGCCGTCGGGAGCTTACCAACTGCCGGGCCTTCCGGTGGGGAGTTATGTGATCACCGTCGCCAAGGAAGGATTCAACACGGCAAGGTTTGAGCAGGTTGTGTTAACTGTCGGGCAGACGCGGAATCTGGATGTGCAACTGGGAGTCGGGATGGTCAGCACCGCCGTGGAAGTGAGTGCGGAGGTGACGCCGCTCGAACAGAAAAATGCCGAGATCGGCACGGTGATTGGCGAACAACAAATCAAGAACATTCCGCTAAACGGACGGCACTGGGCGTCGCTGATGATGCTGGCGCCGGGCGCGGTAAACGTTGGCGAGGGGAACCAAAACTCGATCCGATTCTTCGGACGGCCGCGGGACGACAACAATTGGACCTTCGACGGCGTAGACGCGACAGGCATTAAAGACCCGCGGCAGGAAGGCAATTTGCGTCTGGTGATCTCCACCGACTCAATCGCGGAGTTCCGCGTGAACTCGCTGCCGTTTACGGCTGAGGGGGGTGTGGGCGGCGGAGCGCAGATAAACCTGGTCTCCAAGACCGGCACGAATGATTTCCATGGATCGGCATACGAATTCTTCCGCAACAGCGCATTGGACGCGCGGCGGCCATTTGATGGGGCAAACCCGCCGCCGTTCCGCCTGAATCAGTTTGGCGGCAACCTGGGCGGACGGATTGTAAAAGACCGGACCTTCTTCTTTGCCAACTACGAAGGGCTGGCGCAGCGGTTGACGATCTCGCGGGCCGACGGACTGGTGCCTTCGGCGGCATTCCGGGCGCGGACTCCGGCGGCGCTGCAAGGTCTCATCAATCTTTATCCGGCAGGCACCGTGCCGGGAGCGAACGCGAACGTCGACCGGTTGATCGCCGAGACTCCGGAGCGGCGCGATGAGCATAGCGGCATGGCGCGGATCGACCACCGGATCAACGAC
>JBBQRA010000229.1:0-9655 GCA_038215275.1 Bryobacterales bacterium | reverse complement strand
GCGGCCGCTGAAGTCCCAATCCATGATGGCGCCGGGCTTGAGGCCGAGGAGGCGGGCGGTATCCTGGCTGACGGCGATTTCGGGGCGGTCGGGGGACCAGGTTTTCCACCAGGCGCCTTCGAGGACTTCGGCCTGTTTGGGGAGTTCGGCGTTCCAGGTGAGATTGCGGGCGCGGAGGTAGCGTTTGACGGGGCCTTCGACGGCGATCTCTTCGATGGGCTTGCCGTTGATGGCTTTGATGCGGCCGCTGGCGGTGGCGGAGACGATGACATCGCCTTCGACGCCGGGGCCTTTGTCGAGGAAGGCCTTGACGGCGACACGGTCACTTTCGGTGATGTTGATGAGGAAGACGTTGGGCATGCCGGGCGGGGCGCTGGCGGCGATCTGGCCGAGGAGGCTGCTTTGGAGGAGGTAGACGGTGAGGGTGAACATGACGCCAACACCGAGGGCGACGAGGACGGCTTCGGCGTGGTTGCCGGGGCGGTAGAGGTTGGCCAGGCCGTGGCGGAGGGCGGAAGGGAGGTTGCGGCCGGGGGCGCGGAGGAGGAGGCGGATGCCACGTAGGAGGACCCAACTGAGCCCGGCGAGGGCGAAGAGGGCGACGGTAAGGCCGCCGACGAACCAGGCGCTGACTTTGAGGGAATCGCGCCAACTGGCGTCGATGAGGACCGTGGCCATGGCGGTCATGCCGGTGAGGATGAGCAATCCGGCGAAGGCGGAGGCGCGCCATTGCTTCCAGCGTTCGGCGGCGGGCGGGGCGTCGCCTTCCATGTCGCGGCGGAGGATGACGATGGGGCGGATCTGCCGGATGCCGAGGAGGGTGGGGAGGGTGAAGAGGAGGGTGGAGAGAACCGCCAGGCCGAGGCCTTCGAGGATGGAGAGCCACTCGAACTCCATGGTGGGGGAGACGGGGAAGAATTTTGAAATCAGAATGGGGAAGAGGAACTGGACGGCCAAGCCGACGACGAGACCGATGACGCCGCCCGCGAGGGCGAGGACGAGGGTTTGGGAGAGATAGATGCGGAGGATGTGAGAGGAGCGGCCGCCGAGGGCTTTGATGATGGCGATGGAATCGAGCTTACTTTGCAGGTGGGAGTGCATGGCCATGGCGACGCCGAGGGCTCCGACGACGAGGGCGATGAGGGAGACGAGGCTGAGGAAGGTGGTGGCGTTGTTGAGCCCGCGGGTGATGAGCGGGTGGGTTTCGCGGTAGTCGGCGATGACGGCGTCGGGGAAGACTTTCTTGAGGTCGTCGCGGACTTTCTGGATGATCTCGTCGGCCTTGGCGGAGGGGATGCGGAAGAGGTGGCGCTGGCTGGCGCGGGAGCCGAGTTGGGTGAGGCCGGTGCGTTCGAGGCTTTCTCGGGACATCATGACGCGGGGGCCGACGTTGATGGAGCCGCTCATGCGGTCGGGTTCCTGGAGGAGGACGGCGCGAATGGTGAAGGTTTCCGAGCCGACGCGGACTTTGGAGCCGAGGGCGAGGCCGGTGCGGGTGAGCAGGTCGTCGGAGACGCCGACGCCATCGCCGGAGACGGCGTCGGGGAGCGAGATGCCGGTGGTGGTGGTGACCTTGCCGTAGAACGGGTATTTGCTCGCGTCGATGGCTTTGACGGCGATGAGTTGGGGGACGGCGACGGCGTCGCCGGAGAGCATGGAGACGGTTTCAGTGATCCAGGTGCGATCGAGGCCTTTGGCTTCCCATCGGGCGAAGGCAGCCAATTGATCGTCGGTGGGTTGTTCGAAGACCCGGACGGAGAGGTCGGCGGCCATGAGGGTGCGGGCGTCTTTCAGCAGCATGGTGCGGAAAGAGCGGGAGAAGCCGCGGACGCCCGTGAGCGAGCCGGTGCCGATGGCGACGGCGAGGATGACGAACAGGAAGCGAGAGGCCGAGGAGCGGGATTCGCGCCAGGCGATTTTGAGGGCAGTGGAGTAGGAAAGGCCGCTATTCGTCACTGACGATGACTCCATCGCGCATCAGGAGGCGGCGGTCGGCGCGGGCCGCGAGTTGGGGGTCGTGGGTGACGAGGACGAGGGTGGTTCGCTCCTGACGGTTCATGGTGAGGAGGAGGTCGAGGACGTGCTGGCCGTTCGAGGAATCGAGGTTGCCGGTGGGCTCGTCGGCCATGAGGATGGGCGGTGCGAGCATGAAGGCGCGGGCGAGGGCGACGCGCTGTTGCTCGCCGCCGGAGAGTTGGACGGGATAATGGTCGCGGCGCTGGGAGAGGCCGACGCTATCGAGGAGCTCCTGGGCGCGTTTTTCGGGGTTGCCGGTGGCGCCGGAGAGTTCGGCGGGGAGAAGGACGTTTTCTTCGGCGGTAAGGGTGGGGATGAGTTGGTAGCTCTGGAAGACGAACCCCAACTTGCGGCCACGGAGGCGGGCGAGGTTATCTTCCGAGAGGCCGACGATCTCTTCGCCGTCGAGGAGGATGCTGCCGGCGGAGGGGTTATCGAGGCCGGCGAGAAGACCGAGGAGGGTGCTTTTGCCGCTGCCGGAGGGTCCCATGATGGCGACAAACTGGCCGACTGGAACGTCAAAATCGAGGCCGCGGAGGATATCTACGCGGTGGGAGGGGGTCGTAATCGACTTGGTGAGCCCGCGGACACGAATGGCGGGGGCGGGGGAGGAGTCGGAGGTGGTCGCCAAGCCTTATTATGGCATTAGATGCGGATTCTCCTTATAGCCTGGGCCGCGGTGCTGATTGGCTGCGGCAAGCCCGCGGAACCGGTGGCACCACCGGCACCGGCGCCTGTTCCGGCACGCGCGCCGATGAGTGAAGTGAAGAGAGACGACCGGCCCGTGATCGTCGCGTTTGGCGATAGCTTGAGCGCGGGTTATGGGTTGGACGCGGGGGAGTCGGATCCGGACTTTTTACAAGAAGCTTTGGACGACCAGGGTTACAGCTACCGGGTGGTGAACCAGGGGGTGAGCGGGGACACGACGAGCGGCGGGGTGGAACGGATTCCGCAGGCGTTGGCCGAGAAGCCGGAGATCGTAATTCTGGAATTGGGCGGCAACGATGGTTTGCGCGGGCTGCCGGTTTCGTTGAGCAAGGACAATCTCGACAAGATGATTACGGCGTTTAAGGGTGCCGGGGCGAAGGTGGTGCTGGCGGGAATTACGCTGCCGCGCAATTACGGGCCGGAGTATATTCGGGACTTTGAGCAGATGTATCCGGCGTTGGCGGCGAAGCACAATATTCCGCGGATCGTGTTTTTGCTCGACGGAGTGGCGACGGAGGCGAAGTTGATGTTGCAAGACCAGATCCACCCGACGGCCGAGGGTAGTAAGATCGTGGCTAACCGGAACGTATTTCCGGTGTTGGAACCGCTACTGCGGAAGAGGTAGGAAATCATGTTGCTTTCGACGACGTCGACATTGGAGGGACGGCAAATCCAATACCTGGGAATCGTCTCAGGCGAGGCGATATTGGGGGCGAATATTTTCCGGGACTTTTTCGCCAAGATCACGGATATTGTGGGAGGCCGGAGCGGCGCCTACGAGTCCGAACTTCGCAAGGCGAAGGCGATTGCGATGGACGAGATTCAGGAGCAGGCTAAACAGATGGGCGCCAATGCGGTGATCGGGATCGATATCGACTACGAAACGATTCAGGTTGGCTCGGGCGGATCGATGTTGATGGTGTCGGTGTCGGGCACGGCGGTGGTGGCCAGTTAGAGGAAACGCCGCGACCGGGTGTGACATCTAGGAGATACGGATGTTACGAAGGGTAGTTTTAGGTTTAGTGGCGTGTTGCGGCGTGGCCGGCGCGCAATCAATGAAGGATTTTGCGATGCCGACTCCTCTTCCGGAGGGGAGCACGCTGATTCTCGGCTTTATGGGCGGCTTGGACCGCTGGGACGACCCGGACCGGGGGGTCCGGAAGGTGGCGCTGGATATTCGGGCGATGGGGCTGCCGAACGTGTACGCCGAGACGCTGGCGCATTACCGCCACCGGGAGGCGAGGCGGTTGGTACTGGCGGCGTTCGACGCGAACAAGAACAAGAAGTTGGATCCGGAGGAGCGGGGGCGCGTGAAGGTGATCCTGTACGGGCAGAGCCTGGGCGGGGGTGAGGTGGTGCGGTTGGCGCGCGATTTGAAGAAGGCCGGGGTGACGGTGGACTTGACGGTGCAGGTGGATAGCGTTTCCATGAGCCGGGACGGACACATTCCGCCGAACGTGAAGCGGGCGGCGAATTTTTATCAGAAAGAGGTTCTGACGGTGCGGGGTGAGGACTATATTCAGGCGGTGGATCCACGACAGACGAAGATTCTGGGGAATTTTCGGTTCCGGTATCCGTTGTGGTCGCTGTATCCGCTTCCCGAGATGAGCTTGCGGCGGGTTTTTGGCGGGGGACACGCGCGGATGGAGGCAGATCCGCTGCTCTGGGCACAGATTAAGGGATTGATTCTGGCGCCGCCGGAGTTGACGAACGCGATTTTGGAGTCGATTCGATGAAGCGCATTTTATGGATAGGTCTGGTGATGGGCGGGCTGGTGTTGGCGCAACCGCCGGTGAGCCGGTACGACGTGGTGAAGCCGGCGGCGTCGGCGAACGGGTCGGCGCCGGCGGGCGGCACGGTGGAATTGACGGTGCCGGGGAACAAGCAGTGGATGGATACCGGCATTGATGTGGCGGCGGGGGACATTCTGCGATTCACGGCGACGGGAGCGTTGCGTTTCAATGGCAAAGAGATTTTGCCGGACGGGATAGCGCGGGGTTGGCTGGACATGATCAAGTCGTTTCCGGTGGGTGACGGGAAGCGGGGAGCGCTGGTGGGCCGGGTGGGCGAGAATGAGACGAACCGGCCGTTTCTGATAGGTACTAAGGGAGAGCGGCGGGTGCCTGTGAAGGGGCGGCTGTTTTTGGGGATCAATCAGGCGGCGACCGAGGGGGCGGACGGATCGTTCACGGTGAAGTTGGAGCGGGTGGCCGCGGTGTCGTTAACAGCAGTGAGGGAGAAGTTGCCGCTCGTGAAGATGACGGAGGAGCAGTTGAACTCGGTGCCGATCCGGGTGGGGGATAAGGACGGGACGCCGGGTGACCGGGTGAACTTCTTCATTGTGGGAAGCGAGGTGCAGGTGGTGGCGGCGCTGCAGGCGGGGGACTGGGTGACGGTGGACCGGTCGATCATGGACACGATTCTGCGGGGGGCGCTGGCTAGTTTTTCGAAGCAGGCGTATCTGACGATTCCGATGAGCGAGCTGTATTTATTTGAGCGGCCGCAGGACTATGGATGGGCGCACGCGGATCCTTTGATGGTGGTGGCGGCGCGGCATCACTTCCGGATTTGGCGGGCACCTTTTAAAGTGGGCGGCCGGGCGGTGTGGGCCGGGGCGGGGACGCACGATGTGGGCTTCGACAAAGACCAGCGGAACGGCAAGATTACGCACAAGATTGATCCGGAGACGGACAAAGAGCGGGACTTCATCGGGCAGAGCCTGCAGGACACGGGGATGGTGGCGGCTCGGGAGTACATGACCGTGAAGACGCCTTTACTGAAGGCGAATACGGCGCATGGGCAAGAGTTCTTTTCCGATGGCCGGACGCTGATTATTTACATGGAGAACGACGGCCAGGACGCCAGCGAATTGTTCAGCGACACGTTCTGCAGCGTGCTGGTGCAGAATAACCCGGATACGGGGAACTGGGGCGGCTGCCAGGACTGGATTCAGAAGCCGGGGAAGACGGATGTGAAGCTGGCGCCGGTGACGAAGGAGTACCGGGTGTTGGTGGTGCCGGGGTTTATGAGTTCGTGCTTTGCGGAGAGCCCGGCGTTTGATGAGGGGATTCAGGCGTTGCGGAAGCAGTTTGGCGTGACGGCGGAGTTACTGCAGGTGGGCAACGACGCGGCGGAGGTGAACGCAAAAGAGATCGCCAAGTACGTGAACGATAGCTGGAAGACGGATCAGCGGCAGTGGATTCTGGTGGGATATAGCAAGGGCACTCCGGATATTCAGGAGGCGTTGGCGCGGGAAGGGATCGCCGACAAGGTGGCGGCGTTTGTGAGCGTGGCGGGGGCAAGCGGGGGTTCGCCGATTGCCGATGCGATGCCGGGGCAGGCCGACCGCTGGATTCAGCAGTTTAAGTTCAAGACGTGCCGGGGGGATATGGCCGCTGGTTTCAAGAGCTTAGCCAAAGCGGCGCGGCAGGCGTTTCTGGCTTCGTTCCCGAACCCGGTGGTTCCGACTTACTCAGTAGTGGCGGCTAGCAGCAAGGAGAATACCTCGAAGGCGCTCCTGCAGACATGGATGCTGATGAATTCGTTCGATCCGATCCATGATGGCCAGTTGACCCGTCAGGACGCGATCGTACCCGGAAGCAAGTATCTCGGTGTAGTGAAAGGGGACCACTTCGCGGTGGCCCTGCCGTTCGATAAGTCTCCCGATTCGACGATCCGGAGCAATATGGACAAAACCCGGTATCCCAGGGCCGCGTTGCTCGAGACGGTGGTACGGATTGTCCAGGCTGACTTGGCCAAGACGGACGTTGTGCAATAGTGACATCCCCATCGCGAGAGCGAAGGCGACCAACAGGTAGTGAGAAAGGGGCTTCACGGGCTGCATAACCGAGACTTATGCAGTCCGCGTACCATTCTCTAAGTTGTTGAACAGTTTGGCAGGGGGGCCGGAACCTGCCGATGGGAGCTGTGCGGTTCCGCCATAAGGTGTGCGAAACCGGACAGTGGCTACTTCTTGGAAGCGGCGGCGGCAGCCTTCTCTTGCTCGGCGGTGACGGGCCCTTGGGCGAGGCCTAGTTTGTCGCGGAGTTCGATATCGATGCGGCGGAAGAAGTCCGGGTTGTCCTTGATGAACTGCCGGGCGTTGTCCCGGCCTTGGCCGATGCGATCGCCTTTGTAGCTGTACCAGGAGCCGGATTTTTCGACGACGGTGTGGGTGACGGCAAGGTCGATAAGGTCGCCTTCGCGGGAGATGCCCTGGCCGTAGATGATGTCGAACTCGGCTTCGCGGAAGGGCGGAGCCACTTTGTTTTTAACGACCTTGACCTTGGTGCGATTGCCGATGACTTCTTCGCCTTCCTTGAGGGCGCCGATGCGGCGGATATCAAGGCGGACGCTCGAATAGAATTTGAGGGCGCGACCGCCGGTGGTGGTTTCCGGGCTGCCGAACATGACGCCAATCTTCTCGCGGATCTGATTGATGAAGATGAGGCAGGTGTTGGACTTCGAGACGACACCAGTGAGTTTGCGCATGGCCTGGCTCATGAGCCGGGCATGGACGCCGACGAAGGAATCTCCCATTTCGCCATCGAGTTCGGCCTTGGGGACGAGGGCGGCGACGGAGTCGACGACGAGGACGTCAATGGAGCCGGATTGAATGAGGGTATTGGTGATTTCGAGGGCCTGTTCGGCGAAGTCGGGCTGTGAAACGAGGAGGTTATCGATATCGACGCCGAGTTTGCGGGCGTAGCCGGGGTCGAGGGCGTGTTCGACGTCAACGAAAGCGGCAACGCCGCCGGCCTTCTGGGCTTCGGCCACTACCTGGAGGGCGATGGTCGTCTTACCGGAGGATTCCGGGCCGAACACCTCGATGATGCGGCCGCGGGGGAAGCCGCCGACGCCGAGGGCATGATCGAGGGAGATGGAGCCCGACGGGATGACCGCAACCGGCTGAATCGATTCCTTCGAACCGAGCCGGAGCACGGATCCTTTGCCAAACTGTTTCTCAATGGCTCCAAGCGTGGCTTGGAGGGCTCGCATTTTCTCTTTTTCGTCCAACATTAGCTTTTCCTGTCGCGGGCCCGTGTTCGAGCCCTTCACCATAGTGTCCACAACCCGCGGTGTTTCGCTAGTAGCCAGCATATTTTTCCCTTCAGAATCGCTTTCGCTCTTTCTTCGCCTCCCTCAGGATAGCGGATTGGGCGGGGCTGTCAAGTACTTTTTAACGTGCGGGTTCGCGCATCCAGGAGTTGCCGAGGGGGACGGCGGTGGACCAGAGATCGAGAGAGGCAGTTTCGCCGGAGACGGTGGTGGCGGTGACGGTGATCTTGCCGGGGGTGCCGGTGGTGCGGACGAGGTTGACGGCTCCGAAGGATGCGGGGCCGGCTAGGCGGCCTTGGCCGCGGACGGCCCATTTGAGGGGGACGTCGCGATTGGCGGTGAGGACGGCGAAGCCGGTGCGGTCGGCGGGGAGGGGACCGGGGGCGGCGGTGAGGCGGAGGGCGCCGGGTTTGGCAGAGGGTGAGGCCGGGGGTGGGGCGGGGTCTTTGAGGAGACGGACGGGGGTGGAGAGGCCGGTGGGGGCCACGATGGCGAGGAGGTTTTCGACGTTGAGGGGGACCGTGAATTCGTAGGGAGGTGGGAGGGGTTGGCCGTTCAGGAAGATTTCGGTGGGAGCGGGGCCGTCGAATTCGAGGGCGAAGCGGGTTCCGGCGGTGAGGGTGAAGCGTTTGCGGTAGCAGCCAGGGGTCGCGTCGGGGATGGCGGTGGGGGCCCAGCGTTTGTCATGTTTGTCTTTTTCAGGGCGGGCGGGGCCGGCGCAGGCGGTGGGGTCGGAATGGAAGGCCCAGTGGGCGTGGAGCGGCTTTTCCTCGCGAGCCAGGAGCGGCGCGGCGAGGAGAAGGCAGGCTAGCGCTTGAGTGGGTCTTCGATCCATGGCGGGGTGCCGGAGAGGAGGCGGCCGAGTTCGGGTTCGAGTTTCTCCATGGCTTCCTTCATGTGCCAGGCGATGGCGCGATAGCTGAAGTGGCCCTTGACGCCGCTGCGGACGCGGCAGATGTACTCCGTTTCGGCGAAGTCCATCTTGAAGAGAAAGCGGCTGCGGGCGCCGAAGGGGAGGAGGTATCCGTTGGCCGGGGCGGGGAGCAGGCGCATGGTGTCGAGGGCGTGGTCCATGGCGGCTTGGTACTCGACGGTAAGGTTGGCTTCGGTGATGACCTGGGGAGTTTCGTAGCCGAGGTGGCCGGAGTAGTCCTGGCGGTATTGTTGACAGCGGCGATGGCGATGGAAATCGCGGTAAGCGCCGACGTCCATGACGAGGTCGTAGCAGTAGAGGCCGCCGCGGAAGCCGCGGAGGAGTTCGTCGTGTTTGGAGCGGGAGCGGACGGCGGTATCGATGACTTCCTGGCGGACGGCGGGGGAGGCGGCGGCGGCCCATTCGTAGAGGGCGCGGAAGGGCCAGTCGGTGACGGGATAGAGGAGAGTTGCGGCGATCTCGGAGGCGGTGCCGGTGGGCTTGAAGAGATCGATGTCCGGGCCGGGGGCGGGGGTGGCGGGGAGGTTCTGCTTGGCCCAGAGGCGGAGGTCGGCAGCGGATTCGGAGAGATGGGCGTCGGCGTCGCAGTATTTGGCGAGGGTGGGGGCGAGGGGCTCGGTTTGGGAGTCGTCCCAGCGGCAAGCGGGCGGGGCGGCGCAGGCGGCGGCGATTTCAGCGCCGATGGCACGGACCTCGGCGTAGGGGGAGGCCTTCAGGCGGCGGATCTGTTTTTCGAGGGTCCGGATGCTGGTGACCTGGCCGACGTTGGTGGGCACGGCCCAGAAGAGGAGGTAGCGGGCGACGTCGAAGGCGCGGGCGGCGATGTTGCGCTGGTAGGCGTCGGGCTTCATGTCGTCCGGGCGGGGAAGTTGGCCGGAGAGATGGGCAAAGGCGGCATCGTGGACGAGGCGGTAGGCGGCGAGGAGGGTTTGGCCGGCG
>JBBQRA010000228.1:0-9661 GCA_038215275.1 Bryobacterales bacterium | reverse complement strand
AGCACTTCGGGATCGGCAGGATGTTCGTCTCGGCAACTTCAACGCCGGTCAGCGGCGGATTGCCTTCGCAGGGGTAGCACTTCGGGATCGGCAGGATATTCGTCTCGGCAACTTCAACCACGGTCAGCGGCGGATTGCCTTCGCACGGGTAGCACTTCGGGATCGGCAGGATGTTCGTCTCGGCGACTTCAACGCCGGTCAGCGGCGGATTGCCTTCGCACGGGTAGCACTTCGGGATCGGCAGGATGTTCGTCTCGGCAACTTCAACGCCGGTCAGCGGCGGATTGCCTTCGCAGGGGTAGCACTTCGGGATCGGCAGGATGTTCGTCTCGACCACTTCGAGGCTCGTGTCGGCGACTTCAACGCCCGCCAGCGGCGGATTGCCTTCGCACGGATAACACTTCGGAATCGGCAAAATCTCTTGCGCATTCATAGAAAGAGCGCCAATGAAGGCGAGAACAGCGGATAGAATTAAGCTTTTCATGGGAAGATGAGTCCTTGTGTGTTCCGAGTTTTAGAGGTTAAAGTTAAGGGAGGAAGCGAGATTGCCCGTCGCTGCCTTTTTGGATTGAATCAGTAGCCCGCCGGAGGGTTTCCCCCGATTGCAAGGCAATAACCTAGGGACCGTAAGTACTAGTAGTTTGTCCTTCCGGCTCACACTACTTCTAGTATGCTGGGCCGCTTGGACTACAATCCCTTGCAGTTGTTTGTGATAGGGCGAGTGTAGCCCGGATAGGACCCCTAGGAGAAAAGCCCTAGACTCTTTCGGAATGTGGAACACGAGATGGTCCAAATTTGGAAGAGAGCAGAGCTCTCCGCGTTGCTCGCCGTTTTCGTGATTAGAATTCAAGCAATTGGTGCCAAACGATAAGAAGTAAGGTAGACTGAATCCGAGGTACGCGAACCAATGCGTGTCGCCCGGCCCAAAAGCTTGCTTGAACGTGATGCCCGGGAGGACCTCTGGCTCCACACACTCTCGCAGATCCCCACACACTTCGGGAAACTGCAGTATCTTTCCTCTCTGCGCGACCCGAATACAGGGGCATATGAACACCACGGGCTAGCCTTGGTTTTTGGAGAGAAAGAAGCCGCCAAGGCAATGCGGCAAAACCACAAGCGGACCTTCGGGGAATGGCTGAATTTGGATTTGGCGAGTCAAGAGGCCGATTTGGCTGAATATTTAGCCGGAATCGGTGGGCCAATGACGAACATTCTGTCGTCTTGGGAATTGCTTGAACCCTGGAAACAAAACGTACCCTCAGGGGTAATGGCCTCAGAGAAAGCTCTCTATTCGGCGGACTTGAAAACCCTTGTCAGCCTGCTGAAGATCCGTTACGGTGCCGACGACCTTGGTCGAGGCGCATAGCTACGCCGGTAACCTGGCCAACCACATCGATCTCGTCGGGAAACAGAAAAACTTGCGGGCTGCACATCGAAGCTGGGTGAGGCTGCAAGACCAGCCGGTTTCCTTCGAGATTGCACCATCCGCAAGCGTACCCCTCGCGATGCTCCAGAAAATAGATGGGGCGGTCAAATTCGTTTGTCCAACCCGATGAAACGATTTTCCGCTTCGTTTCATCGAGCAATAGGAGCGACCCCGGTTGCAGTAGCGGATACATCGACCAGTCCTCTGAGCCCACAAAGGCGTATCGATGAGTCTTCAAGTCCAAGCCGTGCAACAACATCAGGGGAAGTTTCCCCCATCGTTGGATCATCCGGCTCAAGTACGTGGTCTTGGTCAAGTCCAGGCCCGGATCCAACGCCAAAGGAAGCAGGACCTCCCCATGATTGTGCGGGTGAAAGTGAATGGCGTGAGTCTTTTCGAGCTCGATCGACGCAGCGTCAGCGGGCAGATGCGAAAGATCGACGCCATACCACTGCAGCACTTCCAGAACGTCCAGCCGATAGATCGTACACAACGTATAGAGGCGGAAAACCGTTGGGACCGTGCCCTTGTTTTCGATGTCGGAAAGGCGCGACAGCGCGACAATGAACTCATCGTTCTGACGACGTTCCGCGATCCGAAGGCTGGCGTCTTCCACGTCCCGATACCGCAGATTGAGACGTTCGCGCACCCGCTTCAGTTTCTGCCCGGCTTCCTCCATGATTTGACCGTTCCCAGCTAGACCAGGAGGGACTCGCATCTGGCGGTTAGACATAGGACTCCCATCTATGGTGTAGCATCTACCGTGAGGAAGACTAAAGGGAGTATATCAGCGCAATAGAGCAGATGGAATGGAAAAAACGGAATTTTGTTCTGAATTCAGAACAAGGATTTCGCTAACCGCCATTTTTTGAAAATGCCATTATCCCCCGCACATTTCCAATACTGAAATGTCTCGATGGGACGGAGGACTCATTTCGGGCTCCAGATGAAACAGGATAAAGAGTTGGGCTACTTGGCGGGTCCCCTCGAATCCGCTAGTCTGGTACGATATCTTCCGCCGTTTGTTCCAATTGTGGAAATTGAAACGGTGGGGCGCCAGGAGTGAATGGTTTGAGAGTAATCATTGGGGTGACGGGAGCGAGTGGTTCCGTGCTCGGATTTCGACTCCTCGAAAAGCTACGAGCCACCAGCGAGGTGGAAACCCACCTGATCATGACTCGCTCCGCAGAGCGCACGGCGTGGCTGGAGATGGGATTGCGGGTGAATGCTTTCCGCGATTTGGCGGACCATTTCCACCCGGTGGAAGAGATAGGCGCAGCAGTGGCCAGTGGGAGCTTTATCACTCATGGAATGGTGGTGGTGCCTTGCTCGGTGCACTCGATGTCCGCCATCGCGCACGGGATCACGGACAATCTGCTCACCAGGGCCGCGGACGTTGTTTTGAAAGAACGGAGGCGTCTGGTGCTGATGGTCCGCGAAATGCCGTTCCATTTAGGGCATCTCCGTTCGATGACAGCCTTGGCCGAAATGGGCGCGGTGATTGCTCCGCCCATTCCTGGCTTTTACGGCAATCCCCAAACCGCCATGGACTTGGTGGATCATTGTGTGGACCGGGTGATCGATTTACTCGGAATTTCAAATCCAGGGGCAAAGAGATGGGACGGAAGCGGCAGCCGGTAACGGCATCATTCCAGGGGGAACGCGGTGCGTTCAGTGAGGAGGCTGCCCGCCTGCTGCTGGGGCCGGAGGTGGAGGTAGTTCCCTGCCCGCGCTTTCAACAGGTGTTCGAGCGGTTGGCAAGCGGCGAGGTGGACCGCGCGGTCGTGCCGATCGAAAACACGCTCCATGGCTCGGTACACGAAAATTATGATCATCTCCTCAATTTTCATCTTCCCATTCGCGGGGAGGTTAACCTGCGGATCGTCCACAACCTCATCAGCGCTCCCGAGATGACCTATTCGAAAGTCCGCAAGGTCTATTCCCATCCGGTCGCTATTAATCAATGTCTGCAGTTCTTCGCCGATCGCCCGCAGATCGAACGCGAGAGCTTCTACGATACAGCAGGCAGCGTCAAAATGATCATGGAGAATCGCCCGCCCGGGGCGGCGGCGATCGCCTCAGCCGCGGCGGCGGCGTATTATGACGCCAAAATACTAAAGCGCTCAATTGAGGATGATCATCGCAACTTTACGCGCTTTTTCCTCCTCTCCCGGCCCGGTGAAGCAGCGCCGGAGGCGAACCCCCGCGAATGGAAGACCTCGATCGCCTTCACGCTTCGTAACGTTCCGGGCGCCCTCTTTCGCGCAATGTCAGCATTTGCCTTGCGGGATTTGAGCTTGACGAAGATTGAGTCCCGGCCATTACGCGGGAGGCCGTGGGAGTACCTCTTCTACGCTGACTTTCTGGGACGCGACGATGACCCGGTTTGCCAACGGGCTCTCAACCACCTGCAGGAGTTTACGGATTCGTTCCATCTTCTTGGCAGCTATCCGAAGAGCGCCTGAGCCGATCTTGTATGAATCCTTCGATAGAAGACTGCATTGTGATTGGCGCCGGCCTGTCCGGCCTGGCGGCCGCGAGGACGCTGGAAAGTGCGGGGCTCGGGGTCCTATTGCTCGACAAAGGCCGCCGGGTCGGCGGCCGGATGGCGTCTTGCCATTTTGAAGGTGCGCTTTTCGACTACGGAGCTCAGTTTTTCTCCGCCCGGGACCCGGAGTTTCGGCGCTTGATTGACGGCTTTCTGGGAACCGCTGTCGCAGTTCCCTGGTTCGACCGCGATGGAGAGACGCGCTACTGCTCGCCACTGGGCATGAATGCCCTGCCTCAGTACTTGGCCGAAGGCTTGCGGATTATCTGTGGGGTGACGGTTGCCAGCGTCCGACGCGATCAACGCCTGTGGCGCGTTGTCACCGAGGACGGCGAGGTCTATTCGACCGAAGTGCTGGTGGTGACAACGCCAGTGCCTCAGGCACTCGCTTTCCTGGAACTTGAGGAGCAGGCCAAGAAAGACTTGATCACCATCGAGTATCATCGGTGCCTGGCCATTCTCGCAGTTCTAGAGGGCGACTCCGCCATTCCGGCGCCTGGCTTCTTACGCGTCTCGCAGGAGCCGCTCCAGACGCTGGCCGACAACCGGCAGAAAGGCCTCGACGGGGACGCGACGGGAGTCACTATTTTGGCCACCCCCGCATTCAGCCTGCTGCATTGGGAAACGCCAAAAGAAGAGGCAGCCAAGCTCCTCCTGGCCGCGGCGGCTCCCTGGCTCGGTTCAACCGTCTTGCATTGGCGCTATCATCGTTGGCGCTATAGCCAACCGGTGCAGACTTTCGACGACCGATACTATGGCGTCGAAGGCGACCCGCCTTTGGTCTTGGCGGGCGATGCATTTGGCGGTCCTCGTGTCGAGGGAGCTTATCTGTCTGGTATCGCCGCCGCGAACTGGCTGCTGGCTAAATAAGCTACTCGACGACGGCCAAGCTGGCCACGGTCCGCGGTCCCATGCGAAGTTCATTCACCATAACGCCGTTCGAATCGACTTCCAAAAGCCGGCGGCCGGTATAGTCGCTGATCAGCAGGTTGCCGTTGGGGAACAAGGCCATCCCCGAGGCCCATCCCATCTTGATATCGCTCCGGCTGCCGCCGATGGACCGAATAACGGCTCCCTGTGGATTAACGACCACGACTTCGCCGGGATCAGACAAGCTCAAGATCGTATTGCCATCGGCCAGCCGCAAAGCCTGATACAGTCGGCGCTTCTCTTTCTCGGGCGCCTGCCATTCCCAAATCTGCTTGCCTTCTTTGCTGATTTCGATCACCTTGGCCACCGCCTCGACACAGATCAGAGTCGTTCCCGCGGCGGTTCGGCGCACGTTACGCATTCGCATGTTCGCCAAGTCATCGGAGGTGTAATTCCAGATCCGGTTGCCGGCCTTGTCCACCTCCATCACGCGGCCCGCTTTCGCATCGCCGATGAGCGTGTGCCCGTTGGGCAAACGCTGAGCCGCTAGCGGGTGTTCGAGGCCGTCGCAGCATTCCCAAACCCGTTTGCCGAATTGATCCACCTCGTAGACCTTCTTTTCCGGCGCAAACGTATAAAGAATGTTGCCGCCCGGCAGCGGCTGCGCGTCATGCCCACGGCCGTTGGGCACTCGAAGGTACTCCTTCCCACTGGGCCAATCCATTAGAACCACCTCGCCCTTCAGGCCGTGGTCAGAAATTAAGATCTTCCGTTGCGGCCCGGGCCGCAGATGTTTGTCAAACCATCCCATCAATCGCGTTTCCGCCCGAGCCAAGTCCGCCCCTTTGAAGCCGTGGCCGGCGTCTTCGATTGTCTCGAGCTCATGGATCGCGCCGGCGGCTTTCATGCGTTCGTCGAGCCAGTGGCCCTGCTCATACGCGACATAGGTGTCCTTGGTGCCGTGAACGGTCAGGATAGGCGGCGCCATCGGCGTGACGTAGAACAACGGGCTGGCGATCAGATGCTGCTTGCGATTGTGGGCCAAGTCGTTCCCAATCCACTGCGGCAGGACATCCTTGGCGTCAACGCTGGCGTCATAGGACTTGGTGAAATCAGTGGGTCCGTAAAAGTTTACAACTGCCTGGACCTTGCTCGATTGATCTCCATTCGGGCCGGTACCATCGAAGGCTATCATTTCCCCAGTAAGGCCTAACATCAGGGCCAGATGCCCACCGGCCGAGCCCCCAGTCGCGCCGATGTGATCGGGATCGAGGTTGTACTTTCGCGCGTTCGCCCGTAAAAAACGGACGGCGGCCTTCGCGTCCTCCACCGCGGCCGGGAACTGGTGGCGGGGGGCCAAGCGATACGATGCCGTGGCAGCAACGAAACCTTTTTGGGCCAATTGGATGCAAAGGCGGTGATAACTGGCCCGGGAACCGGCGCGGAACCCGCCGCCATGAATCGCCAGCACGACGGGATGCGGACCGCCAATCTTGGGCCGGAAGATGTCCATCGCCACCCGCTCGCCCACGCGGGAGTACTCGACGTCGAAGTCGAGGGCGACATCGTCCGGCACCACCGGAGGAACAAGATTCGAGGGCTGGGCAAAAGCCAGGGTGGACAAGAAAAAGACGGCGAGGCGCATGACTTCGCACGATATCACAGAAATCGCTTAGTTTCTTCGCTCGGCCGGGGCTCGTCCGGCTTTGGCCCGTTGACACTTCGATTTAGGTCCCCTATACTTCTGAAGTAGCTGACCCTCAACGCTTTATCGCTTTCGTTGGGATATTTTCAAACTCGGCAGGCTGGTTGACAGTGTTCCACGGGATAGCACACTGTTTACACGCCCCGCCCGGAGAGATGGCATGGGACTTAACCCCGACAGTCTGACACCGAACGATCCCGTTTCCGGTGCTGAAAATCGCCCGGCCCCCGGGCCTGCCGCCGACCCGGAGCTGCCGGGGCAACCCTCCGTAGATCCGGAGGTTGCCGAAGAGGAGGAAGAAACCTTCTCCATGGATGACGTGCTCGCGAGCGAAGGGCTCGATGAGTACGGACAGTACGCGATGCCCGAAGACGGCGAGGTCCTGCAGGGCTACGTGGTCAAGGTCACCGACAAAGAGGTCCTCGTCGATATCGGCGCGAAGTCGGAAGGCGCGGTGCCGATATCGCAGTTGCCTACCGTCGACGGCAAGATCACCGTCAAGCCCGGCGACACTCTCGAGGTTGTAGTCGAACGCGGCCAACTCACGCCCGAAGGCTATGTGATGCTCTCGCACCACAAAGCTTCGAACAATAAGGCGTGGGACGCTCTTGATGAGGCGCTGAAGAACAACGCAATCATTACCGGCAAGGTCACGGGACGAACCAAAGGCGGTCTGATGGTGGATGTAGGCGTCGAAGCCTTCATGCCCGGCTCGCAAGTTGACGTGCGTCCGGTCTACAACGTTGAAGGATTTATCGGCCAGGAGATTCCGGTCCGCGTTGTGAAGTTGAACCGGCGGCGGGGCAACGTGGTCGTCTCCCGCAAGATGGCGATAGAGGAAGACGTCAACGCCAAGAAGACGGTTCTGCTCGATCAGGTTCACGAAGGCGGCGACGTTCGCGGCACCGTGAAGAATCTCACCGAATACGGGGCGTTTATCGACCTGGGCGGGATTGACGGTCTGCTGCACGTGAGCGACATGAGCCATGGCCGCGTCACGCATCCGAGCGAAGTGGTGCAGGTCGGGCTGGAGTTGACGCTCCGCGTATTGAAGTTTGATCGAGACAAAGAACGGATCTCTCTCGGATTGAAGCAGATGCTGCCCGATCCGTGGGAAACGGTCCTCGAGCGCTATCAGCCGGGGACGCGGGTCATTGGCCGTGTGGTCAGTGTGACGGACTACGGCTCGTTCGTCGAACTCGAGGCCGGCGTCGAAGGGTTGATTCACATCTCCGAGATGACTTGGTCCCGGCGCATGAAGCATCCGTCGAAAGTCGTCAAGCCGGGCGATCAGGTAGAGAGTGTTGTCCTCGAAGTGAAGTCGCGCGACCGCCGGATTTCACTCGGCATTAAGCAGCTGGAAGCAGATCCTTGGACGACCGTCGCCGCCCGATATGCCATCGGCAGCGTCGTTGAAGGCCGGGTGCGCAAGCTCTCGGACTTCGGGGCCTTTATCGAAATTGAAGAAGGTATCGACGGCTTGGTGCATGTGTCCGATCTTTCGTGGACCAAGCACATCAAGCATCCGTCTGAACTACTCAAGAAGGGCCAGATTGTGCAGGCGGTCATACTGCAGATCGACGCTCCCACGCGTCGCTTGTCTTTGGGCATGAAGCAGTTGCAGCCCGACGCCTGGGAGTCGTTCTTCCAAACGCATCAGGTGGGCGACCTCGTCAAGGGACGAGTCTGCCGTGCATCCACCTTTGGAATGTTTGTTGAAGTGGCGCCTGGAGTCGAGGCGCTTTGCCATAACTCTGAAGTGCCGGGCTTCCAACGCGGGCAAGAGGCCAAAGGACCAGCCCTGCCGGTGAACGAAGAGTACATGTTTAAGGTTATTCGCCTGAACGTCGGCGAAAAGAAGATCGGCTTGAGCCTGAAGGCAGTGGCCGAGGACGAAGAGAAGAACCGATTGGCGGACTATCAGAAGCAAGCCGCCGCGGCGACGTCGACGATTGAGGAGGCGCTTCGCAAGGATGAAGCTGCACCGGCGGCGGACGGCGAATAGCGTCGAGGAGACCTTCGAATATTATGGCAATGACGAAAGCGGATTTGATCGAAGAGGTGTCGAAAGTTGTGGAGATGACCCGGAAGGATTCCGAGGTGATCGTCGAAGCCATCTTTGACAGTGTTGTGCGGAGTCTGCGGCAGGGTGACAAGATCGAAATCCGTGGCTTTGGGAGCTTTCGTACCCGGCAGCGGCAGCCTCGCGTGGGTCGTAATCCGAAGACCGGGGCTCGCGTCGAAGTGCCGGCCAAGCGCATTCCCTACTTCAAACCGTCGAAAGAGTTGAAGGACATCGTTAACGGCGGAGAGAGCTCCGACGATTTCGACAACGACGACGAATAAACGGGACAAGGGATGGACCGTCTTTGGAGTCCGTGGCGTTATCAATACGTGAAAGGCGGACCCGCGACCGCCGGATGTGTATTTTGCCAGAAGGCAGAGGCCGGTAACGAAGAAGAGAACTTAGTACTGCATCGTGGCGTGCATTGCTATGCCCTGTTGAACCTGTATCCCTACACCAATGGGCATTTGATGATTGCTCCCTACGAGCATGTCGATTCCCTTGCCGCTGCGTCAGCAGCCGCGGCGGCGGAAATGATGGAACTGGCCCGGATCGCCGAGACGGCCCTTCGGCGGGTGTACCAACCGGGAGGGATCAACTTGGGCATGAACCTGGGCGAATGTGCGGGCGCCGGAGTGGCGGGCCATATCCACTTACATGTATTGCCACGATGGCTCGGCGATGCGAACTTCATGTCAGTGGTCGGCGAGACTCGTGTCTTGATCGAAGAACTGCCGGTGACGTGGCAGCGCCTGCGGGAAGCGTTCGCAACGCTTACTTCTTAGCCGGAGCGCAGAGGCCGCGAGAGAGATCCATCTCGGCGCCAATCAGTCCAAATGCGCTCCAGTTCTCTTCGTTGACGATGCGCTGCAAGAGTTCGCACGCGCGGTCTGTTCGTCCTTCCAGTCGATGGAAAACCGCAACGCCGTAGCCGATCGTCGAGATGGCATTGGCGTTGTGAGGGTTCTCGATCGCCTGCGCCTCGGTGCGTACTCCCTTATAAAACAGCAGCGCTTTCAGATAGGAGGCGTTCTCTTTCACCGCCAT
>JBBQRA010000227.1:0-9683 GCA_038215275.1 Bryobacterales bacterium | reverse complement strand
CAGCCGCATCTGCCGTTCCCAACACTGTTTTCAGTGGTGGCAACTCTATCCGAGCGTACCTGGTCAAGTTTTCGTTAGCGCCGAAGGACAGCCGCACGGAAAGCGTTTGGGTATTAACGCAAATCTTTCAAGCGGTCGCAGCACTAGCCCGATTCGCTGATGTGCAGTCGCCAATTGTTTTTCAATTCGCGTTAGGTTATTGGCGGGTAGAGCTTTTTGGCGTGATCTTCGCAGCAAACGACTGCGCAACGATCTTTCCATTCTGTACAACAAACGTATCGGTCGCGGTTTCATAAACGTTATCTGGCGTCTCGGCGCTCCAAAGAATATACGCGTAGTCACCGTCGACGTACTGCTGGTGCATTGCGAACGACGCCCCCGGCTTCGCGAATTCCGAAAAGATCGTCTGAAAAACGGGTTTTATCGCGTCGGGGCCCTTCAGCACACCGGCAGGCACAAACAATACAGCATCTGAAGAGTAATCGGCCAAAATGTCTTCAAGGTTGCCTTCACTGAAGCATTTCAGGTGGTGATTGAGAATATCGCCCGTCGATTCCATCTGCTAAACTCCCGGATCACGATTGTTCATAGAATTTGCAATGACGTACGTGCGTGATCGTAAGGATCATAGCATCATCATTTGCGAGAAGCTCGTGTTAAGCCTGTCTGGAGAATCCAGCGGCGTTACAGGAGTTACTGAATGGCTACGAATGTTCTTCCGGGCTCACTGCGAATACCGACCCGTGCCGAAAGATAGAAGCGCTGTACCTTGAAGCGGCTGCTACGTGTATACTTGTGCCCTGATTACGGTCAGAAGGACAATACATGAGCAGTGTAGTACTTATAACCGGGGCGAGCACAGGCTTTGGGAGGGATGCGGCTGAAACGCTTGCACGGCGTGGCCACCACGTATTCGCAACGATGCGGGACGTGAACGGCCATAATTCCGAACATCGCGAAACGCTCCAGCGGCTTGCGAGTAGCGAAAACCTCCCCCTGCACGTGCTGGAACTGGATGTCACCGACGAATCGTCTGTGCAGAATGCGGTTCTGCGAGCGCTGGAACAGGCGGGCCATCTGGACGTTGTGATTAATAATGCAGGCTTTGCGGGCCTCGGCGTCACCGAAGCATATACGCCTGAGCAGTTCCAGCGAATCTTCGACGTCAACCTTTATGGGGTTGTTCGCGTCAATCGGGCCGTTCTTCCCTCGATGCGGCAGCAACGAAGCGGATTGCTGATTCACGTCAGTTCGGCGGCTGGACGGGTTGTTGTCCCTGGCTTCGGTGCGTACTGCGCAAGCAAGTTCGCGTTGGAAGCGCTCGCGGACGTCTACAGGTTCGAGTTACAGCCATTCGGCATTGAGTCAGTTTTGGTGGAGCCGGGGATCTATCGCACACCCATTTTTGACCGCCTAATGCAGCCCGCCGACGCCGCACGATTGCTCGACTACGGCAGTGCGGGAGAGTATGTAGAACGTGTTCGGGGCGTTTTCCAGAACGCAATTGCCGCCGACGATGCGCCGGGGCCTGAAGAAGTCACTCAAGCCTTCGTTGGACTTGTTGAGATGATGCCTGCCCAGCGTCCATTCCGAACTGTGGTAAGTGCCCCACTGGTAGAACTGCTCGCATCGTACAACGCGACTGCTGAGCAATTACGTCCCGGCATCGCGCAGATGTTCAACGTTCCTGAACTCGCTGGCCTTACCGCCTCGGGGGTGCGGCCGACTAGTGCTGCGACCGCTTGAAAGCTTTCCGTTAGTATCCAAACGTTTTTCGTGCGGTTGTCCTATCGAACTGCCAATTGATTTTGGTAGCTGCTTTGTTAAGGCGGCGGCGCCAGGCATTGCTTTCCTGGCGTAATGTCCGGAGGTCTGGAATCCTTCTATTGCCTAGACACTGCTTGGAAAAGATACCGATTTCGATTTCTGCCTGATTGAGCTAACTTCCATGCTTAGGAGTGTGGTGGATGACGAATCTCTCCCAAACCTCCGATCCCATCTGGGAACCGAAGGCGTCGGTCAGAGACTTCTGGCAATGGATGTTGAGGTTGTCCATTACCAAATAGGTTCTGGTGGCCCCCGGATACGACATGGCGAGTTTCAATGCAACGAGGGCGAACTGAAACCCGGTTCGGTCTGGCGTGGGAAAGCAGACGATGATCCCCCGCTTCTGGCCATCGTCGCGCAGTGCAGAGTTGGTCGTTAAATCTTGACTAATCATCCAACCCTAGTTAAGCTCGCCGTTGACCCCGAAGCCGTCAGCGGCGAGGCTGTCTTCACCATGAATCCTCATCACCCCGTCTGGCTCGCCCTCTCCGACCTCTTCCTCGATACCGACACCCGTCTTTCCTTTCCCTACATCGCCCGCACGCTCGCCGCCTCACCGTTCGCCGACCACGAACTCGAAGCCATCTTCCAGAACGAAGTCGCCCCCGCCGTCGAGTTCAACCTCTTCGACATCGCCGGCGAATGGGTCGGTTTCGACGAAACCTGGCTCATCGCCGAAATCACCAAGCGCCCACCAAAGCCGTACGCGCTCCGCTCTCCAGATACCCACCTGGCATTCCAAGCCGTCCTCGGCCTCGCCCACCATCTCCGCCGGCTGCCCGACGATGCCCACCCTGCCCGCATCGAAGCCTGGCGCCTTCTGGCCAAGCTCTACGTGAATCGCGACTGCCCCCCGCCCCTGGAACTCGCCTCCCTTCCCTTTTCCCCCGGCGAACTCACCGCCATCTTCCGACTCGAAGTCCAACCGGCCTATCGCCCGTTCGCCCTTAGCTACCGCCGCCACGCTCCCACGCTCTACCCCTCCTTCGAAGAGGTCGAAGCCAACTGGTCCACTTGGCGTCTTTCTATTGAATGATGGTTCAGTCTCTAATAAAGAGGTGCCTCGCACCCCGGCCCAAAACCAAGCCCTCCGTTCCACCACTCGCAACCGCCTCCTCGACGCCGCCCTTCTCCTGTTCGCCCGCGACGGCTTTTCCAACACTTCCGTCAAGATCATCGCCACCGAGGCCGGCCTCGCCACTGGCCTCCTCTACTCTCATTTCGCCAGCAAAGACGCTCTCCTCCTTGCCCTGTTTGAGCGCGGCCTCGTCGATGTCCAGGCCTCCTTCGCCCTCGCCGCCCAAACCGACGCCACGCGGCGCCTGACGGCCCTGATCCGCGGCGCCGCCGCCATCGTCCGCCAACACCTGCCCTTCTGGCGTCTCTTCTACGCCGTCCGCTCCCAACCCGCCGCCCTCGCCACCCTTGGCCCCCTCCTCGCCACCTGGACCCAATCCATCCGCGCCACCCTTCAAGCCGATCTCTCGGAACCGGAGGCCTACGCCCTATTCGTCCAAATCGACGGCCTTTGTGAACACTTCGCGCTCTATCAACCCGATCTCCCCCTCGACGAGGTTGTTGAAGCCATCGTTGCCCGTTGGACCCCAAACCCGTTGGACCCCAAACAATGACCACCCAAACTCAACTCCAAATCCAACTCCTCGCCGGTCTCGACCACCTCGACGACCGGCTTCGCCACGCTGACCTCTCCGCCGAACCCACCTCCGGCTGGTCCGTCGCCCAGATCCTTGAACACATGGCCATCCTCAACACGGACTACCTGAAGCCGCTCCGCCCGGTCGCCGCCCGCACCCAGCCCGTCGCTGACGGCAATTGGCGCGCCACCCTCCTCGGCGGCTACCTCACCAAGGCCCTCACCACGCCCGCCCCGGCGTCCTCGCCGCTGTGCTCGCCACCCACGAAGAACTCCGCCAACTGATCCGTCAAGCGGAAACGCTATGCTGGCGCCAGTTAAAAGTCACCTCGCCCTACGCCTGGTTCCTACGCCCCAACTTCGGCGACGCGTGCTTGCTGATCCTCCGCCACGGCGAACGCCACGCGGCTCAGATCGAGAGGCCTACTTCGTGTCGAGTAAGTAAGTCGCTGTAATCCCGGCTACCGTGGAGAAGGTCCCGGCCGCCGGCGTCAGCCAGCTCGAAGCGCTTTGCACTTTCCCGAGATAGACATGCGGGTGAACCTCTACGCGCATCTCCTTCAGGTCAACGGATCCGTAACTATAGACAGGGAATTTCGCCGTCGGTGACTTCACGTTTTCCTGCACGACGTAAGGGCTTCGCAGCGCCGTCCGCACCGCGCGTTCCCAACCTGTCTGGTCCATCTCTTCGCCGACGAAGGTCTGCCGCTCCTCGGTATCGTCGTTGGGCCGCAGCACTAAACGCTCCCGGTTCGCCGCAATGAACTGAGGCAGATCCACCTCTTCCGCCCCGTCCCACGCCACCATCCGCTCGCTCACCACTCGCGTCGTAGGAATTAACTGCCGAATCGCCACGCGGTCTGCAGGTGAAAAATGCGCCAGCACCGCCTCGTCCGTCAACAGGTCGAAAATGGCCTTCTTCTGCGCCATATCGGAGCGGAAGCTATTGACGACGCAAACCTTGCCGTCCCGGTACGCCCGCACCAACGGGTGGTTGTTGGGGTCGAAGTGCACGACGAACTCACGAGTCTTCATCCGACGGTAAACAATGTCGATGACGAATTCGCCCTTCCGCAGAACACCGTTCTTATATTCCAATTGCTCGGGAGAAGCGATAATCGTCGGCAGCCCATGCGCTGAGAAGTTCTCGGCCAGAAGATGGTATTCGCGGGACTCCAGGGTCTCGAAAGGATGACGCATCTCGAGGATCGCCACCTGCGGCGCGTTCTTGCCGCCAAATTCCTTGTAAGCCTTCAGCAGCGCGGCTTGCAGGTACTTCACCCCGCCAAGCTTCGTTAACTTCGCCTGCTTGCGGAACTCTTTCAACGGGCCGGTTTCGTACAGCTCATCGGCCAAAACCTCGGAATACAGCACACCCACGGGAGTCTCGGCGCTATAGTCTGAAAAGCGCATGTGGCCATTAGACAGAGCCGTATCGAGCAGACCCGTCACGGCAAAGTGCTTGTAACCGGGATTCACCGACGCTAACATCCGTTCGGCGGGCAAAAGATCCATCCGGGTCAGCAGCGCGGGATTTTTCATCGCCATCTTCCGCAGTTGATCCACGGCCGAAGCGAGAAGTTGCCCACCCTTCACCAGCCCGCCGTACTGTTCGCGAGTCACCAGGTGCGGACGCAGGAATGGCGATACCGGGCGACTGCCCAGTTCCAGTTTCCGTATCCGCAGCGCCCCATGGAAGCGCTCCACCCAGCTCAAATCGCGGAAAGGTTCTGTATCGAGGATGCTGTGATAACGGGCAATCGCCTCGTCCACTTGGTTCATTGCCGTAAGCCGAACCCAGAGTATCTCACACTCATACGCTACCTGTACACTCGGAATCGGCGAAAAACAGAGATAACTCCCTATTCCTCAGAGCGTTACAATTTTTGAAATTCGCGTGTGCAAGAATGGAATTAATGCGCCAACTCTTGCTTCTTCCGCTTTTATCGCTCCTCGCCGCCCTACCGGGCGCCGCCGAGGAAGGCATGTGGCTCTTCAATAAGTTCCCCCGCGAGGAGGTGAAGAAGAGGTTCGGCTTCACGGTCACCGACCAGTTTCTAAACACGCTCCAACTCTCCTCAGTCCGCTTCAACAACGGCGGCTCCGGCTCGTTCGTCTCCCCGAACGGCCTGCTGTTCACCAACCATCACGTCGGAGCAGACTGCATTTACCAGGTCTCATCCAAAGAGAACGACTTTATGAAGAACGGCTTCGCCGCCGGCTCTTCAGCCGACGAGAAACCTTGCCCCAGCCTGGAAGTCAACGTCCTGCAAAAGATTGAAACCGTCACGGACAAAATCAAGGCCGGAACGACGGATGAAACCGCCCCCGCCGAAGCGGCTCGCATCCGGCGTTCCAATGCCTCCGCCCTCGAAAAAGAGTGCGGCGCCGCCACCGGCAACCGCTGCGACGTCGTCACGCTTTACTCCGGAGGCCAGTACGATCTCTATCAATACAAGAAGTACACCGACGTCCGCCTCGTCTTTGCACCCGAAGAAGGCATTGCGGCATTCGGCGGGGACCCCGACAATTTCACGTTTCCCCGCTATTGCCTCGATTTCACGCTCTTCCGCGCTTATGAGAACGGTAAGCCTGCCCAGGTGAAGCACTATCTTCCCTGGTCCAAAACCGGCGCGAAGAACAACGAGCTCATCTTCGTCTCCGGCCACCCCGGCCGCACCGATCGCCTCGCCACCATGGCGGAGCTCGAATTCCAACGCGACGTCGTAATGCCGCTGTCGCTCGACTCGAACGGCCGCCTCGTCAAAAAACTCCTCGCCTTCGGCGAGATAGATCCCGAAAACAAGCGCATCGCCCGCGACCTGCTCGCTGGTCTGCAGAACAGCATCAAGGCCCGCACCGGGTTCCTCGGCGGCCTGAAAGACCCCGAACTCATGCGCCTGAAGCAGGAGCAGGAGACCCGGCTCCGTAAAGCCATCGCCGACGACCCGGCCAAGCAAGCCCGCTTCGGCAAGACCTGGGACGAGATCGCCGCTGCCTATTCCGAATACAAGGCCTTCTATCCCCAGTTCACCTATGCCGAACGCGCCCCCGGCACTGGCTCGGAGCTCTTCGGCATCGCCAAGGGCCTTCTTCGCTATCAAGCAGAGAAGGCAAAACCCAACGGCGAACGCCTCCGCGAATGGAACGACGCGAATCTGTCGGCCCAGGAGCAGACCCTCTATTCCACCGCGCCGATTTACCCGGCTCTTGAAAAGCTCGCGCTCACGCACTTCTTCGAAAACCTGGTCTCCACGTTCGGTCCCACCGAACCGTTCCTCGTCGAGATCCTCGCCGGACGCACCCCAGCCGCGGCGGCCGAGTACTACGTGACCAACTCAAAGCTTGCCGACGTTGCCGTCCGCAAGTCGCCGGCCGCCTTTGACGATCCGATGATGAAAGTCGCCAAAGCTCTCGATCCGCGCGGCCGGGAACTGCGCAAGCGGTTTGAGGACCGCGTCGAGGCGATCACCGTTTCGAGCGCCTCCCGGATCGCCCAAGCCCGCTTCGCCATCTACGGCGACAAGGAGTACCCGGACGCAACGTTCACCCTCCGCCTCACGTTCGCGGCCGTGAAGGGCTATACCAACGCCGCCGGCAAGTCCGTCCCCTGGGCCACCGATTTCGCCGGCCTCTACAAGCGCGCCACCGGCGTCGAGCCCTTCGCCCTGCCGCCCACCTGGATCAAGGCGAAACCAACGCTGAAATTGAAAACCGCGTACAATTTCGTCTCGACTGCCGACACTCATGGCGGTAACTCCGGCAGCCCCACGGTAAACACGAAGGGAGAAATCGTCGGCATTCTCTTCGATGGCAACATCGAAGGGCTCCCGAATCAATATCTGTACCGCGCCACCCGCGAACGCTCCGTCCATGTCGCCAGTCAGGGTATTGTCGAGTCACTTCGAAAAGTTTATCGGGCAAATGCTGTTCTGAAGGAACTCGGCTTCTAGCAGAGGCATCTGATGTGCGGAGCAAAACATTCCATGAAGAAATCCCTCATCGCCCTGCTGTTGCCGTTGGCGGCGTTCGCCCAGAACGGCTACGAAGGTCCCGGCCGCTACGAGATCGTCAGCAACCTCTCGCAAAAGGTGCTCGATCTTGATCGCAATGACCAGCGGACGGTCATCCAGTTTGAGAACCGCAATACCGACAATCAGACTTGGGACATCCAGGACGCTGGCGGCGGCTTCGTCTATATTCGCAATGGAATGAACGGTTACGCCCTCACTCAGACGCGTCCGAACAACTCGGAACCGGTGGCGGGCCAGCAGTTCAACAACTCGGACGCGCAGCGGTGGCGCCTGGAGTCCGGCAACAACGGTGCGGTCATCATCGTGAACGCGTCCGGCAAGGCGCTCGACATTCCCTACGGAAAGAAAGACAACGGCGTGAAGATCAATACCTACGACAAGAACAGTGAGATCAACCAGCAATGGACCCTGCGCCGTGTTAACAGCTATAACACGAATACCCAGAATCAGCCTGGATACGACAATCGCTCCCACCGACGGAATCAGAACCGGCGCGATGGGCAGAATCAGCAGAACAACCCCAATACCGGAAACAGCCGCTACGACGGTTCCAACCAGCAGAACAACCCCAACGCTGGAAACAGCCGGTACGAGGACAACAATCAGCAGAACAGGCGGCAGGGCGCGGGCGTGGGCAACCGCGACAGCAAATACTTCGATCAAAACGCCAATATGTGGAAGATGGACGGCGATGGCGCCTGTTTTTATACCCAGCCCCAATATAAGGGCGAGGCGTTCTGCGTGGTCTCCGGCGATCAGCGCGACCGCCTGAGCAGCGACTGGAACAATAGCTTTTCTTCGGTACGCTTCTTTGGACGCGCCAGCCGCATCACCTTCGCGGACCAGGCTAGTCTTGGCGGCCGTACGGAGATGATCACCCGCGACGTTCCTAATATGCGCAACTTCAATCGAGGATCCTGGAACAATCGCATCAGTTCCTTGCGCATCGACTAGATGAAAAAAGGGTTGGCGGAGTACTTTTCCTTTGCCGAACTAGGGAGCTGAATGGCGAACCGAGAAACTTGCCGATTGCACCACCTTCCTGACGATGGCCTACTTTCGTCTTCGTCAACCCTCCATTCTGGCTGATGCCGGCATACCCGCCGGCGCGGTAACCGCCGCGACGTGCCTGGCCGCCGGCTTGGCCAGTATCCTGATGGGCATGGGTCTGTACGCGTACTTCTGCTATTCCGTCGTGCAAGGCAGGGGAAGTGGAATGGCAGACCGCTACTGGGCCTCGTCGGCACTGCGCTCGTCGCCGGATGGGGTGCCCGGCCCAACGCCGGCCGACTCGACATCTCCGGTGCCCTCCGCCTCGGCCTGTTCGAGATCATCTTCGTCTTCGTCGACCTGTTCGACAACCGGGGCACGCTGCTCGCCGTTTTCAAGCGGGCCGGCCTGCTGACCTCCGCAGGCCGAATTCCCGGGTCGACCGCATCCTTGTGACGGATTCGGTGGCCACCATGCGCGGAGCCCTGCTCGGCACCTTCACCGTCGTCAGCTACATCGAAAGCGCGGCAGCCTGCCGCAGCGGCGTTACGGTCATCGTCACTGGATTGCTGCTTCTGGGTTCGTTTTTCGTGGCGCCCTGATGATGACTCACGCCAGCGAAGTCGCACCGGACTCGCCTTCGGCCTCATCGCTCATACCCTGTTGACGTGGCCGCCGGGCGCGCCCGCGAAATAAGCCCGTTTCTCTACGCGCTCACTACGATCTTATTGGCACGTTTCTTCTGGATTCCGGTGGGTTTATAAACAAGGGCTCGGTTTCCGGCAGTAGCATCACCCAAAGGGCATAGATGCCAATGGCGGTACCAAAAGGAAAGAGCAGCATCGTCGCGGCCGCGGTCAGAATGCCCCCGGTGTGGGCCCACAACTGCCAGCGCAGGATCCCCAGCCCCACCACGATCAACGGAATCGACATCAGCACACTGAAGGCGATATACGCGGCAGCGATCAGCCGCTCCACTGGAATTGTCGTCAGATCGTTGTGTTTGGCATCCGCATCGAAGGCCAGCAGGCCCGAAGGGCCACCAGAAGCTGCAACAATAGCCACCGAAGCTATAGCTCCAAATATGCCAAAAGCGATAAAGATCTTTCCCACCGCGCGGATCTGCTCTTGCAACGCCCTATAACTCCAGAAACCTATTGTACGCGACGACGGCGTAC
>JBBQRA010000226.1:0-9690 GCA_038215275.1 Bryobacterales bacterium | reverse complement strand
AGACCTCGAGTACGACCGTAGTCTTCTCGAACGCGCATGGACCGAGTATCCGGATACGATCTGGGGGCAGCGGGCCTTCTTGATGCTACAGCGTCTGGGCTGCGCCACGAATCAGTTCTCCTGTGACGGCCCGAACTGCTTTCTCGCCGTCATCGAGCAGGGCGGGAAGTTTCTGGAACGCTATCCCACCAGCCTTCTGCGAACCCAGCAGATCCACAACCTCGCCCTCGCCAACGAAACCTGGTGGTCTCTCGGTCAGGCGCGGCCTGGAGACATCTCCGCGCAAGGAGCAAACGTCACCCCCGCCACCGCCGAACAGGCGCGCCTTCGTGCGATCCACTTGTATCAGGAGCTCCTCCATGCCGTGCCCGACTCTCCCGAAGCGCGCGCCGCCGAAATGGCCATCCCGCGCCTCAAGCTGAAACTCGACACCGGAGCACGTGATTTCTTCTGTTCTTCCTGCTGAAACCGTCCACGGACGCCTGCCCTAAACAGGCGATTGACCCCGGCCGCCATTCGCGTCACCATACCGCCATGCGGATGGCCTCTCTCCTCCTCGGCTTCACCTGCGCCCTCGCGGCCCAACCCACCTTTGAACTCCAACTCAAAGACGCCCGCTTCGGCCTCAACCCCCACGCCTTCAAAAACTTCGGCCCCGCTTCCTGCCTCGAACCGCCGGAACGCTTCGCCGAATCCTGCCCCCTCAACTTCGACTGCCAACGCACGCCCACCTTCCGCATAGCCACCACCGGCCACGGCCTCGGACCCCAGGATCTCCGCCGCTTCTACGTCCTTCCCCTCGCCCAACCCGACGCGATGCGCTGCTGGGGTGCCGACCTCGTCACCAACGACACCAATGACTACTCCGCCGTCGGCTCCGCCCCCTTCCTGATCAAGCGCGGCTCCATCGCCGAATCCGGCGACCTCCCCATCTATTTCGACGGCCCCGCCCCCGTCCTCAGGCTCGCCCAACTCTGCTCCGCCTGGCCCATTGGCCTCGGCGCTTCCCGCTCCTGCAAACTCACATTGAGTTGGAACCACCCCGCCCACGGCGGCAACATCGTAGGCTGCGACTGGTCCGACGACTCTCATACCCTCTCCCACGTCGATGGCTGTGCTGCCTCCGCCTCCCGGCCAAACTCCTGGACCAACCTCTCGAAATCCAGGAGCGCCGAGCTCACCCTCGCCGCCCACATCCCCTGGTCCCAATGGGCCCAGGCGTTTGCCGTTCCGCTCACCCAGCAGCCCCAGTCCGTTCGTCTCAAGGTCTACCACCGTCTCCTCGAAGGCGGTCCCGTAACTTCGCAGGATTTTGAGGTCCCCTTCCAAGTCGTCCTGCCCTGGTATCTCCTCCTCGGCTGCCTGCTCTGCGGCACCGTCCTCGGCTCCGCCCTGCCGCTGGCCGCCACTTACGCCCGCAAGCAACCCGTCGAACTCGCCGCCTGGAAGCGTACCACCATCGCCGTCGCCGTCTACGGCATCGCTGCCTGGCTCATGCTCTACCTCACGCAAAGCCGTGTCGGTTTCCTGCAGACGGAGCTCCGCCTCAACCAAGCCATCCCCGTCCTCCTGCTCGGCCTGCTGATCGGCTTCCGCGGCCTCGGCTTCGTCATCGATTGGGTCGAAAAACTCCTCTCCCCGAACGCCTCTAAAATCGCCGGTGCCGTCCTCCTCCTCACCTGCTCCCTCTCCGCCGCTCCCCGCCAACTGCTCGTCGCCTCCGGCCAACTCTTCCTCCTCACGGACCAAGGCGTCTACCGCCTCGACCGCTCCATGTCCGTCCTCCAGAGCCCTGTCCAACAAGGCCCCGCAAAAGGCAAATCCCCCACCGCCCAGATCATCCCCTTTGCCCAAGGTTCACTCACCGGTGCCGCCGCCTCCGGCACGGTGCAGTTCCCCAGCGGTCCCCGCGAAGTTCTCTTCATCTCCCTCCTCCTCCGCGGCGGCGCCATCGTCATCGACGAATATCACCCCAACGGCGCCCAGCGCGAAAACCGCACCTTCAACCTCCGCCAGCCCGGCCTCGATTTCACCGCCGCCCCCACCGCCATGGCCTGGGACGCTGCCGCCCAGCGCCTCTACGTCGCCAGCCCTAACGGCAGCATCTGGTCGTTCCCGCGCGACGGCGCCCCCCAACGCCTCACCACCAGCCCCGCCCGCATCTCCTCCTTCGCTCTCGACGAACCCGGCCGCCGTCTCTTCGCCACCGATACCCGGCGCGGCCGTGTCCTCCTCCTAGATCTCAACGCCCCCGCCACCGGCCTCCTCGCCTTCGCTGACGACTCCCCCCTCGCCGACCCTTGGTCCGTCGTCTACGACCCCGCCTCCGCCCGTCTCTTCCTCGCCGACGAACACCGCGACAGAGTCTTCGTCCTCAAGGCGCCTGCCCCGCCCAGCCGGCCTCTCACCAAGCGCTGGACCCAGTTCGTCGGCCCCAACCACACCTTCCTCAAGAACTACAATTTCGGAGACCCCATCGCCCTCGCCCTTCATCAGCAGCGCCTCTGGATCGCCGACAAACAAGCCGGCCTCGTCTTCCCCGTCGACCTGAAAACCGGTGCCCAGTTCCACCCGCTCACCCTGCCTTAATTCGGTGGTCCTTCCGCCGTTCCCGGACTGTCGGCCCATCCGGACCTGTCGTCGCCCCGAGCCCATCGCCAGCATTTTCCCGGGGCTTCAATTCGGCACACCAACGAAATCTTGAAGTTCTTGCACTAAACTCAATTCGATGCGTTTGCACCTATTCGAGTTTGAAGATCAACCCTGGTTTCCCTCCCCTCTTCGTGTCGCCATGACCTCCTACCTCGTGGCTGCCTATGGCATCACCCCATTCCCTAAATTATGGGCCGCCCGCCTCTCCAGCCTCCTCCACCCAAACACGCCCAACAAAATTGTCGATCTCGCCTCGGGCTCAGGCGGGCCCCTCGGCATCGTCCTCCGCGAACTCAAGCCTCTGGGCTACCCGCTCGACATCACCCTCACCGACCTCTACCCCAACGGACACGAACACCATTTTCCGGCCAACGCAACGCCTCCCATCCGCTACTAGTCCCACCCCGTCGACGCCACCGAAGTCCCCGCCGAGTTGACCGGCATTCGAACCATGTTCAGCGCCTTTCACCATTTCCGTCCCGCCGACGCCCGCCGAATCCTCTCAAACGCCGCCCAACAACGCCAGGCCCTGTGCATCTTCGAAGCCACCTCGCGAACCCCACTCGCCGTCGTGCTCGCCCTGCTCATCCCCGTGCTCGTCCTCGTCCTCACCCCCAAAGTCCGGCCGCTCACCTGGTTCCAACTGGTGTTCACCTACCTCCTCCCCGTCCTCCCTCTGCTTATTTTCTGGGATGGTCTCGTCTCGCAACTCCGCACCTACACCGTCAAAGAACTCGACGAACTAGCCCGCCCCCTGCATTCTCCGCACTACCACTGGGACTCCGGCTGGATCGAAGTTCCCGGTAAGCCCCTGCGAGTGCCCTATCTCATCGGCCACCCGCTCACCCCTGCTTAACAGCACTGGGATCAAACGCCCGCAACACCCCCGTCTTTGTCATCGTCTGCGCTCCGCTCACTTGCCGCAGCCCCTGCTGCACAATCCCAAACACGAGATACCAGCTCACCACCCCCACCAGCGCCATAAACGGCAACGCCAGCAACAGCCCAAACCCCGCCGTAAAGTTCCACGTCGCATGCAGCAGCACCACGATGAAAAAAGCCCGCAAAAACTTCCCGTCCGTCAGCGCGTCGGCCAGCGAACTCTTGTGCGCCCGCGCCCGCCACAGCACCCCCGCCGTAATCCCCGTCCAAGCCACATGCCCAAACGGAGCCAGCATCCCCCGCAACATAATCGACTTCACCATCCCCTCCGCCGCAAACAGAATCCCTGCCTGCGACTTGTCCGGCAACCCCGACAAGAACGCATTGAACGCATAGCCCGCGCTTTCAAACGCTGCAAACCCGGCCCCCACCGCCGCCCCGAACAAGCACCCGTTCAGGATGTACATCTTGTCCCCCTTCCGCACCATCAGCACCACCGCAATCAACTTCCCCATCTCCTCCACAATCCCCGCCGCCGGCGCTCCCAGATACCGGTGCAGCGACGTCAACTCAAACCCGATCAGCGACACGAAAATCGATAACACGCCCCCCGCGCACAACAGCGTCAACACCCGCGGAAACGAAACATTCCGCGGCGCGTTCAACTCGAAAAACAGAATCGCCGTCGCAAACGGCATCGCCAGCGCCCCCGTAATCATCATCCCCGGCAGCATCAACGAATTCCGGAACTGCTGAAACGCCAGATACTGCACAAAGTACAACAGCCCCACAAACAGCAGCATCCGCCCGAAAAACCACGGCTTCGGCCATCCCGTCGGCACTTCTGTAATCTCCGGCGTCGTCAGCCGCGTCCCCACCTGGAAGTAATCGTCCAACTCGTCCTGGGTCCGCTTCTGAAACACCTCCGAAAACATCTCCTTCAGGCTGAACCCCTCCAACTTGTCCAGACTGGCATGCTTATCCACCTGCATCCAGAAGTTCGCCGCCACACTCGCCCGCGGCCCCGCCGGCTGCTGCGGAGGCCACTGCGCCTGCGGAGCCGGGTCCACCCCCGGCACATACCCGCACGACGGACACGAAGCCGACCCAATCACCACTTGACCCCGGCATCGGGGGCAGGGAACCGTCCCCGCCGCCTGCGGCTGATATTGAGCCTGCGGCTGATATTGCGGCTGCTGTGGCTGAGGATTCGCACACGCATGGCAATGCGAATACCCCGGCGGAATCGACATCCCACATCCCCGGCAAGCACTCGGAGCGGCGGCCGCCGCATAACCGCAACGTCCGCAAGCGGGTACACCAGAAGTCAAGGCGAAGCCACAGTTGGCGCAGTTCATCAAAAAAAACCTCACGGTCGAAGCAAAAAATGGAATAGGGATCCCGGACATCATACTCTGCTTTGCCGCATTCTGAACGCGTAAAAAAATTTCCGGATCCTAAACACCAATTAGCTCGTAAGGAGTCTGTAGATTGGGTCACTTGTCGTTGGGAATCACCTTCAGGGAGATCCCACATGTTCCGAACGCTTCTTTTCAGCTTCTGCTTGTCCACGACCGCTCTCTGCAGCCCAGCCAGCAACGCCCACCTCGAACGCGCCGCCCTCCTTGAAGCCCAGGGCCGCATCGAACAGGCGACCGCCGAATTCAAAGCCGCCGTCGAATCCGCCGCCCGCAGCACGGATCCCACCGATCTCGTCCGCACCCTCGATTTTGCCTGCGCTCACTATCAGGACATCGGCCAGACCGTCCAATCCGAACCCTGCCTCCGCCGCCTCCTCACCGTGTCCACCAAGCTCCTCGGCCTCGGCAACCTCAGCCTCAACCGCATCGTCAATCGCCTAGCCTGCGTCTATATTGAGCTCCGAAGGCCCGGCCAAGCCGAACGTCTCCAACTCGGCAAATGGCTCGCCCGCCTGGAGTCCGAAGCGCCCCTCTCCACTGACCGCATCGACCTCCTCGGCGCCCTCGCCGCCTTGGAACTCATCCGCGGCAACCCCAGCCAATCCGCTGACCTGAACCTCGAAGCCTGGGCCATCATTGAAAAGCGCGGGGAAACGGAAACCGCCTCCGCCATCACGGCCCTTAACAATCTCGCCATCGCCTACCGCGAAGCCAAACGCTACCAGGAGTCGGAAGACACCCTCCTCCGCGCCCTCGCCATCGGAGACCGTGCCGGTTTCACCGACACCCTTCCCATGGCCTACACCTACGCCAATCTCGCCTACGTCTCTCAGTCGATGCGGCGTTACCCCGCCGCCGAACGCCACATCGCCCGCACCCTCGCCATAGTCGAACTCCGGTGTGGCCCCTCCAGCCCCCGCTTCGGCGCACTCCTTGACTTCCATGCCTCCGTCCTCCGCAAACTGGGCCGTAAAAGAGAGGCCCGCGCCGCCGAATCCCGCGCCCGCACCGTCTCCGCCTTCACCGGCCACTCCGTCGACATCGCGGACCTCGCCCGCCGCCGCTAACGCGCCGGCTTATCCCCCAGCGCCCGGCCTACGTTCGCAAACGAGATGCCCACGTTCCCGTGCTGCCCAATCATCACCGCCTCAACCATCGGCGCCTCCCCGTCCGAGGCGCCGGACCACTCCACCAGAAAACTGGCGCCCTTGCCCCCGGTCTTGTCCATCCGCTGTATCACATAGTCCGCCGTCGCCATCGGCCCTAACCTGCCCGGCTGCTCTACATAGTTACGGACTAACTTCCCGTCGGAATCGAAGTACCGCGCCGAATGAATCACCACCCCCTGCTTCTGGTTCACATTCCGGACATACAGCGTAATCGCCAGTTCACTCTCCACCCGGTCAAACCCCCAATAAACGCTCGAGTGCGCCGGCACGTAAATCAGCCCTCGCTGCCCCGCCTCTTGCCCCGCCACCTCGCTCAGCGGCCCCAAGACAGCGTGCCCCTTGCCCTCCCGCACCGCCGTCGGCTCCGTCCCGCACCCCGCCGCGCTAAACAGGGCCACCGCCACCAGCGCCACATAGGACTTTCGCAAAATCACTTTCTTCTCCAAGCCCAAGCCTATCAACTCACAGCCGTCCTCTCACCACCGCTCTCTCTATCTGCTAAAACAGGGAACAGGTTCCTTTCATGCCCACCCGGACGTTCCGCGCGCTCCTCCTCCTCCTCGCTCTCGCGGCCACCGCCACCGCCCAACTAACGCACGCCAACCTCCCCGCAGGCCAAGCCTGCTGCCTCGTCCCCGGCCCCCAAGGCCATCTCTACGTCATCGGCGCCGCCCATTCCAACGTCTCCATCACCAAACTCGACCCCAGCCACCGCATCGTCGCGACTTTCGAATTCGGCGGCGGCGGCCAAGACCAACCCCTCGCCGCCACCCTCGACCCCCAAGGCAACCTCCTCATCGCCGGCCAAACCACCTCCCCCGATTTCCCCCTCCGCAACCCCCTCTTCTCCCAAACCGCCCCCCGCTCCCCCGCCGGCTTCCTCGCTCGTGTCGATCCCAACACCGGCCAACTGCTCTATTCCACCCGCCTCGGCGGCCTCGCTCCGGAAACCAACTTCAACATCGGCACCGCCGTCCACGCCCTCGCCGTCGACCCCGCCGGCAACATCTACGCCGCCGGCCGCACCACCGCCGCCGACTTCCCCGTCTCCCCCGACGCCTTCCAACAATCCGGTGCCCTCTCCACCTCCTTCGGCCCCCGCCCCTACGGCTTCGTCCTCAAGCTCTCCCCCGCCGGCGACCGCCTCCTCTACTCCACCCTCCTCGGCGGCGCCGCTCCCAACTGCACCGGCGGCAGCCACTGCCTTCCCATCCTCGCCGCCACCTCCGTCAACGCCCTCGCCGTCGACCGCAACGGCATCGTCACCGCCGCCGGCCACACCAACGCCCGCGACTTCCCCACCACGACCGGCGTCCTCCAAACCGTCTGCCGCTGCCAGGAATACGCCGGCAACGGCTTCGTCACCCAACTCAACGCCACCGGCAGCGCCCTCCGCTGGTCCACCTTCCTCGGCGGCTCCTCCTACGGCCTCTCGCAAGTCCCCTACGGCGTCAACGTCATCACCGCCCTCGCCCACGACGCTTCCGGCAACATCCTCGCCGCCGGCTACACCGACGCCGACGATTTCCCCAACACCCCCGGCTCCCTCCAGCCCAACTTGGCCGGCGAGGCCTCAACCATAAACCGCCGCACCACCGACGGCTTCCTCGCCAAGCTCAACCCCACCGCCTCCGCCCTCGTCTTCTCCACCTACCTCGGCGGCCCCGCCAACGACCGCATCAACGATCTCCAACTCGATCCCCAAAACAATATCTGGATCACCGGAACCAGCCACGCCCCCAACACCTTCTTCGCCCAGGTCTCCGCCAACGGCGACCGCCTCATCACGACGCAACCCACCCCCGCCGGCGCCACCGGCCAAGCTCTTCGTCTCACCCCGCAACCCGTCCTCCTCGGCCCCTCCGGCTCCGTCCTCCGCGCTCCGCTCTCCGGCCCCGCCCTCTTCGGCATCGCTGGCAGCTTCGAAGGGCCGGTCAAGCCGCAAATCGGCCCCGGCGAATTCGTCAGCCACTATGGCCGCCAACTCGGCCCCGCCGAAGGAATCGGCGCCGCCCTCGATGGCAATGGCCGCATCGCCAATCAACTCGCCGGCGCCCAAGTGCTGTTCAACGGCCTCCCCGCGCCCCTCCTCTACGTCAGCCAAGGTCAGATCAACGCACTCGTCCCGTACGGCATCGGCGCCGCGGCCGCCGTCACGGTCCAAGTCAACACCCCCGCCGGACCCGCCCCGTCCGCCACCCTCCATCGCGCCCCCGCCCAGCCAGGCGTCCTCCGCCACGGCGCCGCCACCTTCGCCATCCATCCTGACGGCACCCTCAACACGCCCCAGAACCCCGCCCCCGCCGGCTCCGTCGTCACGCTCTATGCCAGCGGCGCCGGCCTCATCTCCAACCAGCTCCCCGACGGCGCCCTCTCTCCCACCCCAACCCCCGGCCTCGGTCCCTTCCCCTATTCCCGGCCCCTCCTGCCCATCTCAATGCTCTACGACGATCGCTCGCTCGAAGTCCTCTACGCCGGCAGTGCCCCGGCCTAGTCCAGAACCTCCTCCAACTCAACCTCCGCTTACCCACCCAACCCGGCAGCACCTTCCAGCTCATGATCGGCAGCAGCGTCTCCGAACCCTTCTCCCTCAGCATCCGCGCTACTAGCCGCTACTAGCCATTGACTCCCGCCAACACCCGCTATACCATATTCCCGGGTCCATCCCCCACCCATACCCAGGAGAAGATCATGAAATTCCTTTCCACCTATTCCATCCGTCCCGGCTGCCTCCCCGAAGCCGCCAAACGATTCCTCAACGGCCAGGCCGTCTACCCCGCCGGCCTCAAACTCCTCGGCCGCTGGCATAAATGCGATCTCAGCGGAGGCACCTCTCTCTTTGAATCCGACGATGCCGCCGCCATGCACGCCTTTTCCCTCTCCTGGTCCGAGGTCCTCGATATGTCCATCCATCCCGTAGTCGAAGACGCCGAAGTCGGCACCGCGCTCGCCAAACAGTACGGCTCCTGATCATCAGGGATCTTGCCCGGCAACCGCAGCCCCTCCAAAACCCGAAGCGCCTCGCGACTCCGGCGCTTCGGGTACGAACGCACCTCCCGACGGAACCCCCGCCTCCGCCCTCGTCCAAAACCTCCCCCAACTCAACCTCCGCTTACTCACCCCATCCGTAGACGTTTTCCCACTCATCGGTCGGAAGCAGCCTCTCCGAACCCTTCTCTCTCAGCATTCGATAGCCTTCTCACTCCCTGCCTGCCCGACAGAAATCGAGCCCTTCCTCGACGGAACTAATCCGAAGGGCCCGGCCCGGCTCGTAGTGCCTCGGTTTCCGATTTGTCGAACGCGATCCGCTCCACCGTAATCTCCTCGCGAAGCAATTGAACCCGCTCCGGCCGGTGCGATTCAGAAACGCGGCGCGTGACGTGGACCTCTTCGCGCAGAATGAGCTGCTTCGAAACAACCAGCACCTCCTCCACCACCGGATAGATGATCGTGTCACCCTCCTGTCGGATCGGCGCCGGGCCGTCGATCGCGCGATTCAGCGGGACATGTCGGACGTCAATCGTTTCAGAATACAGCGGCACGTCCACCGTTTCATAGCGTGCGGA
>JBBQRA010000225.1:0-9691 GCA_038215275.1 Bryobacterales bacterium | reverse complement strand
GGTCCAGACGCCGGTTGTTCTGAGCGATGATGTTGACTGTATCGCGGCTGACATCATCGATTGAGCGCGACCAGGTGTAGGCGGTGCGCAGGGTCATTTGCCGGGTCACCTGGCCGTTGAGCGAGAACTGAAGAGCGTGATAGGACGACACGGCGGCGGTTTCGAGCAGGGAGACCACACCGGCGGCGGGATTAGGCCGCAGGCTGGGGGCGAGGCGGTCGCCGCCATTGGGCAGGCGCGTCATGGGCAAGGCGACACCACGCGTGCCCACGTAGCCGAGGGAGGCGACGAGCTTGGTGGCGGGCAACCGGTAGTCCGTGGTGAGGTTCCATTGCTGGACGTAGGGCTGGCGGAGATTCGGATCGGTGAGGGTGAGGTTGGTGGAATCGACGAGCGGTCCGCCGAGGAGATCTCCGATCACGGGGTTGAGCGCGATGACGGTGCGAACCCGCGGCGGCGCGAGGCGGGTTAGACCCACGTAGCGCGCGGCGAGCGGCGCGATGAAGATGCCATAGCCGCCGCGGACGACCAACGACTGTTGGGTACCGGGAGTGTAGGCGAAGCCGAAGCGCGGAGCGACGCTGATGCCCGTCCCGTAGTTCGGCGTTAAACGACCATGGCGATCCGCGGGCGCGCCGTAGTGTTCGGCGCGGGCCCCGAGATTCAGGGTGAGGTTCTGGCGAACGCGGTAGTCTGTTTGTCCGTAGAAACCTGCTTCCCACTGTTGCTGGTCGAGCCGCGTGTCACCGAGGACGCGGGTATAGGTGCGGGGACGGCCCTGCAAGAAAAGCTCGCGGCTATCGAAGACCAGTTGGCCATCGCCCAGCGAGCGCGATGTGGTGGCGATAGAGACACGGCGGGCGATCACACCCAGCTTGATGCCGTGACGGCCCCGGGTGAGCGAGAGATCGTTTTGCACCTGGTAGTTGTGCGTGCGGGAGTCGTCGCGGAAGATGGTGCCGAGGGAAGCGGCGCCGGTGACGCTGAGTAACCCGATGGTCCCGTTAAGGGCAGGGTCGCCGAGGAGGCGGGTTATGGGCCACAGCGGGATGTTGTAACTGGTGTAGTAGGCGCGGGCTTCGTTGACGGTGTTGGGGGTGAGGGTGGAGGTGGCGTTAAAGGTGTGGCTGTAGACCTCATTCCAACCGGCTGATCCTGTGGCGAAGAGATTGGCCGCCCGGCGCAGGCTCTCGGCGTGGGTATAGCGGTAGCCGAGTTGGTGCTTGGCGGATGCCATCCAGTCAATTTTGCCGAACCAGGTTCGTCCCGTCAGCACTTCGGCTACGCGGCCCGGATCGAACAGCGGCACGTTGGCTGCCGAAGTCGCATTGGGCAGCGGATAAGTGGCGATCAGCGCCCGCATCGCCGGCACGGCGCGTTCGCGTTCGGCCAGCGAGAAGGTAGCCTGCGGCACGGCCGAGTTGGCCGCTCGCTGCAGCATCCACTCACCGTTGGCCGCAAAGAACAGGCGGTTGCGGATGATTGGGCCGGAAAGAAGGGCGCCAAACTGATTTTGCCGGAGCGTGGGACGTACGGCATTGAGGCTGTTGCGCGCATCGAGCGCGTCGTTGCGGAAGAACTCGTAGAAGCGGCCATGGAATTGATTGCCCCCGCTGGGCGTGATCAGGTTGATGGTGCCGCCGCCCGCGCGGCCATACTCAGCCTTGAAATTCGACGTTTGCACCTCTACTGTCTGCAACGCCTCCTGGCTGACGGGTTGCTCGGTAAAGTTGGCCCCGAGGAGCGATCCGGAGTTGGGATTGTTGAAGTCCGCACCATCCACCATCACGTTGGTCATGCCCTGGCCGCGGCTGCCGTTAATCGAGAACGGCGCGTGCGCCGTGCGGCTCAAGTTGGTACCAGGCAGGAGAAACACTTGACTCGAGTAGTTGCGGCTGGTTCGACCGGCAAGCGCGGGAATATTCTGTAAGGACTGTTCGTTAAAGAGAGCGCCGCGCGTCGCCGAACTCAGGCTGCGCGCCACGTCGTCAATCGACTCGCTCACTGAAATGGTGCCGGAAACGCTAGACACGGTGAGCTGGATGTCGAGTTGGAGAGGCGATCCCACCGACACCTCCAGCCCGGTGCGCTGCTGCACCGCGAAACCGTCGGCCTCCACAATCAAGTCGTAGCGGCCGGGAGTGAGTCCGACAAACCGGTATTGCCCGACCTCATTTGTGATCGTTTCCCGTGAGCCCTGACGCTCAGGGAGCAGGGCCCGAATCCGGGCCTTTGGAACTACGTCTCCAGCGGGATCGACCACTGAACCCGCGACGACGCCATTGACGTTTTGGGCCAAGCTGGCGCAACAAGATCCGAGGGCCAAAAGGAACAGATAGAATTTCATGCCTACTATAATAATGGATTCTCATTACCATAGCAAGACCAGGCAAACGGACGAAACGAAAAAAAAGTGTTGCGGAATATATTGAGAAGAGTTTATCATCTGACAAGTACACATGCTGATCGCCACCGGCCTTTCAAAATCCTACGCGGGCAAAGTGGCCCTCCATCCCTTGGACTTGCAGATCCAGCCGGGCGAGATCTTCTGCCTCTTGGGCGCCAACGGCGCGGGCAAGACGACCACCATTAATCTATTTTTGAACTTCATCCAGCCTTCGTCCGGGAGTGCCAAGATTGGCGGTCTGGACGTTACGGAGGAGCCTTTGGCGTCGAAGAAGCTACTGGCCTACATCCCGGAGCAGGTGATGCTCTACAAGAACCTGACGGGGGTCGAGAACTTGGAGTACTTCACGTCGCTGGCGGGCGGGAGACACACGCCGAGTGAGTTGGCAAGCTTTCTGGACCAGGCGGGTTTGGCCGGCGGGGACGCCGGCAAGCGAGTGGGGGAATACTCAAAGGGGATGCGGCAGAAGGTGGGGATTGCGATCGCGATTGCGAAGGGTGCGCGGGCACTTCTGCTGGACGAACCCACGTCAGGGCTGGACCCGAAGGCATCGAACGAGTTTTCGGCGCTGCTCAAGCAGCTAAGCGATTCCGGGGCGGCTATTCTTATGGCCACCCACGATCTCTTTCGCGCGAAGGAGACCGGGACCCGAGTGGGCATTATGAAGCAAGGGCATCTCGTCGCCACGTACGCGACCTCGGAGCTCGGCCACGCCGACCTTGAGCGGATTTACTTGGAACACATGCACGATTAACGGGAAACCTATGACTATGACCCTGCTCATTGCACGAAAAGAGTTCACCGAAATGCTCCGGGATGGCCGCTTCCGCGGCGCCGGCGCGATCGTCTTCACCCTGCTAGCGGGCGCCTTGTTACTGGGCTGGCAGAATCATCGCGACGTCAGTGCGCAGCACCGGGTCGCGCAGGAAGCCACGCGAGCCCAATGGCTGAACCAGGGGAAGAAGAATCCGCACTCGGCGGCGCATTACGGTGTCTACGCGTTCAAGCCCCAGGCGCCGCTCTCGCTGGTGGACCACGGCACGGATCCGTACACTGGGGTGGCCGTGTGGCTGGAAGCGCATAAACAGAATGAGTTCAAGTACCGTCCGGCGCAAGACGCCACGGCCGTACAGCGCTTTGGCGAACTCACTGGCGCCACGGTCCTGCAGTTGCTGGCGCCTTTGTTGATCGTGTTGCTGACCTTCAATGCATTTTCCGGCGAGCGCGAACTCGGTACGCTGCGGCAGTTGTTCAGCCTGGGAGTGTCGCCGGCCCAACTGTCTTCCGGCAAGGCGCTGGGAGTGGCGGCGGCCCTGGGGCTGTGGCTGGCGCCCGCCGCGATCCTGGGATCGATGGCGATCGCCGCCGCTTCCGGCCAAGGCGAGGTGATGGCTTCGGCGCCGAGGATGATTGGGATGGCGTTGAGTTATCTGTTGTATTTTGGAGCCTTCACCGGCATATCCCTGGCGGTTTCGGCTTGGGCGCCTTCGTCCCGCGCGGCGCTGATGATCCTGTTGGGTTTCTGGATGATGAATGGGCTAATCGCGCCACGGGTCGCGTCGGACCTCGCTAAAACATGGAAGCCTTCGCCTTCGGCCTTCGACTTCGGCCAGCAGATGCAGTTGGCGCTGGCGAAGGGTTCTGATGGGCACGATCCGGGAGCGCGCGCCAAGGCGTTAGAGGCCGGGTTGCGCAAGAAGTACAAGGTGGACAAGGCGGAAGCGCTGCCCGTCAACCTTCTAGGCGTCCGCTTGCAGGACAGTGAGGACCATGGCAACGAAGTCTTTGACCAATCCTACGCTGCGCTGTGGGAGAACTTCGCGCAGCAGAACCGTATTCATCAAATGGTGGCTTGGGCCGCGCCCGGCTTGGCCATGCGATCCATTTCGATGGGCTTCGCCGGCACCGACTTTCCGCAGCACACGCACTTCGCCAAAGCCGCCGAGGATTACCGGCGTATGATTCAGCGCACCATGAACGACGAGTTGACCTATCAAGCACCGAACACGGGTGCGCCCTATCTGGCCGGCAATGACCTCTGGAAAAAGGTTCCGCCTTTCGAGTACACTGCGCCGGGTGCTGGCTGGGTGGCGGAGCAACAGGCTCCCTCCCTAGGCATCGTCGGCATGTGGTTTGTGGGCAGCGCGTTCCTGGCTGCCTGGTCAGCGCGACGGGTGCGGGTCGCCTAGCCATGTTGCTCAGTTTGATGAAGTACGAATGGCGCAACCTGAACGCTGACCGCACGCCTCTGACGATCACACTCCTTCTTGGCGTGGCGTTGGCATATGGCGCTTGGAATGGCTCGCAGTGGGTGAGCTTCCAGCGGTCCACGATTCAATCAGCCCTTCAGGAGGAAACGGAGAGACTACGGGGCGTGCGCAACGAGATCCCGAAGGTCGACGCCGGAGAGATCAAGGTGTCGCCATTCACGGACCCACGCCTGCCGCAAGCTCTCGGCCGTGGGCCGGGCGCGCGTTACGCGGTGATGCCGCCGTCCGCATTGGGTGCGCTGGCAGTGGGACAGAGTGACCTTTATCCCTACTATTTCAAGGTGACCACCGGAAGCAAGCAGACGTTTCTGAACAGCGACGAGATCGAGAACCCGGTTCACCTGCTCGCTGGCCGGTTTGATCTGGCCTTTGTGCTGCTCTATCTGTTTCCACTGGTGATCCTGGCGTGCAGTTACGACCTGGTGTCTGCGGAGAAAGAGGGTGGCACCTTGGCTTTGGCCTTGTCGCAACCTATTACTCTATCGGCCCTCACCATGGCCAAGGTGCTGCCCCGCGTGGCCTTGGTGATGACGCTGGCCGTGCTGCTACCCTTTGCGGGGGTGGTTCTGGGGGGCGCAGATTTAGCCGCTGATGGCGCTGTCGAGCGTTTGCTCTTTTGGATGGCTGTTACGGTGGCCTACGGCTCATTTTGGTTCGCCTTAGCCGTGGCGGTAAATGCCTTGGGCCGCAGTTCGGCCACGAATGCCATGGCGCTGGCCGGCTTGTGGCTGCTGTTTGTCGTGGTGATTCCATCGGTGCTGAATGTGGCGGTGAAGGTCGCGTACCCCGTGCCATCGCGCGTCGAGTTGATTCAAGCCACGCGCGTGGCCGGTGACGCTGCCACCCGCCAAGGCGCCCAATTGCTCGCCCGCTATCTGGAGGACCATCCTGAAATGGCCCCCGCCGAGAGAGGCGGCATACCGGACTTTGGCACCGTCCAGGTCGCGGTCAGCGAGGCTACCGAACGCGCCGTCCAACCGGTGCTGGATCGATTTGACGCACAGGTGGCTGGGCAGCAGCGCATTGTGGATCGCTTTCGCTTCTTGTCCCCGGCGATCGTGGCGCAATCCGCCTTCAACGATCTTGCCGGCGCCAGTGCCCAACGCTACAGCCACTTCCTCGCCCAGGCGGACGAGTACCATCGCCAATGGCGCGGATATTTCGTTCCGCGCATCCTGCGGAAGGTGAAGTTGTCCGCGGCGGACCTGGACCAGCTTCCCACGTTCCGCTACCGTGAAGAAGACCTGAGCGACGTCGCTGGCAGGCTTCAAATCGCTCTGCTGGGCCTGCTGATCCCCACGCTGCTGGTGGTATTTCTTGGCTGGCGGTGGCTGGGGCGCTACCCCATTGCCGGTGCCTGACTCTTCCGGGGAACGACTTGCAACCGAAGGCGCGGATAGTTGACACGTAGGGAGGGGTTAGTTGAAAGAAGGTCTGGCGAGTAGATCGCGAGGTGATCGAAATCGTGGTGGTCGTCCGGTCACCGTTTCCGGAACTGGTGCAGATCCAGCGCGCGGCCCGAACGTGACGGTCCCTTTCCGGAATCGGGCTTCAGCCGCCGGCACTGTTCGACGAACCGCAGCCGATCCGCTTCGGCTGCGTTCTCATTCTTCCTGATGCACTTTACGCTGACCAGCGCGCCGAGTTCCTTCCGTTTATCCAAGTTATCTCAGACCCGGGCAAAGTAGTCGCGCCACATCCCGTCTATGAAGTCGCCGCCTTCGCGTCTATGAGGTCGCCGCCTTCGCGTCTATGAGTTCGCCGCATTCGCGCGTATTTGTCCGCAATTGAGAATCAGCTCTAAATTTCGGGAAACCATCGGAGCTGCTTCATCATCTTGCGTTTAGAAGCCAATTGCCGCTGATGATGGCACACGAGAGTAGTGTTTCGATGAACCTCCGCCCTAACAAAGTCCATAAAACTGTCGCAATCGCCGCTCTGACAGCGTGCTGCTTCAGCTTTATAAGTTGCCGGAGCGCGGAACAGCGTGAGGCGAAGGCGGAGAACAACAAGGCGTCCGTCGCCCCGATAAATGCAAGTGTACCGGCGGACGATGGCCAGTGGCTGATGGCGTCGAAAGATTACGGCGCGAATCGCTTCAGCTCCCTGGACCAGATAAACACCGGCAACGTCCGCAACCTCCGGCTCGCATGGTCCTTCTCTACAGGAGTGCTGCGGGGACATGAGGCGGCCCCGCTTGTCGTTGGCGACACGATGTACTTCGTAACACCGTATCCCAACATCCTATACGCGATCGACGTGATCACCGGCGACAAAAAATGGGAATACAAACCGAAGCCCGCCTCAGCCTCGCAGGGCGTCGCGTGCTGTGACGTTGTCAACCGCGGCGCCGCTTACTGGGAAGGGAAAGTGATCTATAACACTCTCGACTCGCACACCGTGGCGGTTGATGCAAAGACGGGCAAAGAAGTATGGAAATCACGCCTCGGCGACATCAATCGCGGGGAGACGATGACAATGGCGCCGATCGTTGTCAAGGGCAAGGTTCTGGTCGGCAACAGTGGCGGCGAGTTCGGTGTACGTGGATGGCTGACTGCCGTAAACGCAAACGACGGCAGTATCGCATGGCGGGCCTACAGCACAGGGCCCGACGCGGATGTTCTAATCGGTCCCAGGTTCAAGCCTTTCTATCCCCAGGATCAAGGCAAAGATCTGGGGGTCACCAGTTGGCCGCGCGACCACTGGAAGATTGGCGGCGGAAGTGTGTGGGGCTGGATCTCATACGATCCGGAATTGGACCTCATTTACTACGGGACGGGAAATCCCGGCCCGTGGAATCCTGAGAGCCGGCCCGGCGACAACAAATGGACGGCCGGGATATTTGCTCGCGACCCTGACACAGGTGAGGCAATCTGGGCCTACCAGTGGAGCCCGCACGATCTGTACGATTACGACGGCGTCAACGAGAACGTCTTACTCGACCTGCCGATCAACGGAGAGACTCGCAAGGTTTTGGTTCGGCCGGAGCGCAATGGCTATGTCTACGTCCTGGACCGGACCACTGGAGAAGTGCTCTCTGCTGACCCGTTCGTGTATTCGACGGTCAGCAAGGGTTTCGATTTGAAGACAGGAAAGATGATCGATAACGAGTCGAAGGCCCCCGGCTACGGTCGCATCGCGCGCGAGATTTGTCCGTCAGCACCGGGTGGCAAGGACTGGCAACCCTCGTCCTGGTCGCCCCGAACGCGCATCCTTTACATCCCGCATAACAATCTGTGCATGGACATGGAGGCACTTGAGGCCAATTATATTGCGGGAACTCCCTACGTTGGCGCCTCCGTGAAGATGTACGCCGGCCCCGGTGGACATCGAGGCGAGTTCACCGCGTGGGACCCGGTTCAAAGAAAGAAGATTTGGAGCATAAAAGAAAAGTTCCCCGCCTGGAGCGGCGCTCTCGCGACTGCTGGCGACGTGGTGTTCTACGGTACGATGGACCGTAATTTCAAGGCCGTCGACGCCCGTAGCGGCGAGGTGCTCTGGCGGTATCGTAGCGGTTCCGGCATCATCAGCCAGCCGATCAGCTACAAAGGGCCGGACGGGAAGCAATACATCGCTGTGGCGGACGGAGTGGGAGGGTGGTCCGGCACGATCGTTGCCGGAGGACTGGACCCCAGAGACGAGACGTCTGCTCTGGGCTTTGTCGGCGCGATGAAGGACCTGCCAGATTATACGAACAAGGGGGGAACGATCTATGTCTTCACCCTTCCGTAGAACTGCTGTTCTCAGTGCGGTGGGGCTCCTGCTCGTGTCCTGCGCAAAACGCACGGACGAGGATGTGCAACCAAATCAGCGTGTGCTCCGCGTCTGTTCCGACCCGAACAACCTGCCGTTCTCCAATGAGCGCGGAGAAGGGTTCGAAAATCGAATAGCCGGGCTAGTTGCCCGTGATCTTGGCGCACGGCTTGAGTACACATGGTTCGCACAACGGCGGGGATTTGTTCGCAACACATTGCGGGCGGGCACATGCGACCTAATCATGGGTGTGCCTTCGAACTTTGAGCTTGCCGCCACGACACGCCCGTATTACCGGTCCACGTACGTATTCGTGTCGCGTGAGGACAGGAATCTCGACGTTGCCTCGCTTGATGACCCGGCGCTTAGGCGCCTCCAGATCGGCGTTCACGTGATCGGGGATGACTATGCGAATCCGCCCCCACTGCATGCGCTTGGGCGCCGGAACATCATCGGGAACGTAGCTGGTTATAGCATTTTCGGCGACTACACAGAGCCGAACCCGCCCGCCCGACTCGTTGAAGCCGTGGCTGACGCCGAAGTCGATGTCGCTGTCGTTTGGGGACCGTTCGCAGGGTTCTTCGCAAAGCAGCAGGTTACTCCTCTCCGTCTCACGCCGGTTTTGCCGGAGATCGACTTGCCGTTCCTGCCGTTTGTTTTCGACATTTCGATGGGGGTACGTCGAGGTGAGGAAGGCTTTCGGACAGAGCTCGAGGGTGTGCTTGATCGCAATGAGGCCGAGATCGATAAAATTCTCGCTCGATACGGTATCCCGCTCAAGCCGATGGCCAGGGGTACCGCCGGGGCGAAAGGAAGGTGATAACGTATGGGGCGATCCTGCTCACGACCGTTGATAACATTCGCCGTTGCCTGCCTCCTGATTACCGGCTGCCGCGCGGAGCAAAAGCATGTTCGAGGATTGCCGCCAGGCGGCTCCCTCTTGCAGGGCACTCAGCAATCGGAGCTACAGGCCGGACCCCCGATGCCTGTCCGCCGCGTTCGAAATCCGTTCGAAGGCAACGCGCATGCGATAGGGGAAGGTAAGAAGCTTTACGGCCAGTTCAATTGCTCCGGTTGTCACGCGAATGGAGGCGGGGCTATCGGACCTGCGTTCATCGACGACGAGTGGATCTACGGAAGCGCTGCGGAGAACATCTTTTCGGTGATCGTCGAAGGCCGGCCGCAGGGGATGCCGACGTACGGCGCCAGAATTACCGAGGTTCAGGTGTGGCAGATCGTAGCGTACGTGAGGTCAATGGCC
>JBBQRA010000224.1:0-9708 GCA_038215275.1 Bryobacterales bacterium | reverse complement strand
GCATAGAGCTTTTTTCCGTCAGGACTGAAGCCGAGGCCGAACCACGCCGACTTCATCGGGATCCGCTGCACGGCTTCCCAGGAGGCGAGGTCGATCACGTCGAGGCCGTGCGGGTTGAAACCAGCATGCAAACCGACGATGGTCTTGCCGTCCGGCGAGGGCAGCAATTGGAGGGTCATATCCTCAGTGGTCACAGATGGCCCGACCGGCGTGATCCGCCAGCCATTCGGCAAATTGTATCCACCCGGCATTGGGCCGGGTTTCTGGGCCAGAAGAAGTGCAAAGGAAGCGAAGAGAGACAGGAGACGGCGCGTCATGGGCCCCATTAGAGCATTGCAATGTGAAATTAAGATGACGCGGCTCTTGTTTTAAAGATGCATTCAGCATGCTTTTTATATTGCCCTCATGATCTTAATTATGTATTCTGAATGCACATTACGACTATGTCTACCCTATACGAACAACTTGGCGGCGCTCCCGCCGTAGAAGCCGCCGTGGATCTTTTCTACCGCAAGGTCCTGCTCGACGACCGCATCAGCGACTTTTTTGAGGGCGTGGATATGGACCGGCAGATCTCCAAGCAGAAGGCCTTTCTGACGATGGTCTTCGGTGGACCGGTTTCTTATAGCGGCCAGGACCTGCGCCGCGGTCATGCCCATCTTGTCGCGCGGGGTCTGAACGACTCGCATTTCAACGCGGTCATCGAGAACTTGGGGGCCAGCCTGGCGGAGTTAGGCGTGGCCTCGGAATTGATTAACGAAGTTGCCGCGCTCGCCGAAACCACCCGTGCCGATGTCCTTGGTAAGTAGCTCCACCTTGTCTTGGGAGGGCACGCCGGTGCCCTGTCTCGAGGGCGATACCGCCCTTGAGGCGCTCCTTCGCGCGGGGATCGCCATTCCCCATTCCTGCCGTGCGGGCGCATGTCAATCCTGCTTGGTGCAGGCCAAGTCGGGCGTCATCCCGGCGGCCGCGCAGCAGGGACTGAAGGAGTCACTCCGGGCGCAGAACTATCTGCTGGCCTGCCTCTGCCGTCCGGAGCAAGACCTTACGCTGGTACCGCCCGGCCCAGGCGTTCGCATTCCCGCCTTCCTCACAGAGGTCGGCTGGCTTAGCGATTCCGTACTCCGCGTCCGCCTCGCCGCCACGGCGCCGCTCGGTCACCGGCCGGGTCAGTACTTGACGTTGTTCCGCCCTGACGGGCTTGGCCGCAGTTACTCCATCGCCGGTGACGACTTGGAGTTGCATGTCCGCCGTATCCCCGGCGGCGCGATGAGCAGTTGGCTCGCCGAGGCGCAAGCGGGCGACGCCGTTACGATACAAGGCCCCGCCGGCGACTGCTTCTATACCCCGAACGACACCGCCCAACCGCTGCTTCTCGCCGGAGCCGGCACCGGGCTCGCCCCGCTCTACGGCATTCTCCGCGATGCTCTCCGGCAGGGCCATCAAGGACCGATCTGGCTTTACCACGGGGCGCTCAACGAACGCGGCCTATACCTCACAGCGGAACTCCAAGCGATGGCCGCCGAACACGCCAACTTCGAGTACCGCCCGGCGCTGCTCGACCGCGACGGACCTCTTCCGGAACTGATCAGCCGCGATCATCCCAAGCTCAATAGCTGGCGCGGCTTCGTCTGCGGCGACCCCACCATCGTCAACCTGCTCCGCAAGCGGCTTTTTCTAGGCGGCATGGCCAGCCGGGCGATTAGCGCCGACGCCTTTCTCCCCGCTACTCTCAAGTAGAGATGCATCTCACGCTTCATACCGATTACGCCCTCCGGGTTTTGTTGTACCTCACGCACTTCCCGGAGCGGCCCGTCGGCACGGCGGAGATCAGCACGGCCTTCGGCATTTCGAAGCACCATCTGGTTCGCGTCGTGCAAACCCTCGCCCAGCATCACTTCGTCACGGCCACCGCTGGACGGTCGGGGGGAGTTGCCCTCGCCAAGCCGGCCGCGGAGATTCGCCTGGGCGATGTGGTCCGCGCGTGCGAGCCGCACCTCAAGATCGTCGAGTGCTTCGAGACGGAATCCAACACCTGTCCCATCGTGCCGGTCTGTGCGCTGAAGGCGCCTCTACGCGACGCCCTCCATGCGTTTCTGACTACGCTCGACGCGCACACGCTTGCCGATGTGGCCAACCCCCGGCAACATCACCGCTTCATCAGGCTCCTCCAGTCTCAGTAGAATAGGGCTCGATATGAGCACCTCCCCTGTTCACTGCCCGGTGCCCTTGGACGCCCCGAGCGGCAAGTTCCCGGGCCACCTGGCCATCCCTTATTCGTACAACCTCGGCGGCTGGGCCAACCTGCTGGTGCCCATCTGCGTCATCGCCAACGGCCCCGGCCCGACGGTGCTGCTGATGGCCGGTAACCATGGTGACGAGTACCCGGGCCAAGTCGCCATCCAACACCTCTGGCGCCAACTGGACCCCTCGCAGATCACCGGCCGGCTGATCCTGATCCCTACCCTGAGCCCGCCGGCCGCCCAAGCCGGCACGCGCCTGTGGCCGCTCGACGGCCGCAATTTCAACCGCTGCTTTCCCGGCAACCCGGCGGGCACGCCCAGCGAGGTATTGGCCCATTTCCTTTCGAGTGTTCTCTTCCCGTTGGCCGACGTTGTGATCGATCTGCACACGGGCGGCCGCAGCTTGAACTTCGTCCCCTGCGCGCACATGCATCTGGTCGACAACCCCGCGATGTTCGCCGCCACGGAAGCGTTCCTCACTGATTTCTGCTTCCTGTATACCGACGTTGCCGGTGCCGGGCTTTTGCCATCGGAGGCCGAACGCCAAGGAAAGCTCGTCATCACGACGGAACTCGGCGGCGGCGAAACCGTCACGGCTTCGCTGCACCGGTTGACGCAAACCGGGCTGGCCAACGTGCTCCGCCACATCGGCGTCCTCACCGGCGTCCCCGTTTCACGGCCTCGGCCCGCACGCTGGGTACAATCGCTCGATCGGGAAGACTACCGCTTCGCACCCATCTCGGGCCTGTTCGAAGCCACCGTCGACCTCGGCGAATCCGTGGCTCCCGGCGAGGTTCTGGGCCGCATCCACGACCTCGAAGATCCCGGTCGCGAACCTGCGCTGATCCTATCCCCGAGCGCCGGACTGCTCATCGCCAACCGCTCCCCTTCCCGCGTCGCCCAAGGCGATTGCGTCGCCGTCATTGCGCACGAGACTAATCCCCATGCTTAAGATCCTCATTAACGAACTCAAGCAGGAAATCTCCTCTTTCAATCCCCATCTGGGCCAATACCGGGACTTTCTGATTGCCCGCGGCGAGGGCGTGCTCGCGGCCCACCAGGGCCTGGGCTCGGAAGTCGCCGGGGCCTTGGCCGTCTTCGCCGGGCACCCGGAACTCGAACTTATCGGCGGGTATAGCGCCCGCGCCATCACCTCCGGCGGCACGCTGGCCGATGCGGCATTCGCGCAACTCGCTGAAGAGTTCCTCGCCGCAGTACGCGCGCACCCTGATGTCGACGCGATCTACTTCTGCCTGCATGGCGCCTGCGCCGCGCAGACCATCCACGATTGCGAAGGCTACCTGCTCGCCGAGACGCGGAAGCTCGCCGGCGACCGGATCCCCATCGTCACATCGCTTGACTTGCACGGCATCCTAACGGATACCATTCTCGAGCACTCGTCCGCCGTCGTCCTCTATCATACGTATCCCCACGTCGATTTCTACCAGACCGGCGAACGCTCGGCGCGCCTGCTGCTCCGTATTCTGAATCTCGAAGTCACGCCCATCTCGATCCGTGTCCCCATCCCCGCCCTCGTCCGCGGCAACGAACTGAAGACCGCCACCGGCCGTTGGGGCGAGTGCGTCCGCGCCGCCATCGCGTTTGAAAACAGCCCGGCGGGGCTTTCGGGTGGCATGTTTATCGGCAACCCGTTTACCGACGTGCCGGATCTGCTCTCCAATGTCTTGCTCGTCGCCGACGGCGAAGAGAACGTCGCCGCAGCGGAAGCGGAGGCCATTCGCATCGCCGAAACCTTCTGGGCGATGCGCCACCATTTGCACCAGCCGGTGACGCCGCTGGCCGAAAGCATCTCCCGCTTCGCGGCCGCGCAGGGCCGCGTGGTTCTCGTCGATGCCGCCGACGCCACCAGTTCCGGCGCCTCCGGCGATTCGAACGCCATCCTCCGCGAACTGCTCGCGCAGGGCGTACAGCGCACCGTGCTGCTGCCCATCGTCGACGCCCCCGCAGTCGCCGAGGCAATGGCGGCCGGTATCGGTGTCACGCTCACAGTTCCGCTTGGCGGCACGCTGGACTCCGGCCGCTTCGCACCACTCGCCTTCACGGGTACGGTCCGGCATCTTTCCGATGGCCGCTTCCGCGCCGAGTCCAATGGCGAGATCTGGGACGGCGGCCTGACCGCAGTCCTCGAATCCGGGAATATTACGGTGGTCATTACCAGTCAGGCGGTCAATCTCTTCGACCGCTCGCTCTTCTTCGCTCACGGCCTGGACCCCGCGCACTTCGATGGTACGGTCGTGAAGAGCCCTCACTGCCAGCCGCACATGTTCGACGAAGGCGCCGAGCTGATTCTCAATATCGACGCGCCGGGCGCCACCAGCGCCAACCTGCCTTATCTCGGCCACATGCGTTGCGCGCGGCCAATTTTTCCGCTCGAACCGGAGACGGCTTTCGCGCCGAAGCCGCGCCGCTTCTACGGAGCAATCGCAAAGTAGCGCGCCAAAGCCTGTTCGAGGTCGGCCACTGCATCCGATCGCAATCGAACATTGAACCGCGAGCCTCGTTTTGCCCGCTGTTCCTTCTCATACGCCTTGCGCAACGGCGACACCCGCCGGCTCCGGGCCGAGTCGTAACGGCTTTCGAGCCGTCTCCGCCGGTCCTTGTCCCGCGTGCTCGCAATATCCCGGCGAATGCGCGTCTCCTCTTCGGACAGGCCCCAGCGCACGGAATCAATCCCCGGCAGACTGAGCAGTTCCCGATTGGTGAAGCCGCCGCCATTCAGATGAATCTCGATGTGGTCGCCCTTGCGCTTGACGAGCGTCACGACCACGGACTCGTCTTTCGCCACGCCAACTCCGTACTTTCTAAGCCGTTCGCGCAGCACGGTCTCGTCGAGCGGCACGTCCACGCCGGAGTCGTCCGCTGGCATCTCAATCAGCGCCCGCCCCGGTCGCATGTTCCATTCGTGCGGCGGATCCTGCGCCCACAGACCCGCCGCCAACATCGCCGCCAGCCAGAGCCGCTTCCCTTGGGACTTCATTTGGCATATTGTATCCCGATGACCTACGCACTTCGTCCGCTATTACTTGGCACGGCCCTTCTCGCCGCCACGCTCTCGGCTCAGAGCCAACCCCGTATCTTCAACACCGTGAAGCAGAAGCTCGCGGCCGGTAAACAGGTGGTCGGCGGCACCGTAAACGTCGCTAACCCCGACACCTATTGCGCCATGGCGACTTCCGGATTCGATTTCCTATGGATCGAAATGCAGCACAGCCCCATGTCGTATCAGGACGTCGCCCACATGGTGATGGCTTGCAAGGGCTCGCCCGCCATGCCTTTCATCCGCATCCCGGACGCCACGGAAGGAGACGTTCAGAAAGCGGTTGACCTGGGTGCCGTAGGAATCATCATCCCGATGGTGGACGACGTCCAGAAGGTCAAGAACGCCATTAAATTCGCTATGTATCCGCCCAAGGGCAAGCGCAGCCTGGGCGGCGGCCAGTACGGCGCGCTTTATGGCCCGGACTACCGCCAGATCGCCAACGACAATATGGTCATCGTCGCTATGATCGAATCACCGGCGGGTGTCAAAATCGCCAAGGAGCTTGCCGCCATACCCGAAGTGGATGTCGTTTTCGTCGCCAGCACCGACCTCAGCAGCTTCTCCGGATTGAAGCAGGGCGACCCGAAGTATGAAGCCATGGTCTCCGAGGTTCGTGACGCCGTGCTTGCTGCCGGCAAGAAAGTGGCCGGCCCGCTCGCGTGGAAGTCGACGCGGAAGGGATACTCGTTCTACCAGGCTCCCGGCGAAACCACGCTGCTCAAATCCGGTATCCAACTCGCTCTCGGCGATTCCCCGCAAAGCGAATCGAAGAAAGGCGTCGCACCCACCGAAGGCTCCGAAAAATAGTTACTTGCCGATCTCAACACCCTGAGAAATCAGGGCTGAATGTATGGCGTGGTGGAGTTCGCTAATGAACTCCGCCTCGCCGATGTGGGATACCAACAGTTCAAACTGCATCGTCTTGTCGTTGCCTCCCTTGAACAGGACTCGCGGCGGCGGTTCGATCGCCACGTCCGGGCTTGACCGCGCGATAGCCAGCAACCGCTGCTCTACGTCGCGGGGCGCCAAACCGTTCAGAACCTGCACGGGGATGCGGTACTGCACCTGCGTCTCACCCCTCTTCCAGTTCGTCACATTTTCAATCACGAACCGGGAGTTCGGCAGAATCACAAGCACGTTATCTTTGGTCTGAATCTTGGTGCTGCGGGCGCCGATCGATAGTACGTAGCCCTCCACGCCGCCCACTTCGACGCGATCACCCACCTGAATCGGGCGCTCAACGAGCAGAATCAATCCGCTGAAAAAGTTGTTCGTGATGTGCTGGAGACCTAGGCCCAGACCAATACCCATTGCCCCAGCAAAAACGCTAAAGGCAGTCAGGTCTACGCCCGCCGTCTGCAGAATGGCCACCGCCCCGCCAAGCAGGAAGAGGTAGCGCACAATCGAGCCGATGGCTTCGCGTGCGCCAACGTCCAGATTCAACCGCCGCAGCAGACGATGCACGAGAATGTGCTTCACTCGCCCAGCGAGCCAGAACAGCGCCACCAGCAGGAATATCAGGGAGAGGATGGTCCAGAGCGTGATCTGCGTCCGGCCCATACTGATTAGTGGAATCTCTAGCGCCGAGCGCAGAGGGGCCAACCAATCGTTCATACCATCATCGGCTCCGTGAATTGTTCAGCCAAGTGCCGCATGGCTCCTTCGATCCCACAAGCTGCTCGCAGCCTGTCGCCCACTGTCACGATTTGCTCCGGCCCAATCGCCAAGTGTTCCATTAAGTGTACCAATAGCGGATCGGGTGCCTCCGTGACCGCGCCGGTTGCCCGGCCGCCCGCGAAGTGCAAATGGTGGCCCACGCTGAAATCGGCAAACACACGCCGCCGGATCGTTTCCGCCACCACATCGAAACCTTCGCTCACCACGCCGACGCGGTAGCCTTGCTTGCGGAGGTTCACGACCATTTCGACGACACCCTGGCGCAGGGGAATCTGCCGCGCCGCATCGACGAACTCGTCGCGCGCCACGCCCTCCAGACACTGCGCCACGGCAACCGCATCCGGCCGGTACGCCGCCACGCAGACCCCACGGCCTACGCGACCCGCCACAAAGCGAGTCGCATCCTCGGCTACCAGTTCGGCGTCCAAGTCGATCAGCGCCACCTTCTGGCAACCGTTGATCCGGTGCAACATGGTGGACAGTTCCGCTTTCGCCCGCCGATCCGCGTCTTCCACCGTTTGCACCTGACCGATGGACAGCCGCCCGTAGAACGCGGCCCTGTGCATGATAGTCCGCACCACTTCTGTTGCCAGCTCATCCAGTTGCGCCAGCGGCTGCCGATCCTGTTCTGGAGCGCTCACGATGACCTCCGCCAGCCGCGCCCCGGCAAAGTGCGCGTCGATCAACAGCGCCAGATCCACATGGCCGTCCATTTCGATCTGCAGCCGTTCCAACAAGGGCCGGTGCACGGCCACCGCCCCACTCAAGGGCTCGCTAAAATCAGCCAGTTCCGGAAAGAAAGTCGCCAACAGCGGTTTTGCCGTCAACGTGGTCAGGCGGTTGGACCTTTGGCCACCCCCAGACTTCACCAGATCGGCCTGTCCCCCCAAAATGGGCCGGGCCATTTTCTCGATTACATGGTCGTCGGTGGAATCGAAGTCTCCGCCCAGGTAGACGACCACCTCGCCGCTCGCCGCTCGCAGGCCATCCGCCATGGAGCCCCCCCGGCCCAACACCGTGCTGTGAATCACCCGCGCCCCGGCCCGCATGGCCGCTTCCTGTGTGCCATTGGTAGAACCATCGTCAACTACCAGAATCTCGCTAACGAGTGGCGACTGGCTGGCCAGCCAAATCACCGAATCCAAATTCGCGCCTTCGTTGTGGGTAGGGATGACGACACTGATCATGGAGTTCTCCTCGCATCCACACTATCCCTCGGCCCCTACCTCGCACCATCCTGAAAAGACACCAGAGTTTGAAAAATCTGCCTAATGGGTCATTGAGTACAAAATGTAGTTGATTCCGAACCGGTAAGCCAAAGCAGTCATTCTTTCGGGGTATTCGGGCATGTCCGCGTGCTCCCAGGCGTCCCCTACGTCCTGGTTGAAGTTCACCGCCACCACCATCCTCCCCTTTTCATCGTAGATGGCCCGCCACTGCGGCCCCATCGCCTGCGGACTCACGCCAATCAGCCCGTCGGCGCCTCTGCGGAGATGCCGTAGACCGGGAATAAACGTCCGCTCAGTGATGTCATAGACGACATGCAACACCGGATCGCCGTCGGGAATATCTACGATCATGCGCTCCGGAAACACCCGCGCCATCGTCTCCCGGAACGCTTCCCACTCCCGGTCTCCGTAAAAATCGTCGGTCACCAGAAAGCCGCCCCGGTTCAAGTACTCCCGCAGTTGCTTCACTTCGGCGTCGCTTAAGTCCCAGTAGCCCACCTGCGTCGCGTAGATCCATGGATGATCGAAGATGCGGTCGTCCGTTAACGGTAGATGAATCGGCACGCCGGTGTCGAGACGCGTCAGGCGGCGGACGCCCTGCGCGAAGTGCGCATCCGCCTCCGGCCAGTCCTGCCGCCACCAGCCCCGGCCGCTGCCGAAGCGACGTAATCCTGGCAGATCCCGATATTCCAGCCGGACAAAATGAAACCCGCCCACCTCTGGAAACGCGGCCTCCCGCTCGCCCCATTGCGCCTGCAGCGCCGCCGCCAACACCAATATCCGGAACGTCTGCTTCACGGCCGCCCGATCCCCCGTCGCATGAGCGCCCGAACGCGTTCCGTCAGAGCAGTCAGGTCCAAGGGTTTCGCCAGCGTTTCGTTCGCACCCAGCACCTTCGCCAGCCGCAGATGCTCCCCGCCGCTGAAGGCGGAAATGGCCAGAATCTTCAATTGAGCATACTCCGGCCGGGCCTGCGCAATGGTCTCGATGCCCTCCTGGCCCGGCATCACGAGATCGGTAATCAGCAGATCCACGACGGGTTCCTCGGCCAAACGGGCGATCGCCTTTTCCCCATTTGAACACACGATGACTTCGTAGACCGCCGCCGGCAATGTCTCCCGCAGCAGTTCCCGCACGCCCTCCTCATCATCGACAATCAACTGCCGGATACCCCTCCCAAACGTTCCGCCCCAGCAGAGTCGACCGGTTGCGGCCCAATATCCGCTCCGCCTCGGCATTCAAACACGAAAACCGCCGCTCGGCATCGACGACATAAAGGCGTCCGTGGTTGCCTCCAACGTCTCCTCCAGCCGTTCAGCCAAACTCCGCCCTGGCCTAACTCGGCAATCGTCCACTCCCGGTCCGCCTCTACGACGAATTCGAGGAAGGGACGCGCGATCATTTCTTCCGGGGTCCACCCAGAACAAGCTCAAATCCGGATTCACCCGCAGAAAATTTCCATTCGTAGCCGCAGTGCAGATCAAGTCATTCGAAATTG
>JBBQRA010000223.1:0-9824 GCA_038215275.1 Bryobacterales bacterium | reverse complement strand
GTAGTTTTCAGCGCCTCTCCGCTGGTAAACGACAAGGCCACCGTCGGAGTCGTCGTCGCATTCCGGGACGATACCGAGCGGCGAGAAGCAGACTCTGAACGGACAGCGGCCGAAAAAGAACTGCGTCGGGCCAACGAAGTTCTAAGTCAATTCGCGTTCGCCGCTAGCCACGACCTGCAGGAACCGCTCCGCATGATCACCAGCTATTCGCAACTTCTCGTCAAGGGTTATCAGGGCAAAGTCGACGAGCAAACGATTTTCTGCATGAGAATCATCACCGATGGAACCAAGAGGATGGGGGATCTCCTGGCAGACCTATTGGCCTACACCCAGCTGAGCGGTGAAGAGGAAGACCCCGACCAGCCAGTTGATCTCAACCGAATCTTTGAAAATACGCTCGATAATTGCCGCGCGGCCATCGATGAAAGCGCGGCGGTCATCACCAGCGATCCGCTTCCCACCGTTTCCGGGCATGAACCGCATTTTCTGCAGCTCCTGCAGAATCTTATTTCAAATGGCATCAAGTACCGGGGAGATAAAACGCCCCGCATCCACGTCTCCGCCGCCCGCATCGATGGATTGTGGCGCTTGGCTGTGGCCGATAACGGCATCGGTATAGCGCCCGAATATCACCATAAAATCTTTGGGGTCTTCAAGCGCTTGCACGGCAAAATGATTCCCGGCACCGGCATCGGCCTCGCCATTTGCCAGCGTATCGTCGAGCGTTACCACGGCCAAATTTGGGTCCAATCGGAGATCGACCACGGTGCGACTTTCTTTTTCACACTCGCGGCTAACGAGACGAAGGCATGAACGAATCTCGGTTCAACATTCTCCTTGTCGAGGACAATGACGGAGACATTTATTTATTCCGGATGGCGCTCCACGAGGCCCAAGTCGCCTTTGACCTGACCGTTATCAAAGATGGGGCCGAAGCCCTTGCTTTCGTTAGCGGGAAGAAAGAATATGCTGATCAGCGCGTGCCCGACCTGGCCGTACTCGATTTGAACCTGCCGAAACAGGAAGGCGTGGAAGTGCTGGCCGCTCTCCGCCAAAACCCACGGCTCGCCGCTGTGCCGGTGTTCGTGACAAGTTCTTCCCATTCGCCACGCGATCAAGCGGAAAGCGCCCGTTGGGGAATTGAGCGTTACCTTATAAAACCGCTCGACTTCGAGGGATTCCTGGAAATCGGACTTATCTTGAAGGAGTTCCTGATGCGGAACGGTACTCGTTAGACGCCGGTATCGTCAGCTTTACTTTTTCGAAGCCTTTATCGCCGACTGTTACAATTCGACGGCTTTCCGTGTGCGAGCAAGTCCTCGAATAACTCCATCCGACGCTGTCCTAGGCCGTGAGCAGCGGGATCGTACAAAAGAATGTGGGTGGATACGTCCCCCCGGGGAGATCAAAACCTCGGTGATCTTCGCCTGACAGGGTCCTTTTCCATAGAGTAAAACCTTGCAGCGAGAAGGCCGCCCCGTTGGCTGGTGGACGGCCTTTGGTTATTGGGTTTCGGGTTGGGTTAGACGATGAACGTCTGCGTCTCTCCGCGCTTGATCGTGCTGGTCATGTCGATCGCGTACGGGTCCGTCAGTTCATCGGCGGTGACCATCACCGGGCCCGGCGAGCAGCAGGCCGCGTATTGCTTTGACTGGGGGAGATAGAGCGGGTCTCCTTCTCGATGTCCCAAGCCGAGACGTCGTTGGCAATCGTGTAGCCGACGATGCGGCCGTTCGAGCCGAGGACTTCCGCGAGTGCCGGCTGCGGGGCCGTGAACTTCGAGTCGGCGCGGAGGCCGATGCCGGCGTTGGGGCCGACACAGACGCGGCTCGTGCCCTTGAAGAAAACCTCGGGGCGGTTGGCGGGGTCGAAAACGTAACGGTAGAACCCCTTGCGCGTGTTGTGCTCGGCGTCGCGAAAGCTGGCGCTCATCTCAATGGGTGCAGCCGCAGGCCCACGCCTCTATTGATGATTGGCTTGGGCGAAAGCGGGATGACGGGCGGGGCCGTCTCCTTGTGGGTGGCGGCTAGCTCCGCGGCGCCGGGTTCGACTACTGTGGAGATATAGGAGCGCCACGTAATGAATATCGAGATACCTGATCATCAGGCCGCTGCGCTGGCACAACTGGCGGAGCGGCAAGGTCTCACGCTGAGCGAATGGCTTGCGAAGCTGGTTCAGGAATCGACAGAAACAGCTGGGAAGAGGCCTCTGAAGACCGGCCGCGGCATGTTTGCGCCCTATGGCCCCGCGCCTTCGGCGGAAGAGATTGATGAAAACCGCCGGGAGATGTTTCAGCATTTCGCGGAGGGTGACTTATGATCGCAGGCGTTGCGGACACGCATACGGCGATATGGTATCTCTTCGATGACGTCCGTTTGTCCCACGCAGCCGGCGGCTTTATTGACCAAGCGGCGAGTGATGGCTACGGGATCGCTATTTCTTCGATTAGCTTGGCTGAGATCGTCTATTTGACGGAGAAGGGAAGAGTCGCGTCGAATGTTTATCGCGGGCTTCGAGTTGCGCTTGCCGATCCATTGCATGTATTTCGCGAGGCGGCTTTAACCACGGAGGTTGTCGAAGCGATGAGCCGGGTACTCCGGCTTGACGTTCCCGATATGCCTGATCGGATTGTGGCGGCGACAGGCGTGTATTTCGGCGTCCCCGTGATCAGCAGCGATGGCCGGATTCGATCGTCGAATGTGAAGACGATTTGGTAAGGCTGCTTGTTTCAGTCGGCGGTGTGCCGCTGCGTGTTGAGCACGGCTGGTCGTAATAGTCTGCCGTGGCTCAGTTTGCGAGTAGCGAAGGAAGTACGAGTCAGCGGCCAATCACGGGACGCCCGAAAAGCGACAAAATCCCACCCAGAGGAATCAACTGGCGGTCGGCGTTCTTCACACGAAGTCCGTAAGTAATTTCGTATACCGTGATACTCGTGAACGTGAAAAACGGATGAACCCGCAAGTATGCCTCGCCTTGCCAGGCAGCGGATTCGTCATGGGCCTTCAGATACTCGGATAGGATATCGGCGTCGAGAAGCACCTTCCGCATAGTAGCGTTCAAAGACGCCGAGAGGGATGATGGCGAAGCTCTCTTGCCATGGCGACGACCTCGTCCATCAATTCCGCATCTTCGGGGCTACTGAATAGGCCAAGTCCCGACTCGCCGACCGTGGAGACCGTGATGGCACGGCCTTTTCTTCTATATAGCTGAGCTTTGAGTGAATGGTATTTCAGCCGGCGGTGCTTTGAACACACACAGCCCAGCAATCGTCGTTGCCTTTTGCCGAAGTCGATAGTCGGTGGGGCACCAGCGTCAGCCTGCGGCACATCACTCGGAGACCGAATTTTATCGATAGCGTCCGCCGAGTATACGGGTTAAGCAAGTTTTGAGCCTTCGACTTGAGAAAGGCCGCCCCAGTGCCATTGACATCGGCCGTCAGCAGGCTTCTTCGCACTGCATAAAATGCCGGAAGTTAGTACTCAACACGAAACGTAGGGATGTCTTCTGGCTGCGTCTTTCTGCTATCGTAGAGCCGCCTAGTCGAGGCGTTTGCGTGGCACGATAACGTACTACATCTTACCCAGTGGACTTCTAGTGAACGTTGTCCAACCCGATGAGCCCGGCGACGTCGATCTCAGTGAAATCGAATGCGCTACTGCCCACCATCGAATGAAGCAGAACAGGCCGCCCCAGTGGCTGGTGGGACGGCCTTTGTTTCTTCGGTTCTGGGTTGCGTTTGACGATGACGCAGGGGTTGGAGAGTTCGCCGATGCCGGAGGCGGTATTGGTCATCACGCCGCCGGCGGACGGAGAAGATACTCGATCAAGGTCTCGATCTTGCGGCCGAGTTTGCTTGTCGAGGTCACTGCGAAGAACGTCTGGGTCTCCTCGCGGGTAGCCTTGTTCAGGTCGGATGAAGAGGGCGACGCCATGGAATTAAAGATGCGCCAACTTGAAACACTTTTGCTCTATACTTACTCTACACGATCAATACTATTGATAATTTGCACGGTTTGGGAGGAAGCCACGTTGACGCAGGCTGGCGACAAACTTCGTACATCGGTTAGGGGCCAATGAAGCGGGCTCCTCATATCTTGATTCCGGAAGAAATCACGCCGGATTTGTTTGCGAACACCCTCGATCCGGCGTCCTGTACCGCCGTCATTGCCGCGGCCGGCCGGGGATCCAGGCTGAACTCGGACCAGCCCAAAATCCTCTTCCCCGTCGCAGGCGTCAGCATGTTAGAGCGCCTCTTGTGTTTGGTGGCTCCTTACTGTGCCCGGTGCGTCCTGGTCGCCTCTCCCTCTGGCCGCCAGGCCATTGAGGCGGAGGCTACCCGCATCCTGCCCGAAAGATGCGACGTCGCCGTGCAGGAATCGCCCACAGGCATGCTCGACGCTGTGGCTTGCGGCTTGGCGCTCGTCACGTCGACGAACGTCCTCGTCGTCTGGGGCGATCAGGCCGGACTCCGCCCGGAATCGATTCGAACTCTGCTCGCCATTCACTGCGGACCGCTCGCGCCCGTCGCCACTCTTCCCACACTGCTCTGCGAGAAGCCGTACATTCATTTGAAACGAGGTCGCGAAGGCGCGATTGAACGTGTCTTGCAGGCCCGTGAGGGTGACCTGCTACCCGTCCGCGGCGAAAGTGACTGCGGTGCCTTCGCCTTCCAAACCCGCGCGCTTCAGTTGACGCTGGCGAGCGAAGAAGTCTCGGTGGGCACGAAGACCGGCGAACGAAATTTCCTCCCTATACTGCCGGCGCTGTCGCGCCAGGGGTACGTTCTCTCCGTGCGGATCGCTACTCCAGGAGAAGCTCTTGGCGTAAACACACGCGAGGATGCCGACGCGCTCTCCCGTTACCTGGGCCAAACTCCGGAGGCTGCCTCGTGAAATTAATGCATTCTATTCCGCAGCCGGACGCTCTCCGCCGTACCCCGAGCCCGGAAAGTTCGCCGAATCCCTTACTGCAAGTTGTGTTGTTCTCTGGCGGCAGTGGCACTCGGAGCATCTGCGAAACCCTCATCCGCCAGCCCCGCATCGCCCTCACCGTCCTCATCAACGCCTACGACGACGGGCACTCCACGGGGCGCGTCCGGCGCTTTGTTCCCGGCATCCTCGGGCCATCCGACGTGCGTAAGAATCTCGACCGCCTCATGCCTCAACGCGAGGGATGCCATCGTGCATTGCGCGCCTTTTCCGATTGCCGTCTGCCTGCGGGATCGACCTTCGCCGAAGGGAATCGCATTGTGGCTGCGATGGCCGAACGGAAATACGGGATCCTGCCGCCGGTGATTCAACGATCTGTGCAGGGCCTCACCATTGCGCAGGCCGATCAACTCTCCGAGTGGTTCAGCGAGTTCTCGTCTTATTCCAACCTCCAGGCCGCTGCCGGTCGCTACTTCGATTTTCACGACTGCGCGCTCGGCAATATTCTCTTTGCGGGATGCTTTCTGGCAAACGGCAGCGATTTCAATCGCACTGTCGCCACCCTGAGTGCGTTCTATGAAATTCGCGGGACGCTCCTCAACATCACCGAAGGCGAGAACCTGTTCCTGGCGGCCCGCAAGGACGACGGCACTTTTCTGCCCGGCGAAGCCGAAATCGTCGCTGCTCAAAGTTCCTCCATGATCTCGGAATTGCTCCTGATCGATGGCGACGTCTATCTGAATTTCATCGACAGGAAGGAAATGCTCGCTCCCGGGGAACTGGAACGGGCCCTTGCCGAAGGCCGGCGTCTGCCTCGAATCAACCCGGCGGCCGCGGCGGCTCTCGCTTCGGCTGACGTCGTCATCTACGGCCCCGGGACCCAGCACTCTTCCCTGTTCCCGTCTTACCTCACGCGAGGAGTCGCCGAGGCGATCGTTGAGAACAAGACTGCCGACAAAATATTCGTCTGCAACATTCGCCGCGATTTCGATCTCCCGCAGGAAGATGGGGCCGCCATCGTCCAGAAATTTCTCAATTGCATGAGACGTAACGGCGAAACGACGGTGGACAGGGCCGGCCTGGTGACTACTTTCCTTTTCCAGACGCCCGAAGTCTCATACAACTCGGGACCGGAATATATTCCGTTCGATCCCACCAAGTCCGATCTTCCGCCTGTAGCAATCCGCCTCAGCAACTGGGAGAGCGAGTCGGGACAGCATTCCGGCGGTCAGGTGGTGAATGAAATTCAGAAAACTGTCAACGCCCGCATTGACCGCGCGCTGCGGCCCGTGCGCCAGCTCGTGTCGATCGTCATCCCGGTTTTGAACGAAGCGCCCACAATCGAACGGGCTCTGCGATCGCTCACCTCGCTTGATTTCAGCCAGTTCGAACTCTCGGTCGAATTTCTTTGTGTCGATGGCGGTTCCAGCGATGGCAGCCTGGAGCTGGCTTCCGCCGTCCCTGGCGTGAAAGTGCTGAGCTCGCCGTCCGGCAAAGGACGGGGCACCGCGCTGCGCGCCGGCATTGATCAAGCCCGCGGCGATATAATCGCGTTCTACCCCGCGGACCTCGAGTACCGGGCCGAAGACATTTTCCGCATCGTGCTTGCGATCGTCAATGACGATTACAAAGCCGTTTTTGGCACTCGAAACGTGAAGTGTACGAACCTCAGCCAGCGGTTAGCGCATATTTACGGTGACGCGACCGGTCTGTACTTAATGAGTAAATACGGCGGCATGTTGCTAAGCGTGTCGACCCTCTTCCTTTACAATCGATATGTGACTGATCCCCTGACCAGTGTGATGGCATTTGACGCCCATACGCTCCGCTCACTCGGTCTTCGGGCGAGCAGCGTCGACATTCTGACGGAAATCATTGCTTCGCTCTGCCGCAAGGACGAGTTCATCCTCGAGATTCCAGTCGATTACAAGCCGAGGACCAGAGCCCAAGGCAAGAAAACACGTCCACTCGACGGCGCTCTCGCGATCCTCTCCTTACTCCGGGGCAAATTTAGGAGCCGCGCATGAGCCTGTTATCCATCGTCATTCCCGCATACAACGAGGAGCGCTCCCTCGCTGCTCTGCTCGACCGGATTCTTGCCGTCGATCTCACCCCCCTGGGATTTGACAAGGAAATCATTGTCGTCAACGACGGATCGAAGGACCGCACTAGCGAGATCGCCCGCGGCTATGCACCCCTCGGCGTCCGCTCTTTTGATCAGATACCGAACCAGGGAAAGGGCCGCGCCGTTCGCAGAGGAATCGCCGAGAGTTCCGGAGACTACGTCCTCATTCAGGATGCCGATCTCGAGTACGACCCCACCGACTACGTGCCCATCCTGGAGGCATTGCGGACCGATGCCGATGCCGTGTACGGCAGCCGCACTCTCGGGCAAATGCGAGCCGGCCGGAACGCCCCTTGCCCCGGGCGCCATCCCGAACAGTCGTTCGGCCCTTGGCTGGCGGGAGTGCTCCTATCTACCGTTACCTTTCTCCTGTACGGCCGGTGGATTTCCGATACCCTCACGGCCTACAAGCTCTATCCGGGCAAAGTCATCCGGTCCATGCAAATCGAAACTTGTGGCTTTGAGACGGACCACGAAATCACCGCCAAGCTGATCCGGTCCGGCTACCGCATTGCGGAAGTTCCCATCGCGTATCACCCGAGAACGGCCGCCGAAGGGAAGAAAATCAAAGCCACTGACGGGCTCATTGCCGTTTGGACGCTGCTTCGGTACCGGTTCGGGTCGATCCGCCCGCGACCGGGACGAACGGAGGAAGTCCCCGGGTGAACGCGATCAGGGACGGACAGTTCACTCTCGAAGCCGTCCCCTCCTCCTGCCGCCGCTTCCTCGTGCAAGCGGCCATTGTCGCGCTGTTTTTTTTGTCGGCGCTTGGTGCGCAGTTCCTCGCTTCCGGCTACGGCCGAACTCTGGGAGGCACCGAGGATGAGCCGTCTCATTTTCTGAGCGCGCTGATGATGCGGGATTATTTCGCCGCGGGGCTCCCGTTCCCCCCAATGGCCTATGCGCAGGAGTATTACAATCATCACCCCGCCTTCGCAATCGGTTACTGGCCCCCCCTTTTCTACGCCGTCACGGGCGTCTGGATGCTGTTCGCAGGATTCTCCCACACTTCGGTCCTGCTGATGCTGGCTATCGTCTGTGCCCTCACGCAATATCTCTTATACCGCTTTGGCGCGGCCCGGTTCAAAAAACCGTATGCGTTTATTCTCGCCGCCGCCTTCCCTTTCATCCCAGAAGTGACGCGCTCGCTGACGCTCATGATGAGCGATTTATTCCTCGCGCTTTGGAGCTTCGCCGCCACGATCGCCTTCGCCTATTTTCTGGAGAAGCCCTCGGTGAAGGGCTCGATTCTGTTCGGCTTCCTCGCGTCGGCTGCGATCATGACGAAATCCTCCGGGGCTTTCCTGATTCTCGTCCCTCCCATTGCCATACTCCTCTCGCGCCGGTTTGATCTGCTGAAACGGTGGGCGTTGTGGATCGGGGTCCTGATCATCCCCTTGCTCTGCGCCCCGTGGTATCTTTTTGCGAGTTCGTTTGCGATGCGCGGGCTCTTGCCGGACGGCAGCCGTCAACCCATTCTGGCCGCATGGATCGACGGCTGGACCGCAATGAACTACACGACGGGGCCGGTCATTTTGGTTCTCGCGATAATCGGAGCGGTGTTGATTGCCGTTCGTCCCGCGGCCCCGGGCTGGTATGCAATCGCGTCGCAGCCGCTCTGTCTCGGCATTTTTCTCACGATCGCTCCCGTTTTCATCGAATCCCGCTATTGCATTCCGGCTGTTCCGTCCGTCCTGCTGCTCTCACTCTATTCCCTCCACTCATTGATGCTCTGGACGCCATCGGTCCGGCTGTCGTACAGCCTCGTGCCCGTTCTGGCCACATCGCTATTTGCCGCCCCGAAGCCGCTGAGTATTGCGCCGCAACTTGCTCCGGCGCTGGACTACGTGAGCCGTGTAGCCGGACCGGGCGACACTACCCTTGTCTCTTCCGCAGATGCCCCGGAGGTGCTCATCACCGTCGAACTCGCCGCCCGCGAGCCTCGCCGCCCTGGCCGGGCCGTCATCCGCGCCAACCGCTTCCTGGCTGCCTCGGACTGGAACACGAGGTGGTACCGCTTATTGTTTGATACACCCGAAGCGGTGCGAAACGAGTTGCGGCAGAAGTCGATAAACGTCGTGCTGGTGAGCGCGTTCGGCGTCGGCGCGAGGTCGTGGCCGCATCACGATCTCTTGTTGCGGACCTTGGACGCCGCAACGGATGAATGGCGCTTGGCTTATGGTGCCGGCGATAGCCGTTCGTGGCCCTACCGGGTTTACGTTCGCCGCACCCCCTAGGGTTTCCCGAAACCAGATTCATCGAGGATACCAGCCCGGACTTTCTCGATCGGCAGGCAATGCCGGGGCGTAAACCGAGGGTCGCAAGCTTTCCCCGTGGAGCAGCAACACCATTGTCTCGTCCGTACGATTACTCTCTTTGATGACACTCCGGGACAACCAACTTTTCCTCCGTGCCCGAGCCGGACTCACACACGCGGCCGTGTTGCCTCCGGAGGGAGATCAGCCTGATTTTCGCCAGCATCGAGTTGCTGAAATTTCGCGCGGCGCTGAAGCTGAGCTACCGCGCAGGACTGCGCATTACGGAAGCCATCGCGCGCAAAGCGGCCCCGGGCGCATGGTGCTGCGGATCGAAGAAGGCAAAGGCCGCAAGGCCCGCCAGCGTCATACTGTCATCTAGCGCTTACGAGAGTCTTGCGCAGTTAGTGCGAGGCGCCGCAGGTCCAAAGCGGCCACGCAAATTCCGGCGGCTACGGATAAACGGTAACGATCACGCGCTGTATCGAGTGAGCGGCGGAGCTCCCTGGTCCATTA
>JBBQRA010000222.1:0-9936 GCA_038215275.1 Bryobacterales bacterium | reverse complement strand
GCCGGTCTGGAAGTACGTTGCCACATGAGGCATCTCCCGAGTAACGCGGGCGCGTACCCGGCCCATGTATTCGAAGCTACTGACCCGGTGACCCTCTTTCAAGCTGACCTGCAGGAAACCCGTATTCTGCCCTGCATTCGGCGAGAAAATGGAGGAGAAGCCAGGCACATTCCCAATGTTGGCTACCAGAAGCTCCAGGTCGGCCGCAGGGACCTCGCTCCGGATGATGTTTTCGATGCGCTCCGTTTCCCGCTCTGTAACCTCCAGATTGGTTCCGGCGGGCGCCTTCATGGAGATGACGAATTGGCTGGGATCTGTTCGCGGGAAGAAACTCACCCCGAGCAGTGGCAGAATGCTATAGCTGATCAGGCAAAGGATCAGCAATACCGCCACCGAAGCCACTGGCCGCTGCAAGGCGGTGCGGGATACGGCGGCGGTGTATCCGCGAAGCAGCGATTCGAACCGGCCGTCGAACCAGCGCAGGAAACGGCGGAACAGGTTCAACCGCTGACCCTCCTCATGTCCGTGGGAATGCGCTTTCAGCAGGCGGGAACAGAATAGGGGCACTACGGTCAGTGCGACCACATAGGAAGCGAACAACGAAATGACTACCGCTAAGGCGAGCGCCGTGAACAGGTATTGGCTGACGCCATAGAGGAAGACGACCGGGAAGAAGACGATGGCAGTCGTGAGCGTGGAGGCCAGCACCGGCAAGGCCACCTCATTCCCTCCAATTTCGGCTGCCTCCTGTGGGCTCTTGCCCATCTCCAGGTAGCGGAAAATGTTCTCGAGCACCACCACCGAGTTATCAATCAGACGGGAGAAGGCCAAGGCGAGTCCACCCAGAATCATCGTGTTGACCGTGTTACCGCTCACCCCCAACACCAGGAAGGTGGCGAGGGCGGACAGCGGAATCGAGAGCATTACGGCCACCGTCGCGCGGAGATTCCCGAGAAAGATGAGAATCATCAACGAGGTCAGAAACAGCCCTATGCCCCCCTCATGGACGAGGTTCTCAATCGCCTTGCGGACAAATACGGATTGATCGAAAACGACCGTTGACGTAATCCCTTCGGGCACGTCTGTGAGCTTGGGAATGGCAGCCCGAGTACTGTCGACCACGGCGATGGTGTTGGAATCGCCGCCCTGCTTCAGAACGGGCAGGTACACGCTGCGTTGCCCATCCACCCGGACCACGTTGACCTGAATTTGCTGGGCGTCCTTAGCGCTACCAATATCGCCGACCGTGAGTGTCGCCTGGTCGCGGCCCGACCGCAGAGGAATCGCTTCGATCTCGCTCATGTCGGCAACTTGCGCGTTGGTGTAGATCGGGTAGTTCAGTGGGCCCACACGCACTTCGCCGGCCGGGAGAATCAGGTTAGCCTCATTCACCGAGCGGACAACGTCCATTGGGCTTAGCTGATGGGCTTCTAACTTTAGCGGGTCGACGTAAATCATGATCTGCCGGTACTTGCCGCCGAAAGGGGTCGGCAGCGAAGCGCCTGGTATGTTCGCCAGTTGGTTGCGAATGTTGAACTGGCCGATGTCGCGAAGTTGGGTTTCTGAAACGTCTCCTGCGCTGCGCAGCGCGATTAGGCAAACGGGCAGGGAAGAGGAGTCGAACTTCAGCACAATCGGTGGCAGTGTTCCGGGCGGTAGCCGCCTCAGATTGGCCATGGCGAGGTTCGAGATGTTGGAGGTGGCCGCGTCCGCGCTCGTCCCCGGCTGGAAATAGATCTTGATCAGGGAGACACCTGCGAGCGAGCGCGACTCGACGTGCTCCACATTAGACGCCAGCGTGAAGAACCGCTCGAACCGGCTGGTGATGTTGGTCTCAATCTGTTCCGGCGGCATGCCCGTGTAGAACGTCGCGACTACGACTACCGGTATGTTGATTGGCGGAAAGAGGTCGACGGGCATCCTGACGAGGCTGACCGTGCCGACCAGGGCGCAAATCAAACACAAAACAACAATGAAATGGGGATTGCGGATTGCAAAACTCGCCATGTTGAAAAATTCCTATTTAGCCATCGGGCGGGGGTCGACCACTTGGCCGGGCTTGAGATCGCCTCGGTTGCCGATGACGACTCGGTCGCCTTCCTTGAGGCCGCTGACTACCTCAAACCGGTCCGGCGTCTCTAGCCCCAGACGGACTTAGTGGACCTCGATCTCGTTCTTGGTGTTCACCGTTGCGATCTGCTGTCGCGGGTCGACCGCACTCAATCCGGCTGCGCGAATGGCTTGAATCGGGATGGAGAGAACATCTCCCTTCGCGTCCAGCGTGATGGTCGCGTAGGCGTACATTCCTGGCTTCAGGAGAAATTTAGGGTTCGGTACGTCGACTTCGGTCTGCATCGTTCGCGTACTGGTGTTCAGGATGCCCGAAAAGCGCATCACCTTCCCCTGCACAACTGTCGAAATGGCGTCGACCCGAACTTCCACCGGAGAGCCGAGCTTTACCCGCGCCACAATCGATTCCGGTACCGGCAGAACTAGCCGAAGACGATCTACCTGAGAAAGTCGAACCAACGGCTTGTCAGCGCCTTGCACCATTGCCCCCGGCGATTGATAGCGCTGCGTCACAACCCCGGGAAACGGAGCGGTAACCCTTGTATACAAGATCATGGCCGAAACCCGGGACGTCGCCGCCTCCGTAACCCGAACCTGTTCCTGAACGGATGCCAGCGTGGCGCGCGCGGTGGCCAACTGAGCGGTCGCCTCCTGGAGACGAGCGCCGATGTCGTCGAGTTCCTGCTGCGCAATCAGATTCGGCCGCTGCTTGGCGACGGCCGAAAGACGGTCAAAGGAAAGCTTCCGGATCTGCAGCGCATACTCCGATCGGGTCACCTCGCTCTGCGCCCGGATCACCTCGAGTTCGCTCCGCTTCTCGGTTGCCCTGGCCTGCGCCAAGTCCTGCTGTAGCTCAGGCACTTCGAGTTCCCCGATCAGTTGCCCCTGCCGCAGCACGTCGCCCACGTCCACAGGCATCGTCTTGATGTAGCCAGGGATCTTGGCGTTCACGTCGATCTCCTGCCAGGGACGAAACTCAGCAGCGAGTTCCAGTTCGCGAGCGAGGTCCTCGCGGATCACGTTCGCCACCGTGACCGCTTGGACTATCGGCGAGCTTGATTTCGGAGGTTCACCCGACGGCGGCCGACAGGAAACCCCCAGCAAGAGTAAGCAAGAAACAGCGAGGCGCATCAAGATACTATGGTTTCGCACTGAGTCCGATATCGGAATACGGTCCCGCGGGTATCTTTCGCCGGGTCTAGACTGTAGGGTATGAAGACGCGAACTTGGCCCGTAGTTCTATTCGGGCTCTGTTGCCTACTCCTCCTCATCGCTTGGCCGGGGTGGGTGATGCTGCAACGAACGCAAGGATTGTTCGCCGAGACCACCCGAATCCAGGACAATTTCGCCCAGCGACAGCGCACGATTCAAGCCGTCAATGAACGCATTCAAACCGCGTCCATCGTGATTCGGGAATATCTGCTCGACTCCGCGCCGACGGCCGGCGACCGTTACCAGAAAGAATTTGCGATGAACCGCAAGGAGATGGAGCGGCTGATCGCTGAATTGCGCCAATCCCTGCCGGCTACTGCAGCTCCCCCCTTGCAGCGTCTGGAGGCGCAAGTTCGTTTGCATGACGCCTCGGTGATGCCTGTCTTTGGACTTAGTCAGGCGGAGAAGGAACGCCAAGCCACATATTTTCTGCGCACCCAGCAACGCCCTCGGCGAGAAGGTCTCCTTGCCATTTCGCGAGAGGTTGCCGCCTTGAGCGCGGCCGTCTATGAACGGCGGTCTCAGGCTCTCCGTGATGAACAGGAAGCCTTCCGCTCCGGTCTCCGCACCCTGATCTGGCTGGCCATTGCCACCGGCGCAGCCGTCAGTCTGGCCGCCGTGCTCCGCATCCGGCAACTCGAAGCCGGACGCCTCGAATACCAGCAACAACTCCGGGAACTCTCCGCCCGCGTCATCCTGGCCCAAGAAGAAGAGCGCCGCAGCCTCTCCCGCGAACTCCACGACGAAGTGGGACAGATGCTCACCGGACTCCGCATGGAACTCGGCGCCCTGGATCGCTTCCGTCAGCAGGAAAAGCAGTTTCGCACCCATCACAGCGAAGCCAAGGAACTCACCGAACGCACAATGCGAATGGTGCGCGACCTTGCCGTCGGCCTGCGCCCGTCGCTGCTCGATGATCTCGGCCTCGGTTCCGCCCTGCACGCCCAGGTCAGGGACTTTCAGCGCCGATCCGGCATCCGGGCGCAACTCACGATCACAGGCGCTACGGAAGAACTCGATGAAGTCCAGTCCACCTGTATGTACCGGCTCGTTCAGGAAGCGCTGACGAACTGCATTCGTCACGCCCGGGCCAAGTCCGTAGAGATTCAGCTCACCGCGGAAAAATCGCGCCTCACCCTGCTCGTTCAAGACGACGGCGTCGGCTTTGACGCGGTCGTCCGTCGCGGGTTCGGCCTCATCGGGATGGAGGAACGCGTGCGCGAGCTCGGCGGCCGCCTCTTCGTTGAATCCACGCCCGGCGCCGGCACCCGCCTCCGCGCCGTGCTGCCGCTCGAACGCGAGGTGGCCGCCCGGGAGGTAGTCGTATGATCCGCGTCGTCGTCGCCGACGATCACGGCGTCGTCCGCAAAGGCCTCCGCCTCGTCTTGAGTGAAGACCCCGAGATCGAGATCGTCGGCGAAGCCTGCGATGGGGAAGAAGCCGTCGCTATGGCCGAATCGCTCGTGCCAGATGTGATGATCCTCGACGTCGCCATGCCCAGACGCAATGGCATCCAAGCCGCCACTCAGATCTCCCGGTCTTCTCCCAAGGTCGGCCTCATCATGCTCAGCATGTACTCGGACGAGGAGTACCTGATGCGAGCCATCTCCGCCGGCGCCAAGGGCTATCTGCTGAAGGATTCCGCCGAACCGGATCTTATTCGCGCCATCCGCACTGTCGCCGCTGGCAAACCTTTCTTCAGCGCCATACTCAGCGAAGCTCTCGTCGCCGACTATGTCCGCAAGATCCAAGCCGACGGTCTGCGGGATCCGTACGACTCGCTCACCGAACGCGAGAAGGAGGTCCTTCAACTTCTCGCCTACGCCAAGACCAGCAAAGAAATCGCCGCCCAACTGCACCTCAGTCTCCACACCGTCGAGACCCATCGCACCAACCTGATGCAGAAGCTCGACCTCCACTCGGCCGCTGAAGCCGTCCTATATGCTGCCCGCAAGAAGTTGCTCGTTTAGGCGTGGGGATATAATTCCCCAATGCTCCGATCCCTTGGCCTCGGCCTCCTACTGGCGTCCGCTGCCTTCTCGCAAGACTTTGATCTCCTCCTCCAGGGTGGCCGCGTCATCGACCCCAAGAGCCGCCTCGACGCCCCCCGCGACGTCGCCATCAAGGCCGGCAAGATTGCCGCCATCGAACCCACCATCGCGGCCAACCGCGCCCGCCGCGTCCTCGATGTCCGCGGCCTCCTCATCACCCCGGGCCTGATCGACCTTCACGTCCACGTCTACTTCTCCGCCAGCAACCCCGGCTCCTGGGCCGGCGACAACAGCATCCCGCCCGATGTCCTCAGCTTCCGCACCGGTGTAACCACCATGGTCGACGCGGGCTCGGCCGGCTGGCGCAACTTCGAACACTTCAAGGTCACCGTCATCGACCGCGCCCGCACCCGCGTGCTCGCCATGGTCAACATCGCCGGCCACGGCATGATTAGCGACCTCACCGAGCAGGAAGACTTCAACCCCGAAGCCATCATCAAGCTCAAAGCGAAGTACCCGGAGACGGTCGTCGGCATCAAGTCCGCCCACTATCAGCGCCCGGACTGGGAATCGGTCGATACCGCCGTCGAAGCCGGCAATAAAGCCAACATCCCGGTCATGGTCGACTTCGGGTACTTCCTCCCGCAGCGGCCCTATTACCAACTCGTTGGCGAACACCTCCGCGCCGGCGACATCTCCACTCACGCCTACCGTGGCCCGGTTCCGTGGACCGACGACAACGGAAAAGTTTTCCCCTACCTCAAAGCCGCCCGCGCCCGCGGCGTCCGCTTCGATGTCGGCCACGGCGGCGGTAGCTTCGTCCTCCGCAGCGCCGCTGCCGCCATCAAGGATGGCTTCTATCCCGATACCATCTCCTCCGACCTCCACACCGGCAGCATGAACGGCGCCTTCATGGACATGCCCTCACTCATGTCGAAACTGATGGCTCTCGGCATGCCGCTGAACGAGGTCATCCGCGCCTCCACGTGGACCCCGGCCGAAGTCATCAAGCGACCCGACCTCGGCCATCTCAGCGTCGGCGCCGAAGCCGACATCGCCGCGTTCCGGCTCATGGAAGGGGACTTCGGCTACTATGACAACAGCGGCGGCCGTGTCTCCTCGAAGCAACGCCTCTTCTGCGAGGTCACCATCAAGGGCGGCGCCATCGCATGGGACTACAATGGCCGCCAAGGCCGGGACTACAAACTGCTCGGACCGCACTACGGGATCCGCGAAGGCATCGACCACATCGTTCTCCCCAAATAGCCATGCGACTTCTCGTCACCTTCCTGCTCTCCTGCGCCCTCTGGGCGCAGGACCCCCTCCGCGTCCGCGTCGTCACCGGAGGCCACGACCATGCGCCGTCGTTCTACACCATGTTCGAGAGCATGCCGGAGCTGAATGTTGCTGTTGAACCCCATCCCCGCGCCTTTGAAGGCAACCTGATGAAGCGCGTCGACGTGCTCGTGCTCTACGACATGATCACCACGTCCACGCCGGAACAGCGCGACCGCCTCCGGACCTTCGCCGAATCGGGCAAAGGCATCGTAATTCTCCATCACGCCATTTGCGGCTACGTCGATTGGCCTTGGTGGTATGAGAACGTCGCCGGCGGCCGCTACCTTCCCACATCCACCTATCAGCACGACGTCACCATCCCGGTGAAGATCGCGCGTGACCATCCGGTCACCGCCGGCGTCAAGGACTTCACCATCTTCGATGAGACCTACAAAGGCATGTGGATCTCGGACAAGGTGAAGGTGCTCGCCACCACCACGGAGAAGTCGGCCGACGGCCCTCTCGTCTGGGTCGGCCCGTTTGAAAAGAGCCGCGTCGTCTTCATCCAACTGGGTCACGGCCCCGAAGCCCACCGCGACCCCAACTATCGCCAACTGGTGCGCCAGGCCATAGCCTGGGTTGGCGGCCGCTAAAGCCGCGTCGCCTGCCGCGCCACCAGTTGCCAGCCGTTCTTGCCCTTTGCCCACACGTAGAGGATGCTCAGCTTCAACGTCCGCGGATCCGCCCCGAGCAGCTTCACGGTCGTCTCCTGCCGGATCACGGCGGTATTTCCGTAGAAAGCCACCTGCTTGTCAGCGCCGTAGTCCACGGCTGCGTAGACCGTCGACTTCTTCACCGCCAGCGCGTCGATCACCTCTTTCTTGTTCTCGAGCCGTCCGTTCGAGTGCGTATAGATCAACTGGTCGCCCAGCACCTTTTCGAGTGAAGCCACCTCCGGCTTCCGTAGCGCATCGGCCAACTGCGCCATCGCGGCATCAATCTCGGTTTCGCGCTTATCGGCGGCCACCAGCGGCAGCACCATCAATAACAGGAGTAGGAGCTTCATCTTGTCTACAGTCTATACGACGGGTCCTTCCGGTCCATCAGCCGCATCATCGCCGCGAACTCCGGATTCGGATTCTTGCTGTAACCCTTGTCTCCCTCGGCCACCAGGAAGTCGTCGCTCAGCTTCGCGCTCAGCTCGCAAACGGACCGCGGAGGAATGGCCAGCTTCGCGCCCGTTGCCTGCGCCGCCAACTGCACCTGGCAAGCCCTCTCCAGCCGGAACAGCCGCACGAACGCTTGCGCCACCGTCTCGCCGCAAGCCAGCAACCCATGAGTCTTCAGCACCAGCAGGTTCTTATCGCCCAAGTTGGACGCCAGCCGTGCGCGCTCGTCGAGTTCCAGGCTCGGCCCCTCGAAATTGTGGTACGCCACACGCTCAAAGTATCCCAACGCGTACATGCTGATCGGCAGCAACCCTTCTTCCAAAGCCGCCACGGCCATGCCGGCCGTGGTGTGCGTGTGCATCACGCAACGCACGTCCGGCCGCGCCATATGGATCGCGCTATGAATCACGAATCCCGCCGGATTAATCTCCTGCTCCAGGTCCCCGATGATTTTCCCTTCGTGGTCCACCTTTACCAAATTCGAGGCCGTCACTTCGTCAAAGCGCAGCCCGTAGGGGTTGATCAGGAAGTGGTGATCCGCGCCCGGCACGCGCACCGTGTTGTGCGTCCAGATCAACTCGCTCCACCCGAAGTGATCCACCATGCGATAGGCCGCCGCCAACTGCACCCGCAGTTCCTGTTCTTCACGCGTCATCATTCAGATTCATCATCTCCTGAAGCAGGTAGGCACGCACGGCCGGGTCCTCCGTCAAGCCCGCGGCTCGCTCATAGGCCTCTCTCGCCTCCCCGCTACGGCAACGTTGCAGCAGATGGGCCCGCACCGCCCAATATGGCTGATACCCGGCCACGCGCTCTGCCGGCAATGCCGCGAGAATCGCCAAGCCTGTCTCGGGACCTTCGGTCTCGGCCACCGCCGCCGCCCATCCCACGTGCGCCCCCACCGTCGACGTGCTTCGCGCCAGCCCCTCATAAAGCATCGTTACCGCCGCCCAGTCCACTGTCCCCGTTACCGCCCGCATGGAGTGCGCCGATTGGATGGCTGCCTCCAATTGAAACCGCCTTGGTCGCTGGCGTCGCGCCGCCCGCTCCAAGTGTCCTTCCGCCTTCACGATCCATTCCCGTCGCCATTGCCGCGGGTCCTGCTGCGAAAGTGGAACATACTGCCCCTGAGGACCACGCCGGGCCGGCCGCCGCGCCTCGCAGTAGAGCAGCAGCGCCAGTAGTCCCAGAGCCTCCTCCTCGTCCGGTAACAGTTCCACCAGGACACGAGCGAGCCAGATCGACTCTGCGCCGAGTCCCTGCTGTCCTGCCGCCTCCTCCCATCCCGCTCCATACGCTGCGTAGATAGCCTCCAGTACTGCCCGCAACCGCTCCGGCCATTCCGCTCGCTCCGGCACCACAAAGGGAATGCCCGCCTCGCGAATCTTCCGTTTCGCTCGTACCAGCCGTTGCCCCATCGACGCCGGAGCCACCAGGAACGCCGAAGCGATCGTGGCCGCGTCCAGCCCCAGCACCGTCTGCAGCATCAGCGGTGTCCGTACCATCACGTCAACTTGCAGGATGGGCGCAAAGCAGCATCAGGCCCAGCCGTTCGTCACGCAACTCCTGCCCCGCTTCGGTCTGTGCCGCCGCCCGTTGCAGTTCGGCGGAGGCGGCCTGCCGCACCGCCGAGTGCCGCCCATCGTCAATCTGCCGTCGCCGCGCTACCGCCAGCAGCCAAGCCTCCGGCCGCTCGGGCAAGCCGCTCTCCGGCCACGTCGTCAACGCTGCTTGGAAAGCATCGCTCAGCGCGTCCTCGGCGGCCGCCACGTCCCGCGTCCGCGAGCTCAAAAAGGCGACCAGGCGTCCATAGGACGTCCTGGCCACCTGGTCCACCACCCGTGCCGCTTCCATCTACATCACAAGCACGGCCCGCACTTCCACGCCGCCCTCGGTGATCGATGGGCTACGCGCAGCCCATTCGAGCTCTGCATCGAGATTATCGACTTCAATCACGAAGTAACCGCCCCACTGCTCTTTGGCATCGGCAAAAGGTCCGTCCTGCACCAGTCGCCCAGTCGCTGGCCAGTCGCTCCCCATCTTGCAAGCGAACGCTGGTCGCCGTGGGCGGTCCCTGCAGCCCATTGCCTCCGCGCGAAATGCCGGCCTCCCGCATCGCCGTACTGTATGCCTGATAGGCACCCCAATAGGCGCCGGCCCGTTCATCGCTCCGGGCGGCAAAAGCCTCTTCGTTCTCGTAAACCAAAATTACATAT
>JBBQRA010000221.1:0-10008 GCA_038215275.1 Bryobacterales bacterium | reverse complement strand
GCGGCGGATTGTCCGGGTCCAGTCTGGCGGGATCCAATTGATTCACCGGTTCGACCAAGCCGCGGACCATCAACTCTCGCCACAGATAGTTCACCGTGGCCTTGGCAAACAGCGGATCCCTGACCACGCTGCGCGCGGCGGCGACGGACCAGTTCTCGCCGGCGGCGACGGGCACGGCGCTGTCCGTCGTGAACGGGTACTCCGGCGCTACCGTGCGGCTGGAGCCGAATTGCGTTCGCGCAGGACGGTTGCCGGTGGTGGTGCCCAGGGTATAGGCGCCGCGCGGATTGAAGTTGACGTTCCAATAATAGTAGTTGATGCCAGGAACCGCGCGAATCTGGGCCAGAGCGGTCTGCGAGAAATACGCCGCGAAGCCATAAGCTTGAGCTCGGGAGGCGCTGCGGCCCCACAGCGACAGCGTATCGACGTGCCCCCGGCCGTTGTGGCACATAATGCAGTTAAAATGGCTCACACCCAGAAACGTGTCCGCCGTCGTCGCCGCCATCTGGTCGTACATATCCTGAGCGGGCCCGTTCGTGATCCGGTTGGCGACCTGCCAGTTGAGTTCGCCGCGCTCAAACGAGTTCTGCCCCTGCGTGGCAATCAGGGTCGTCGCCATCTCGCTATACGGCGTATTGGCGGCGAGCGAATCCTTAATCCACTTGTAAAAAGCTTCCCGCCCATCGGCGAACCGGTTGGTGTTGGTGGAGCGTACGATGTCCGTGTTGCGGTACAAATCGCCGAAGAACATCGTCCATTTGTCGACCCACTCCGGGGTGGCCAGCAGCTCATCGATCGCCTTGGCCCGCTTATTCGGGTCCGAGTCGGCGACGAAGCTAGTGAGCCGGGCGGTGGTGGGGACGCGGCCGGTCAGGTCGAGGCTGACGCGGCGGAGGAATTCGTAGTCGTTGGCCCGTGCGGCTGGTGCTATCCCCTTCTGCTGCAGAACGCCAAAAATACTGCGGTCCACCAAGTTGTCGCTCGAACCGTCGGCGGTGCGGCCGGAGCCAGCACCCCGGCTGAGCAGCGCGGCGATGGTTGCCGTCTCCTTGCCCAACCGGCCGACCCGGGCCGCGTTGCTCCGATCCGCCCGAAGCTTCATCCCTTGCGGACCAAAATAGCTGCATTCGGTGTGCTCGATGGCAAGATGATCTTCAATCTCTTGCCCGGAGAGGGCGGTGGTGAACAGAAGGGCAGTGGCCCAGTGCATTCGCTTCATACAAAAATCCCCGTGTACTTCTCAGTCTACGGGTCCGAACCCGAAACCGCGCCGGGAGTTTCTCCGCCTAAGGCAATTTTAACGGTTTGCTAAGATGGGAACATTGCGCGTCTTCGTCCTGCTCTTTACCACTACTGTTTGTTGGGGTGAGCCTTTGTCTCTGGCCCAAGCCATTGCCGAGACAGCGGAGCGGCACCCCTTGCTCGCCGCCGCGGACGGGCGCATTTCCACTGCGCAGGGACTGCTCGAACAGGCCGCGCTACGGCCGAATCCCAAGCTCGCATTTCAGATCGAGAACTTGCGCGGCAGTTGGCAGGGGCCGTTCAACTACGCCCGGGATACGGACAACTTCGTCTGGGTGCAGCAAACCATTGAAACGGCCAAGAAGCGCCAGCACCGCACGGAACTGGCGAGCGTCAACCGGCAGGTCGCCGAGAGCGCCCGGCTGCTGCTGCGGCAGCAACTGGTGGCGCGCGTGAAGCAGGCGTGGTGGGCCGCCATTGGCGCCGAGCGGGCGCGGCGCGTCTATGACGAGACGCGCCGGACGTTTGCGCAGATCGTGGAGTATCACCAGATTCGGGTCCGCGAAGGCGCGATGGCGGAAGCCGACCTGATCCGGGTGCGCTTGGAGGCCGAGCGGTTTGCGCTGGCAGCGAATAACGCGGACCTGGCGGCCGAGCGGGCAAAAATTGCGTTGCTTCGGGAGATGGGGCGGAGCGAGTTCGGCGCGGTCGAGTTGGGGGACGAACTGGAGGGGACGGTGACGGCGCCGGCCGCGGACGCCGAGAAGGCGTTGAATGACCGGGGCGAACTGGCCGTGGCGCGGCGCGTGATTGCGGCGGCGCGAGCGAATCAGCAAGTCCAAGTGGCGCAGGCGCGGCCGAACTACGACGTCCTGGGTGGCTACAAGCACACGATGGGGCAGGAGACCGCGCTGGTGGGCTTGCAGATCGATCTGCCTTTTAGCAATCGGAACCAAGGCAACGTGGCGGCGGCCGTGGCGGAGATCCGCGTGGCGGAGAACGATTTGAAGGCCGGGGAAGCGCTGGTGAAGGCCGAATTGAGAACGGCGGAGATCGAAGTGCAAATGCGCCGCAAGCAGGTGAACGAGACGCTGGGGCCGCTGCGCCAGCAAGCCGCCGACACGGCGCGGATTGCGGAGGCGGCCTACCGCGAGGGTGGCACCGATTTGCTGCGGCTGTTGGACGCCCAACGGCTCCAGCTTGAAACGCAACTGGTCTTCGTGCAGGCGCTGGTGGAATACCGGCTGGCTGTCGTGAACCTGGAAACGGCGATGGGGGCGAACCAATGAGGTATCTGTGGCTGGCGGCGATGCTGAGTCTGGCGGGCTGCACGAAAGAGGCGCCGAAGCCCGAACCGGCCAAGGCCGAAGAGAAGCGGACGCCCGGCGAAGTGCACCTGGATGCGGCCATGGTGAAGAGCGGCAACATCGTCTCGGTGGCGGTGGAGACGCGGAGCCAGGCGGCCGTGCTGCGGGCGAATGGCCGGCTGACCGTGAACGAAGAGCGGACCTGGCATGTCGACTCCTTCGTCGATGGGCGCGTTCTAAAACTGATGGTCAACGTCGGCGATCGCGTCAGCGCCGGCCAAGTGGTGGCCCAGATGCATTCGCACGAAGTCCACGAAGCGCGCAGTGAATTTCAGCGTGCGAAGACGGACCTGGCCAAGGCGCAGTCGCAGCGCAGCTTTGCCGAGCGGACACGGGACCGCATGAAGCGGCTCTACGATCTGAAGGCGGCATCGCTCGAACAAACTGAGCACGCCGAGTCGCAAATGCGGGATGCCTCGTCGGCGGTCAAGAACGCGGAAATCGAACTGGAGCGGACGCGGGTGCATCTGGTGGAGTTCCTGGACGTGCCGGCCGACAACCACCCCGATCACAAACCGGGCGAGTTCATCCACGAGGCAGACCTGGTGCCGGTGAAGACGCGCAACGGCGGCGTGGTGACCAAACGCGACACCTCCGTCGGCGCCGTAGTAAAGGCCGCTGACATGGTGCTGGAAGTGAGCGACCTTTCGACACTTTGGATGATCGCGGCGCTGCCCGAAGATTTGCTTGGAAAGGTGAAGGTGGGGATGAATGCGACGGTGCGCGTACAGGCTTACCCCGACGAAGTCTTCGCGGGAAAGATCGCGCGGTTGGGTGATCAATTAGACGCCGAGACGCGGACGGTACCGGTGCGGATTGTACTCGCCAACACTGGGCAGAAGCTGCGGCCTGAGATGTATGGAGTGGCGGAGATAGCGGCGGGCGGGGCGGAGGACGCACTCTTTATGCCGCAGTCAGCGCTGCAGGATCTGAACGGGCAGGCGGTGGTGTTCGTCGATCAGGGCGAGGGAAAGTACGCCGTGCGGCCAGTACGGACGGGGCGGATTCAGGGGGCTAATGTCGAGGTGCTCGAAGGGCTGGCGGCGGGTCAACGTGTCGTCAGCCGTGGTGGGTTCGTTTTGAAATCGCAGATGTTCAAGTCGTCGCTGGCGGAGGAATAGCCGTGGCGGCACTCATCGACTTTGCCCTGCGGAACCGCCTGCTGGTGCTGGGGTTCCTGTTGGCCGTAACGGGATACGGCCTTTATTGCCTGACCGAAATCCCAATTGAAGCCTTTCCCGACCTGACGAACAATCAGGTGAGCGTGATCACCGAGTGCCCGTCCATGGCCGCGGCCGAAGTGGAGCAGATGGTGAGCTACCCGATTGAGACCACGCTGCTGGGAATTCCGCGGAACACCGGTGTACGCAGCGTTTCGAAGTTCGGCCTCTCGATTGTCACCGTAATGTTCGAAGACGACGTAAACACTCTGGTGGCCCGGCAGTTCATCAACGAGCGGCTGCAGGAGGTGCGGACGCGCCTTCCGAAGGGTTTGGAGCCGGGGCTAGGCCCGATGGCGACGGTATTCGGCGAGGTTTACCAATACACCGTCGAGTCCGATAAACTGTCGCCGCTGGCCCGGAAGACGCTGCAGGAGTGGCAGATCAAGCCGCAGTTGCGCAGCGTGCGCGGCATCAATGAAGTGGATTCCTGGGGCGGCGAAACGGAGCAGGTGCAGGTGGAGGTGGACCCGCGATCACTCGAACAGTACGGGCTGACCGTGAAGGACGTTTTCGACCGGATCACGGAGAACAACGAAAATTTTGGCGGCGGCTATATAGAACACGCCTCCGAGCAGTACACGATCATTGGGTTGGGCCGGGTGCAGCAGCGCGAGAACTTGAGCAAGATCGTGCTCAAGACCGTGGCGGGAACGCCGGTGTTGCTGGGCAGCGTGGCGCAGATCAAGACCGGAGGAATGCAGCGGCAGGGAGCGATTACGCGGGACGGCAAGGGCGAAACGGTGGGCGGCGTCGCCGTCATGCTGAAGGGCGAAAACGGCCGGAACGTGATGGAGCGGGTGAAGCAGCGCCTGGCGCAGATCCGGGTGCCGGAGAGCGTGAAATTGGTGCCGTTCTACGACCAAAGCGAAGTGATCAACCGGACCATTTCGACGGTGCGGCGGAACCTGACCGAGGCCGGGGTGCTCGTGATTCTGGTGTTGCTCGTGTTCCTGGGCAACGTGCGGGCGGCGCTTCTCGTCGCGTTGGTGATTCCGCTCTCGATGTTGATCGGGTTCATCGGCATGCGCTACTTCGGGATCTCGGCAAACCTGATGAGCCTGGGCGCAGTGGATTTTGGCATGATCGTCGATGGCGCGGTGGTGATGATGGAGAGTGCGGTGGCCCGCTTGGCACTGCGGGATCACGAGTCCGTGATCGATACGTTGCGTCACGCCGCGCAGGACGTGGCGCGGCCGATCGTGTTTGCGGTGGGCATCATCATCGCCGTCTATCTGCCGCTCTTCTTCCTCGAAGGGTTGGAGGGGCGGCTGTTCCGTCCGATGGCCGTGACGGTTTGCTCGGCGCTGCTGGGAAGTCTGGTACTGGCGCTGGTGGCGATGCCGGTGCTGGCGAGTTTCGTGCTGGCCGGAGGAGTGAAGCCGCATTCAGAAGAGGGCTGGTTCGAAAAGGCTCGCCGGCTCTACTCGCGAATCCTGGACCTGGTGCTGCACCACCGGTATTTGACGGTGGCCTTTGGCGCGCTGCTGGCCATAACGGCGATTGCCTCGCTGGCGTTCATCGGCACCGAGTTCATGCCGAAGCTGGAAGAAGGCTCCATTCTGATCCAGTCGAAGAAACTGCCGGGGATTTCGCTGAGCGAGTCCGTGGCGCTGAGCACCCAGGTGGAGAAGGTCGTGATGACGTTCCCGGAGGTTACGGGTGTTGTCACCAAACTCGGTCGCAGCGATCTGGCGCTGGACGCGATGAGCATCAGCGAAGGCGACGTCTACATTTTGTTGAAGCCGGTGGAGGAATGGACCACGGCGAAGACCAAGGAAGGCCTGATCGCCAAGCTCGACGAGCGTCTGCAGGCCGTGCCGGGCGTGGCCTACAACTTCACGCAGCCGATGGCGATGCGGTTGGACGAGACTATCTCCGGCATCAAGGCGGACGTCGCGGTGAAGATCTTCGGCGAGAATCCAGAAGTACTGGAGCAGTTGGCGCAGAAAGCGCTACGAGCCCTGGAGCAGACGCCCGGCGCGGCGGACACCCAGATGGAAGTGATTTCAGGGACGGCGGAGCTACGCGTGGAGCCGGACGTGGTGGCGCTGGCGCGCTACGGTATGAACGTATCGGACGTCCGGACGATGGTGGAGTCCGCTGTAAGCGGGCAGCATGTCTCCGAGATGATCGAGGGCCAACGGCGCTTTCCAATCGTAATCAAGCTGCCGGAAGAGTATCGGCGGACGCCGGACGCCTTGAACCAGATTCGGATGCGCGCGCCGGGCGGCGAACGGGTGACGTTGGGGCAGGTGGCGAAGGTGAGCGTCGCTCGCGGGCCGGAGATAATCAACCGGGAGAACGGGCAGCGGCGGATCGTGGTGCAGTCAAACGTGCGCGGCCGGGACCTCGGCAGCTTCGTCGCGGAAGCCAAACAGAAAGTGGAGGCGGCGATGCCGGTGCCAGCCGGGTATTTTGTCGATTGGGGCGGACAGTTCGAGAATCAGGAACGGGCAACCAAACGGTTGGCGCTGGTGCTGCCGGCTTCGCTCGCGCTCATCTTTGGATTGCTCTACCTGACGTTCAACTCGTTCCGTCAGGCGATGCTGATTCTGGCGAATGTGCCGTTCGCGTTGGTGGGTGGAGTGGCGGCGCTGTGGCTGCGCGAGATGAACCTGAACCTGTCGGCTTCGATTGGATTCATCGCGTTGTTCGGGGTGGCGGTGCTGAACGGGATTGTGATGGTGAGCCAGATTAATCGGCTGCTTGAAGAGAGTGGCGGGAATGTGGAGTATGCCATCCGGGCGGGGGCGGCGGCACGGTTGCGGCCAGTTCTGATGACGGCGCTGGTGGCGGCCTTGGGCTTTCTGCCGATGGCTCTTTCAACGTCAGCGGGCTCTGAGGTGCAACGCCCGCTGGCGACGGTGGTGATTGGTGGGTTAGCTTCGTCCACCGCGTTGACGTTGTTTCTGCTTCCGGCGATGTACGGCTGGTTCCGGAAGCGGGCGTAGTTACTTGGCCGACGACCACTTCTTGTAGTTGTCGGCCAGATTGGCAGAGTCGGCGTCGCCGGGGTGGATGACCACGCGATAGCGGAAGCGGAGCTTCTCGCCGGCGGCTAGTTTCAAGTCCCCGCTCTTGGTCTTGTCGTTTTCGAAATCGTGAACGCCGAAGGGGTTCGCGGCGAACAGGCCGTAGGAGCGGGAGTGCCAGTAGGTGGGATGGCGCGGGTTGGTGGGGTGGTCGAAGATGGCGATGCCGAGCGCCTCGCCGCCGACGGTGCCGGCGTAGTCGACCCAGGGCGAACGCTTGCCCCATACAGCCTTTTCGCCGATCTTGCCATCAGCCGTACGCATCTTGCCGGTGTGCTTCTCTTCGAGATCGGTGGTGAGCCGGATGGCGAAGGTGCCTTCCTTCGTGTCGCCGAACGTGACCGGCACGGCGGCGGAGAGCGTGATGTCGAAATCGATCCAGCGTTCGGTGGGATGGGAGTGGAAGGTCATGGTGCGGGTTTCATCGAGGAGAGTCTCACCCTTGAGGTCCTGCCAGGAGAAAGTGGAGCCGATAGTGCCGGTCTTCTTGCCGCTCTTGACGTCGGTGATGCGGCGGGTGATGACGACGCCCCGGCCGTTGGTCCCGGCGCCCTTCTGGTTCTTTTCATTCGCCCAGAAGTCATATTGATTCACGAGGCCGTGGGTGAACCACAGGCCGCGGTGATGCGGGTGGTCCTTGGCTTCGCCTTCGACGACGTCCATTGGGTAAGAGCGCGTGACGGATTTGCCGCTCACCGCGCGCAGGGGGTGGAGGTAAGGCTTCGGTACATCAGAACCGATAAAGAACTCGGTGAAGGGTTTGCCGTCGATCTCTACGGAGATCCGATCGGAGGTTTGCTTCAGCTTCACCTGCGAAAAAGCGGCCGTTGCGAGGGCCAAGGCGAGGATACCAATCCGGAAGTGCATCAACGTTATTGGATCACAGGTGAGGACGGATAGGAGAAGCGATATGATCGTGAGATGACCCGGCGAACTCTCCTCAGCGCTTCCGCGGCCCTTGCGGCGACCCCACTGGCGGCGGCCAACCGGCTGCCTATTAAGAAGGGCGTGCTCATCAACATGCTCCCCTCGAAGCTCACCTACGAGGAACGCTTCCAGATGGCGAAGGACGTGGGCTTCGACGCCGTGGAAGGGCGGACTACGGAGGATACGGCCGAGGTGGATGCCATCCGGAAGGCGTCCGAGAAGACCGGCGTGAAGATTCACTCGGTGATGAATATGGCGCACTGGAACTACCCGCTCTCGTCGGTGGACCCGGCCGCAGTCGAGACCAGCATGAAGGGCATGGAGACCAGCCTGCGCAATGCCGCCGCCTGGGGCGCCGATACCGTACTGCTGGTGCCGGCCGTGGTGAGCGAGAACGTGCGTTATAGCGACGCTTACGCGCGGAGCGTGGTGCAGGTGAAGAAACTGATCCCGCTGGCCGAGAAGCTGAAAGTGAAGATCTGCATCGAGAACGTCTGGAACAAGTTTCTGCTCTCGCCGATGGAGTTTGCGCAGTACGTGGATCAATTCAAGAGCCCCTATGTGGCGGTCTATTTTGATGTGGGGAACATTATGCTCTACGGCTACCCGCAGGACTGGATCCGGACGCTGGGCAAGCGGATTGCGAAGGTCCACCTTAAGGACTTCAAGAACCAGAACAACGCCTTGATCCGGAAACGGGTGCCGGAGTTCGTCGATCTGCGCGAAGGCGACATTGATTGGAAGGAAGTGCATAAGGCGCTGGGTGAGATTGGATTCCAAAGCTATGCGACAGTGGAATTACCGGGCGGCGACGCGAAGTATCTGCGCGAAGTGAGTAACCGGGTGGATCTGATATTGAATGGCGAGTAATACATGAAAAAATTTCTGATCGGGTTAGTGGTAGGCTTGGCGCTGGCGGGCATGTTTGTTTTGATTGCCGTGCTGGCGATGGCGAAACTGGGCGATCAGAAGCCAACCGTGGCGAAGGATGCAACGCTCGTGATGCGCCTGGAAGGGGAGATTCCCGAAAAGGCGCCGCTCGACATGGGAATTCCGTTCCTGCAGGAAGCCCCGCCGGCAACCGTGATCGACATTTGGCAAGGCTTGCAGCGGGCGGCCGTGGATCCGAAGATCAAGGCCGTCGTGCTGATGCCGCGGAATATGGCGGTGGGCTGGGCCAAGCTGCAGGAACTGCGGGGCGACTTACTCGAGTTCAAGAAGTCGGGTAAGCCGCTGCTTGTGTTTCTGCGGGCGCCGCGGACACAGGAGTATTATCTGGCGACGGCGGCGGACAAGATCTATCTGGTGCCCGAGGACATGCTCGATATGAAGGGCGTGCGGGCGGAGGTGACTTACTTCAAGGGCGCACTGGACAAGATCGGCGCCAGGATGGAGGCCGAGCACGCCGGCAAGTATAAGGACGCGCTCGACACCTACACGCGGACGGGGATGACGCCAGAGACCCGGGAAGTGCTGAACTCGGTGCTCGATGGGCTCTATGGCCATCTTCTGGAGACCATCAGCGGGGCCAGGAAGATGACTGTGGCGGAGGCCAAGGCGGCGATTGACCAAGGGCCGTTTTTGGCCGAACAGGCTGTGAAGCTGAGATTGGCGGACGCGACGTTGTATGAAGATCAGTTCTTCGACGAAGTGAAAAAGGCGATCGGCGGGGCAGAAGTGAAGAAGGTGGCCCTAGGCGACTATCTGCGATCCGGCCGCAGTGAGGGCAAGAGCAAGGTGGCTATCATCGTCACCGATGGAACAATTATCCGGGGTAGCTCCGGCGGGAACGCCTTCGGCGAGGATGCATCGATCTCGGTGGCCAACTCCGTGAAAGTGTTGCGCGAGGTAGCCGACAACGAGTCGATTAAGGGCGTGATCCTGCGGGTGGATTCACCGGGCGGCGATGCGGTGGCTTCTGACGAGATTCTGCGAGAGGTCAAGCTGCTGAGTAAGAAAAAGCCGCTTGTGATCTCGATGTCCGACGTGGCGGCGTCCGGCGGGTACTACATTTCGATGACCGGAGACCCGGTTTTGGCCTACTCGAATACGATAACTGGTTCGATTGGTGTCATTTACGGCAAGGTGAACCTGAGGGGTCTCTATGACAAACTGGGCCTGACCAAAGACCTGATTCAGCGCGGCGAGAACGCGGCGATTGATTCCGAGTATTACGAGCTGACGCCCGGCGGCCGGAAGAAGCTGCGGGAGGGGGTC
>JBBQRA010000220.1:0-10065 GCA_038215275.1 Bryobacterales bacterium | reverse complement strand
CGGTAGCCTGTGACACCGCCGAGATGCCACCGCGCCCGATCGATTGGCTCTCGGCGGCCACCAACAAACGACGCGCTCGCTCATCCAGCACTCGTCCCAGAGTTGCGTATCGCGTCTTGATCCCAGACAACGCATCCATCCTCTCCAGCATACTCCAAAACATTTCTATATGGAACTGTTATTTCTAGACAGCTCCTAAGAAATCAGAATGCGCTCTCTCCTGACAGCGAAGGAGAACCCTCGTCAGCTTTTATTGCTGCCTTCAGTGCCGCTGTCGCTACCTTTAACCCGAAAAACAAGTGCCTCCCGCCCTAGGTGGGCGGAAGGCACTTGACACAGCCGAAGAAGAAAACCGTCAGCACCCGTTGAGGGTATTGACAGGTCGTTTCCTATCAAAACTGATACTTCAAGGCGAATTGAAGTTGTCGAGAATCGATCTTTGTTGCGCCGATCACACCGTAGTTGGGCGTCCGCAGCGTGGTGCCAGGGGGCGCGAAGATCGGGTGGTTCGGCAGGTTGAAAAATTCGCTCCGGAATTCGAGACGCTGGCGTTCGGTAATGCGGAACGTTTTCATGAGCGAGGCGTCGAGCGAGACAATGCCAGGGCCCGTAATCGTGTTACGGCCCGAGTTGCCAAAGCGGAAATCCGTGATGGCGGTCGGGCTTTGCCCCAGACGGTCAACAAAGGCAGAGGTGTTGAAGAAGCGCTGCACCGTGCGTTCGCTGATGTCATTCGGACTCTGGCCGGGTACGACGTCGGGAGCACAGTAACCTCCGCCGTTCTGGATGTTACCCGGTCCGCAGAAGGCGGTCTGCGGAAACCCGGTTTGCACCGTAAAGATACCGCCAACCTGCCAGCCGCCGAAGACGAAATCGGCTACCGGATTGGCAATCGCCATCGCGCGTCCCTTGCCAAACGGCAGTTCATACAGGAATGAAGCCGTGAGGCGGTGCCGGAAGTCGAAGGCCGACCGGCCGCGTTCCCGGCCCAAGTCGTAATCGTTGCTGGGAGTCAGCGGATCGCCGTCCGTGGTGCGGATGCCCGAGCCGTTGTCAATCGACTTGCTCCAGGCATAGGAGCCAAGCAGCGTAAAGCCGTTCGAGAAGCGGTGCTGCAGGCGGGACTGCAGGGCGTGGTAGCTGGAGTGCCCCGGGGCGTTCATGACCTGGAACCCTCCGAACTTGGGGAAGGGGCGGCGGGCGTTTATATTGCCCACGCCGGGGGGCGCATTGTTATAGGTCTGCAATCGCCGTAAATGAACGCCGGTTGAACCCATGTAGGTTACTTCGAGCGACATTTGTTTAGTCAATTCGCGCTGCAAACCGAAGCTCCATTGGCCAATATAGGAGGTCCGTTCGCCGAACTGATTGATCAGAATGAAGGTAGGCGCGCCCTTCTGGGTGAAGGGGACCTGCCAACTCAGGTTCGGTACCGTTTGATTGCCGGGTTCGTTTCGGCGGATGGTGAACGGAGCGTTGCGTACGACGTCGAACGTACCGTTGCCGATGTCGCGAACGTAGTAAATCCCGCCGCCGGTGCGGATGACGGTCTTCGAGTTAAGCGAATAGGCGATGCCGAGCCGCGGGGCGATGTCGTTCCGATCTGGAGCATAGGCGCCTCGGCCGAAACGGCCGTCCCGAGTGTATTGCACATTGTCCGGGAGGGGGAATTGTGGATTGCCCTGGAACGGGTCGCCGGTGCCGGCGCGGACGTAGGTCGGCTCAATCGAGTTGTCCCAACGGAAGTCGATGTTGACGATCGCGTCGTGCTTGTCGTACCAGGGGGATTCGTACTCCCAGCGCAGGCCGTAATTCAGGGTCAGCTTGGGAGAAATTTTCCAGGTGTCCTGAATGTAGAGCGCCAGATAGTTGCTCCGCATGTTGGCAATCGGAGCGCCCACCTGTCCTTCGGAATTCGACATTGCCCCCAGCAGGAAGTCAGCTATGGGGTCCCCGCTGTACTGCCCGTTGAAGGAGAAACGTCCCCGCGGCACAACCGCACCAATTTGGTTGTACCGGACCCGGCGAATTTCGCCGCCGATCTTCACCTGATGCTTACCTTTGATCCAGGAGAAGTTATTGGTGATCATGCCCGAAGTGTTCCAGTTGACGAAGGGGCAATCGTTACAATCGCCGACGCTCGAGTAGCCCGAGATACCAAAGACGGGAATGCCCCAGAACAGGGGATTGCTGCGGTCAATGTCCGGGATGCCCAGTTCGGCGACAACGTTGCGGACACCGGCGCGGGTCTGTGAGTTCGAGCTCTTTAGGTAGTTCACACCGACCTTGAACTCGTTAATCTTATTCGCGCCGAACACCTTCGTGTGGCCGAGTACGCCCTGTTGGGCATAGATGGACGCCAGGTTGCCCTGGCCATTGATCACCGAGGGGATATACTGCGGCTCAACCGTTTGCGAGAAGCGGAAGAAGAAGTTCGAATTGGACGATTGGGACCAGTCCAAGCGTCCCGACCCTTGGTTGCCATCACTGCTTCGGCCTTCGTTGTTGATGTAGTTGTTGGCCAAGCCAGTGACGCCGGTATTGTTCGGCAACGGGTAGAAGTCAGCGAGTACCTTTGCGGAGATCGGCTGAATCCGGTTGGCCGGGATGATGTTTCCTGGGAAAGGGACGCGGCCGGCGGAGAAGGGATCGACAATGGCGCGTCCAATGTTGCCGGAGCGGAGGGCGGCGGTGGGCAGGGTGCCCGTCTGGGTCAGGTCCCGGCGTTCGCGCAGGCCCTCGTAGTTGGCCATGAAGAAGAGTTTGTCGCGGAGGATGCGGCCCGTGACCGTTCCGCCGAACTGATTCCGTTTGAATGCGGGCTTGGGAAGATCCTTGCGGTCAAAGTAGTTCTTGGCGTCGAGTTTGGCGTTGCGCAGAAAGTGGAATACGGTGCCATGGAAATCGTTCGCGCCACTTTTGGTTGTAGCGTTCACCTGGGCAATCCCACGGCCGTACTCCGCGGGGAACAAACCCGACTCCACCTTGAACTCCTGCAAGGCGTCGATGGAGGGCAGAAACACGTAGGTGTTGAAGTTGGGATCGGTGTTTTCCATGCCGTCGAGCGAGTAGTGGTTGTAGTGAACCCGCTGGCCAGCCACATTCAGCGAGAAGCTGTTGCGGGCGCCCCCCATCCGCTGTTGGCCTTGGGACGAGGCTGGGCCGTTGGTCGTTGCGCCGGGGATCAAGGAAGCCAGCTGCAAGTAGTTTCGACCATTGAGTGGCAGATCGACGATTCTCTTGTTTTCGATGACCGTGCCGATCGTGGTGGTCTCACTTTCGATCACTGGGGCCGCGGCAGTGACCTCAACCGTCTCGGCGACATTGCCGACTTGCATCGTGATGTCGATTTTGGCAACCTGTCCGGTTTGCAGGCCTAGGTTGGTCCGCGACTGCACAGTAAAGCCCGCCTTCTCCACACGCACGTTGTAGACTCCAGGCGGCAGGGCGGGCACACTGTAAAGCCCGAGTTCGTTCGATTCAGCGATGCGTTGTACGTTGGTGGCAGGGTTGGTGACGGTGACTTTGGAGCCGGCGATTACCGCGCCGCTGGAATCCGAAACAGTTCCGCTGATCTCGCCGGTGGGCGTCTGGGCCAAAGCACCCGCTGAAGAAATAATAAGTGTAAATACGATGAGACGTTTAGACATGGTCCCTCCAAGTGGGGAAACGATATCAAATCGGAGGCTGGAGGTCAAAGGGGGGGGCGGGGTAATCCTACCTATGCGAAGGCGGGGAATAGACCGATAGGCATAATAGAACATGCTTCGGACCAGCGAATTTGACTATGACTTGGTGGTGATTGGATCCGGGCCCGGTGGGCAACGGGCGGCGATCCAGGCGGCGAAACTCGAAAAGCGCGTAGCGCTGATTGAGAAGAAAGCGGTCGTGGGCGGCGCCTGCATCAATACCGGCACAATCCCCAGCAAAACGCTGCGCGAAGCGGTCCTGCACTTGTCGGGCTACCGCGAGAAAGGCTTCTATGGTTCGTCGTACTCGGTGAAGCAACACATCACGATGCAGGATCTGTTGTTTCGGACGACCCATGTCATCAAACATGAGCAGGACATTTCACGTCACCAATTGCAGCGGAATGGGGTGGACATGCTGCTTGGCACCGCGAGTTTCGTGAATCCGAATTGCATACGCGTGCTCAACGTGGACGGCCATGGGCACCAGGACCTGACTGCGGAGAAAATCATCGTCGCGGTCGGCACAACGGCTACTCGCGGCGACAACATCGATTTTGACGGCACCGAAATCTTTACAAGCGACGAAATTCTGACGCTCGATCATCTGCCGAAGACGATGGCAATCGTTGGTGCCGGAGTGATCGGCACCGAGTATACGACCATCTTTTCGACACTTGGAGTGCGGGTCACCCTCATCGATAAGCGGCCGGTCCTCCTCGATTTCGTTGACGATGAGATTGCCGATTCACTGGCGTATCACATGCGGGAGAACCGGGTGACTTTGCGACTCGGCGAGGATGTGGCCGGGATCGAGAAATTCGAGGATGAGCACGGCAGGCGGGTGAAGATCCACTTGGCGAGTGGTAAACAAGTGATTGCCGAGAAATTGCTCTACAGCATCGGCCGGACGGGCAATACGGCGAAACTGGATCTTGAAGTAGCGGGGCTGACGGCGGATGACCGGGGCCGGATCAAGGTGAACGCACACTATCAGACAACAGTCCCCAATATCTACGCTGTCGGGGACGTGATTGGGTTCCCCAGTCTGGCTTCCACCTCGATGGAGCAAGGACGGTTGGCGGCGTGCCACGCGTTTGGCGTTCCTGCAACGAGCGTTACATCTCTGTTTCCCTATGGCATCTATACGATTCCAGAGATCTCGATGGTGGGCCGGAGCGAAGAAGAGCTGACCAAGGCGAACATCCCGTACGAAGTCGGAAAGGCGCGCTATCGGGAAATCGCCCGGGGCCAGATACTGGGTGACTCCATCGGGATCCTCAAGCTGATCTTCCATCAGGAGACCAAGCAGCTTCTGGGCGTCCACATTATGGGAGAAGGCGCCAGCGAACTCGTTCACATCGGCCAGGCCGTGCTAAGTTTCGGCGGCTCGATCGATTATTTCATCAATACGGTGTTCAATTACCCAACGTTGGCGGAGTGTTATAAAGTAGCGGCATTCGATGGCATCAATCGCTTAGGGCAGTAACGGGCGGGCGCTTCCGTGATATTTTATTAATAGAGGTGCCGTATTGACTGTGCTCCGTTTTGCCGCCTTGGCGCTCCTCACTTTCGCCGCCTGTTTCGGTGCTGACCCTGCTCCCGTTTTCTCGTTTGTCAAAAAGAACTGCGTGGCCTGCCACAATCAGGCCCTGGCCAACGGCGACGTCAATCTTGCGACATTGACCACAGCCACCTCTTTCGATGAGGCCCGCGATACGTGGGAACGTGTGGTCTCGAAAATCAAAACGGGGGAAATGCCGCCTCCGGGTTTTCCAAAACCTCTCGCGACCGATGTCAAAAACATTGCCTCGATCCTCGAAACCGAGTTCGCGCGGCAGGACCGCTCGGCTAAGCCTGACCCCGGTCGGATCACGGCCCGACGTCTGAACAAGACAGAATACAACAATACGATCCGCGATCTGTTGGGTGTGGATATTCGTCCGGCGGACGATTTTCCGAACGACGAAGCAGCCTTTGGCTTTGACAACATTGCAGATGCCCTGAGCCTTTCGCCGGTCCTGCTGGAGAAGTATCTCTACGCTGCCGAACGGGCGGTCCGGGCGGCGGTCTTTGGGCCCGAAAAGCTGAAACCGGCTTCGGTCCATTACTCGGCGCCGGTGCGGATCCCGGTGCTGCCGAAAGACCTCTTCCGTTACGATGAATCGGGCCTGTCACTGCACCACGCCTTTCATGTGCTGCACCGCTTTCCCGTTGATGGAGAGTACAGTTTTCGTCTTGTCATGAACGGGCATCGGCCGGACCAAACGATGCCTGTCACACCGGCGTTCTACATCGACAGCAAACTGGTGCAAACGTTCGAATACGAAGGCACGGACCTGGAAGGCCAAGTACTTGAAGTCCGCGCGAAAGTGACGGCGGGCGAGCACCTGTTGAGTGCGACGTACTTGAAGAATTACCATGGGCTGCCTCCGAAATATAACGGGCCAGAGCCCTCGACGCGCACTAACTTCATGAAATTGTCCGGTGCGCGAGGTCAGCTCACCGAGGCAGACAAGGAGCTGTTACGCAAGTACGGGACAAAGATCAAAGTCGATCGGGTGGAAGTCCGGGTGGATAACCGGTACGAGTCGATTGACATCGGTGGCCCTTTCACGCAGACGGAGGGACAGTCGGCCTCGAGTCGACGAGCCATCTTTGTTTGCTCCGCGAAGACGGCGGCGTGTGCCCAGACGATTGTTTCGGCCTTCACGCGGAAGGCCTTTCGGCGACCGGTGAAACCGGGTGAAGTAGCTCCTTTCATCAAACTCTACACGCTCGCTCGGCAACACGGCGACTCCTTTGAAGAAGGGGTCGCGACGGCATTGCAGGGTATTCTAGTTTCGCCCCATTTTCTATTCCGTGTCGAACGGGATCGCCCTACCGGACCCAAGCAACAGTTTGCGCCTGTCGACAGCCACGAATTGGCGTCGCGGCTCTCTTATTTTCTGTGGAGCACTATGCCCGATGCGACCCTGCGCGCGGCGGCCAACAAGGGCACTCTCCGGCAGCCGGCCGTTTTGGAGGCGCAGGTTCGCCGGATGCTCCGCGACCCGAAAGCTGCCGCTCTGGTAGAAAATTTCACCGGCCAATGGTTGCAGTTCAAAAACGTCGATGTATTGAAGCCTGACACTGAGAAGTTCCCTGACTTTGACGATAGTCTGCGATTGTCGATGCGCCGGGAGACAGAACTTTTTCTCGAGGATCTCATTCGCCAAGACGGCAGTGTCCTCGACGTTCTCGACGCCAAACACACCTATCTCAATGAGCGGATGGCTCGATTCTACGGCGTCCCCGGTGTAGCCGGGCCCGAATTTCGCCGGGTGGACATGAGCGGGACCAATCGGGGAGGCGGGATACTGGCGCACGCGAGCGTGCTGACGATCTCTTCTTATTCGACGCGGACGTCGCCGGTTCTGCGCGGCAAATGGATCCTCGAAAACCTGCTGAATGCGCCTCCCCCGCCCCCTCCTCCAGCCGTACCTTCGCTCGAGGAAAGTACCGCGGGCAAAAACCTTTCGCTGCGGCGCCAGATGGAAGAACATCGAAAGAACCCGGCCTGCGCCTCCTGCCACGCGCGGATGGATCCGCTGGGGTTCGGCCTCGAAAACTTCAATGCCGTTGGTGCTTGGCGGACTCAGGACGGCGACTTCCCGATCGACCCTTCAGGCGTGCTCCCCAGTGGAAAGACATTTCAAGGCCCGACCGAACTGAAGGCCCTCTTGAATGAAGATCGGAGCGCATTCGTCCGGGGCATGACTGAGAAGTTGTTGACCTACAGCCTTGGCCGGGGACTGGAACGTTACGACAAGCCAGTCGTAGCCGCGATTTCGGCCAAGCTGCCCTCCAGTAACCACCGATTCTCCGCGCTCGTCTTAGAGATAGTGAAAAGTTTGCCGTTCCAGATGCGCCGTGCCACGTTGCCGGCCAATACCGCCGCAGGAGCCAAATCCGAATGACCATCATCACCCAAAAACACATTTCCCGTCGATTGCTGCTCCGTGGGGTAGGCGCAGCTATTGGGTTGCCGTTCTTGGACGCGATGCGTCCCGCGTTAGCCGCTCCTTCTTCAATTGGAAAGCAAGCGCGGCGGATCGCTGTGGTTTACGTTCCCAACGGCATTGTGATGCGGGACTGGCAGGTGACTAAGGTCGGATCGGACTTCGAGTTCACGCGAATTCTGAAGCCGCTTGAGCGTTTCCGCGAGGACATTGTGGTTGTTTCTGGTTTGTCGAACCATGCCGCGACCAAAGCCAAGGGTGGTGGTCACGCGAAAGCGTCCGGCAGCTTTCTCTCGGGTGCCATCCCGAAGTATACGGCGGGGGCGGATGTTCACTCCGGCACCACGTTTGATCAGATTGCGGCGCAGAAGTTTGGCCCCGAGACGCGCGTCCCGTCGCTCCAGTTGGGCTGCGAAGACTCGCGGATGATCGGCAATTGCGACACGGGTTCGAGTTGCGCCTATACCAATTCCATTTCCTGGAAGAACCCGGATTCGCCGATGGCGGTCGAAGTTAACCCGCGCTCGGTGTTTGAGCGGCTTTTCGGAACGGTTGATCCGAGCCTAGACGCCGAGACGAGAGCACGGCGCGCGCTATACAAGAAGAGCATTTTGGATATGACGCGCGAGAATACCCAGTCACTGGTTTCATCGCTTGGGTCTACAGACCGTCGGAAGATGGATGAGTACCTGACGGCGATTCGTGAGGTAGAAACCCGGATCGCGAAGGCGGAGAAGGACCCGGAAATACCGACGGGGGAAAAGCCGTCGGGCATTCCTTTCTCGTATCGCGAGTACGTGAAGCTGATGTTTGACCTCCAGACCATCGCCTTCCAGTCCGACCTGACACGGGTTTCGACGATGATGTTGGGACGCGAAGGCAGCGTTCGGGTGTATCCCGAGATCGGCGTGCCTGATCCACACCACCCTTTAACGCATCACCGAAATAACGAGGACTTCATTGAGAAGGTGACGAAGATTAACGAACACCACGTGGAGCTATTCGGCTACTTCCTCGAACGGCTGAAGGCGACCAAGGACGGCGACGGAAGCTTGCTGGATCATTCGACGATTCTCTATGGCGGCGCGATCAGCGACGGAAATCAGCATTCCAATCACAATTTGCCCCTCGTCGTTGCTGGCCATGCAGGCGGACTGAAGGGCGGACGCCACTTTTCGGCGGAAGCGAAGACTCCGGCGACCAACCTTTTTGTCGACATTCTCAACCGCTCAGGCGTTGAAGTCGAGAGCTTCGGCGATAGCACGGGTCGGCTGTCTCTGAGTTAGGGTGGATATCCCCTGGGGCTAGGCCGTAGCGATCGCCATTCCTTATCGCTCACTTTTTCGACGACAAGTATTGGACCCGACGGATGCGCTTCCACGACTCTGCTACGGAAGACCGCTCGGCCTGCGGGTGCTTTTCTGATCCACTTTGAAACCCCAGATGCCTGCGTGCCTCCAACTTTCGCCGACCCGAACGGCAGTGTTAGTCCACAGCGTCGTTCCATCAGTCGGACGTTGCGAATGTTGCGGTAGTGTCCAGTTAAGCAGCAGTCGAAGTCGAGCTACAGCGGTCCAAACGCGCTTCCGGGCGCTGGCCTGACGATACATGTTGTCATAGCTCCGGTGACTGTAATCCCTTAGGACTGGCCCAAATGTATTCATTCCGGTCGCAGTTCTGCATACGCTCGGTTCGGAACCCAGTCCACGCGCTAGCGGGAGTTTCCTACGGCGACATAGTGATCAGCACCTAAGCCGTTGAAACCGAAAGAGTTTTGGCCTGAGCTTCAGTATATACGGAAATCAGTGATAAGTATCGTTTGCACTAGCCTGTGAACGGGTGTGCGTCAAATTTGTGGGTAGGGGTTACCCGGCGGAGCGTTTCTCCCAGAATTCCTCCCAGCGGCCACTTAGCTGGCAGCAGCGGAGTGCAATGATTTTATTGGCACCGCTTACGGTCCAGCGCATGCCAGAAGGTTTGAGCCGCTGTCCGACGATGGTTTTGCAGCCCGCTTCCATAACGCCGGAACCGACAAACAGACCTTGGCTTCGGAAAGACGCATATCGCATCCGTTCCTTATTCCTTTCGAAGTAGTCCATTGCCTTTCGGATCTCGTCCCTCGTGTGGTCGTCCCGAGGCTCGATCTGCTTCATTGAATCGATCACCGCTTCCACGTCGCTGGCATCGAGTTTGTCGGAACCGCTATCACTCCACTGTTTTGCCTCGATACTGTTGGGGCCGTAGGCGGCTTTACCCAACTCGGCCAGATGTTGCCGGGCATGATAGAGATCCACGCATTGGATGGCGATGGGGAAGTATTCGGTGGCAATGCCCCAAATCCATGGAGCGCCATCCCCCAGCACGATCACTTGATC
>JBBQRA010000219.1:0-10108 GCA_038215275.1 Bryobacterales bacterium | reverse complement strand
CGGCCTGCGAGTGTCTTCGTCTTGCCGGTCTGGGGACTGGTGGTGGCCCGAGGGCTTAGCCGCCGGCAGTGGCTGGCCTCACTTGGTCTGGTCGCCCTGCTGCTACCGCTGGCTCCGCAATGGTGGATCAACCGGACCTATCACAATCAATCGACGCCGCTGGTGGCATCTTCCATCGCCCGAGGCATGCAGGTGATGGGAATCCTGAATTCGAAGTATGCGACGGCGATGATTCCCGGGATGGAGCCTCCCATCCTTTACGTCAATCCGATGCTGGTGGGTGAGCCGTTGGCGCGGCAGGATCCGGTGGCGTGGTACCGAGCCCATCCAGCGGCTGGATTTGGCACTTGGGCGCTGCACCTATTCAATACGCTGGACCAGGATCTGCCGCTGCCGTTTGTGCGGGACCTGGATCCTGCCTATGGCCCCTGGGTTTCCGGGGCGAACTGGGCGGTCGTCGGCCTGGGGCTGATGAGCCTTCTGGCCGCTTGGCGCAGTGGCGGGACACCGGGGGAACGGGGCGCGATTTGGGTTTCGACCGGGTTGATCCTGGGCTACTTGGGGGGTTATGGCTTCTCGCTGGTCGAATCGCGGTATGGCATCGCCGAATTGGTGCCGCTGTACGCATGGGCGGCGGTTGGAGGCGTCTGGCTGTGGCAGTCGGGAGGGGTGCGGGAGCGCTGGGGGGCGGGTATCCTCATGGTGGCGGTGGGAGTGGCGGGGATGGCGCTTTCGGGATGGGTCCGCGAATATGCGCCGCTGATCCAGGATGCGAAGGGACGAGAGCCCCGGCGGCCGGCCGGAGGGCGGGTGAAGCATCTGCTCTGCGCTGGTCCGTGGTCGACGTGGATGGTGTCGGGCACCCGCGTCGGGCCGTCCGGTGAGTTGGTGATTGGGGACGGCGGCCGGGCCGATCACGCGGTGGCCACCTCGCCAGAGACCACGTATTGGCTGGATTTCGAGGCGACGGGGAAGGCCGTCGAACGAGGGCCGTTCGACATTGAGCTCGAAAGCGCGGGTGGCGGGTATCAATGGGTTCGTTTCGCACAAAAGGGCGCCGCGAACGGGAAGATCCGGTTCTCGGCGCGGGGAAATGGGCCGGTTCGGCTTAGAAACGTGCGGTTCGGCGTGGCGGGCGCGATGCCGCTGGCGGCGGACTGGCAGCGGCAGAACGTCCTGGTGCGATTGGATGGCGAGGCGCTGTTTTGCTCCGAGAATGGCGCCGTCGGGCTGTTGAGCCGGCCGGTCACGCTGGCAAAGAACACCGAGTATGAGGTCGAGTTCGAGATCCGGGGCAATGGGCCGGGAACCGGCGAAATGAGCGTCGACCTGTTCGGCCCGGGCTACGATTCAGCGGAGCAAAACGGCTTTGTGCGAGAATTCCGGCCGGAATTTGAGCGGAAACGGATCCGATGGAACTCGGGCCCGTCGGCTCCGGCGCAGGCCGAACTCCGATTCGTGACGCTGAGCGAAGTACCGATCGCAGTGCGGGATATTCGGTTCCGAAAGGTGGAGTAACTATTCGTAGCGGAGGGCTTGCATGGGGTCGGTGCCCATGGCGCGCCGGGCGGGCAGGTAGCCGGAGGCGAGCGAGACGGCAGCGACGAGAACCACGGCGGCGATGAGCACGAACGGGTCCCAGCCCTTCATCTCGTACAGCAGGGTTTCGGCGTAGCGGCCGAGGAGAAGCGCCGCCGGAACGCCAACACCCACGCCGATGGCCACCATGATCCCGACTTCACGCAGGACCATATTCCGGATCGCGGACGTCGAGGCTCCAATGGCCAACCGGATGCCGATCTCGCGCGTGCGGCGGGCGACCGTGAAAGCGAGGACGCCGTAGAGTCCGACGGCAGCGAGGATCGTCGCGAGGGCAGCGAAAGCGGCGGCCAGCGTCGAGATCATCCGGTCCAGGGAGATATTTTCATTCACCTGGGCGTCGAGAGTTTTCAACTGTTCGATCGGGAGGTTCGGATCGATCCCGGCGATGGCTTGGCGCAGCGCCGGGACGATCTGCTCGGTAGGCAGGGTTGTTTTCGCGTAGAAGGATGTAGCGCCGATTTCCTTGTCCTGGCGATAGGGGAGGTAGAACAGGGGCGGCGTCGCATCCTTCACTTGACTGTATTTAGCGTCCTTGGCGATCCCGATGATTTCGATGTCGTTCTTGCGGCCCGAGCCGACCTGCATCCGCTTGCCGAGCGCGGAAGAGGACGGGGAGAACTTGCGGACAAAGGCCTCGTTGACGATGGCTACTTTGGGGGCATCGGCGGCGTCAGAAATTGAGAACTCGCGGCCGGCGGCCAGAGCGATCCCGAGGGTACGGAAGAACCCGGAACCAACGCGACTGAAGTTGGCATGCGTATCGGTGTCGGGTCCGGCTTCGAAGCCGTCAATGGAGACGTTGCTGCCCCAATTGTTGCCGGCGATTAAAGCGACGGTGGAAGTGGTTACGGCTTTTACGCCCGGCAGCGCCGCTAGAGCTTCTTCCACCCGTTCGAATAGGGCGCGGCTGCGGGCTGACGGGTATTGGTTCAGTTCGGGCGAGAGGCCGAAGGTGATGGTGTTGGCGGTGCTCAGACCCAGGTCGACCCGCATGATGTAACGAGACTCTTGAGGAACAGGCCGGCCGAGACCAGCAGCAGAAGCGACAGGGCGATCTGCGCAGTGACGAGGGCGTTGCGGAAGCGGGTGGCGGAACGGGTGGAGGAGACGTTGGCGCCCTGATCCTTCATGGCGGAAGCGAGATTGTGACGCGTCGAGTGAATGGCCGGGAACAAGCCGAATAACAACCCAGCCACTAGAGAAAGACCGAAGGTGAAGGCAATGGTGACCGGGCGCAAAGACGAGCCGACCACGGCGTCTCCATCCGGGGGCATCACCGAGAGGATGAATTGCGTGGTTGCATGGGCCACAAAGAGGGCCGCCACTCCGGCGAGCACGGCGAGCAGCAGCGCCTCGGTCATCAACTGGATCATAATCTGCCCCCGCGAGGCGCCGAGCGAGAGGCGGATGGCAAACTCCTTCGCCCGGTTGGCCGAGCGTGCCAGGAGAAGGTTGGCGATATTGGCGCAGGCGATCAGGAGGACGAAGCCGGTGATGGTGAGCAGGAGCAGTAGAGGCGTCCGGGATTCACGCAGCAGGCCGCTTTGCCCCTGGGCACCGGGCACGAGCGTCATGTTCTGATCGAGAAAGCGTTGGCGGAAGCGATCGCTGGCGCCCTTCTGCAGAGGCAGTTCGATGTCCTTGATGATGCCGCGGAAGCCGCCGTTCAAGGTGGCCTGCGCCTGCTCGATAGAAAGGCCCGGCTTGACGCGGGCGAAGAGGTAAATCCAGTAGTTGCGTCGTTCGGCGAGGCCCTGCCAACCCGGCGTCAGGACTTCGCGAAGGCTGATGGGCACGAAGACTTCCGGAGTGCTGCCGAGCGTGGTTCCTTGGAAATCGCGAGGAGCCACGCCGACGATGGTGAGCGGTACGCCGTTGACCAGCAAAGCCTGATTCAAGAGTTGCGGATTTTGATTAAAGCGTTCGGTTTAGTAGGCGTGGCTTAGGACGGCGAGGCGATGGGCGCCGGGAGCTTCGTCATCGGAAGGCGTGAGCAGACGGCCGAGGGCAGGCGCGAGGCCGAGCACCGGAAAGTAGGAACCGGAGACGAACATTCCTTCGGCCGAGATCGTGTTGCCCTGATAGGAGAGGTTGGCGCCGAAGGTGCGATGGGCGGCGATGCCGGTGAAGACCGTCTGGAGCTTCTCAAGGTCGCGGAACATGGGGTAGCTGAAGATCGAGTCGTTGCCCCCGGCGTTGTTCGTAGAGTTGCTGCCGCTGCGGGGACCGTTCGCGGTCAAGTTGACGAGTTCCACGGGGTTAGTGGCGGGCAAGTTACGGAGTAGGATCTGTTCGAACAGGGAGAAGATTGCGGTATTGGCTCCGATGCCGAAGGCAAGCGAGAGGATGGCGACGATCGAAACGATCGGGCTTTGGAGCAGGGTACGGAAGGCTAGACGAAGGTTTCGCATGTCGGGTCAGATAGATTATACGAGTCCAAAGACGTTTGGTTCCCCGAAATTGTGGAGATAATCGAAGGATTGCGCGGCTTACACTTGGTTTGGATGATGGCACTGATGGTGGGGCTGACCGGATGCGGGAAGCCGGAGGCGGAGGGAGTGGCGCCGCCGATGGAGGCGAGTCCGTTGTTCGGGAACGTCGAGGTGGAACCTAGGAAGGGCGAGATGACGCTGCGATTGGAGTGGGCGCCGGGTAAGCCGGAACCGGCGTTTCTGGGGATTCTCGTGAACGACGGGGCTTCGGGCGTGAAGGCCTGCTATGTGTTGGTGGAAGTCGCGGCGGGGGTGACGCGACTCGTGAATGACAATGGCGCGGGTTCGGCGGCGGCGGGGGCTGACGGGCGCGTTCAGAACGGGCAGTGCGCGGTGGAGGCGGGGCGGGTGGAGAAGTCAAAGCGGGCAGTGTCGGTGCGGTTGCGGATGGCGGGACGGTCAGGGTTTGCCGGGCCCAAGCAGGTGTTTACGATCGCGATGGATGGGAATGGCCAGGGAACGGGGCTGGTCCCCGCTGGAACGTGGAGCATCGAGTAGATGGTGCGGCGGTGGATAGTGTTGTTTGGCCTCTATTTGGTGGCGGCTTGGCTGTTGCATGGGCTGGGGATGAACATGTGGACCCAGATTCTGGGCGGGGGGGATAGTTATACAGCCGGGTTGCCGTCGAAGTTATTTGCTACGAGCCTTTCGCCGTGGAACCCATATGTCCAGTTGGGTCAGTATACGTTAGCGAATACTCAGTTTCAGGCGCTTTACCCGCCAGCACTGTTGACGATGACGGTTTGGCCGAACACGCTGGGATACAACCTGTTTCTGCTTGGCCACTACGCGCTGGGCGGGCTCGGTTTTTACTTGTGGATGCGACAGACCGGGTTGGGCCGGGAGGCGGCGTTCTGGGGTGGATTGTCGTTTCTGGCGGGAGGATTTCTGGTGGCGCACAAGGGTCACCAAGCGATGGTGACGACGGCGGTTTGGCTGCCGCTTTGGCTGGGCTTTGTGGCGCGGCACGCGGCGAGTGGAGCGCGGCGGGATGCCATTGGGGCCGGGGTGGTGATGGCGCTGTCGTTGCTGGCCGGATTTCCGCAAATGACGTTGTATGGGCTGCTGGTGGTGGGGCCGTATTGGGTGTGGCGGGGCGGGTGGCAACGCGCGTTGCCTGGGCTGGCATGGATGGGATTGTTTGGGTTCGTTTTGAGTTCGCTGCAATTGCTGGCGGTCGCCGAGGCTTTGCCGCACATGACGCGGGAGACGCTGACGTTCGCGATGTTCCAGCAGAACGTGCTGCCGGCGGCGCACTTGGCGGGTTGGTTTGTGCCGAATGTCCTGGGCGGAATGCACGGGGTGCCGAGTTACGCGCAGGACGCGCAGTTGGTGGAGGTGTACTTGTATTGCGGGCTGGCGCCGCTGGCGTTGGCGGGGTTAGCGCGAGGGCGGGAGGCGCGGTTCTGGGCGGTAGTACTTGCCGCGAGCCTGGTGGTGGCGTTGGGCTGGGAGCCGTTGCAGCAAGTGCTATTCCGGGTGCCGGGGTACAACTTGTTCCGGGCGGCCGGGCGGCACCGGATGGAGACGCATCTGGCGCTGAGCGTGCTGGCCGCGATGGGACTGAGCCGCTTGGCAGAGAGCAGGGGGCGACGGTGGACTATTGCCGCAGTGGGATTGGGTGTGGCGGTGGGTTTGGCTTGGGCTTGGCGGGTGCCGATTTACGATTCAGTAAACGTCCTGGTAACGGACCTTTCGGCGGCAGAGTGGCGGGCGGTGAATACGCAGTGGACGCACGTGACGATGTGGGGACCGCTGGCGGCTTTGGCGGCAGTAGGAATCTGCCTGTGGCGCCGCGCGCCCATGTGGGTTTGGGGGCTGCTACTCCTGCTGGATGTGGGCAGCGTGGGCCGGACGATCTACGCCAACCCGAACACCGCCGACTTGTACGGGCGGGAACGGCGGAGCGAAGTGCAGTATCTTTTTGATCGCGGCTACGATACGGTGCACCAGCGGATTTTGCCTGTGGATGCGCGCTTGTGGCAGACGTATCCGCTGCAGAGCATGATGTATGGGCTGCAAACGGCGAATGACTATACGCCGATGTGGACGAAGCGGTACCAGGGCTTGACGGGCTTCGCCTTGAACGGCGAAGGCGGGGCGGCGCTGGCGGGGCAGCATGCGCTGGTTTCGGCGCTCGGTGTCCGTTTTCTGTTGACGAGGGAACCAGAGAGCGTGGCGGCGGTGCGGGCGGCGAAGGGATACACGGAGTTGGCGGCGTCCCGGGAGGGAATCACGGTATTCGAGAATCCCGAGGTATTGGCGCGGTTCCGGTTTGTGGACGAAGCTGTCGGCGTGCCGAATTTTGAGGCGGCGCAACAATTGTGGACGAAGGGGTTTGATCCGAGGCGGACCGCGATGGTGGAGGGGATGAGCGGGCGAACGACGCTGGCTGCGGGCCGGATCGTGCAGCAGAGCGTGGAAAACTCGCGCTTGGAATGGCGTGTGCTGACGGAGGGCCGGGCGCTGTTTGTCGTGGCTGACACCTGGTTCCCTGGATGGACGGCGACGGTGGACGGGCGGCCAGTGCCGATCGAAATCGTGAACGGCTTCGTGCGTGGGGTGTTCCTCGACGGCGCCGGCGAGCACCGCGTGGCGATGCGGTTCTGGCCGTGGAGCCTGACGGCTGGACTGGTGCTGACGGCGTTTGGGCTGGTCGCGTTGGTTAGTCTTTGCCGGCCAGGACGCGAATTAGAATCATAACCACCGCGCCGACGAAGGCCGATGCGGGAATCGTCATGACCCAAGCCCAGATGATGTTCGTGGCCAAGCCCCAACGAACCGCCTTGAGCCGCTGAATGGAGCCAACGCCGACAATGGCTCCGGCGATGACGTGAGTGGTGGAAACCGGCATCTTCAAATAGGTCGCGAACAGAATCGACACGGCCGCCGCAGTTTCGGCGCTGAAGCCGCCGCGGGGCCGGAGGCGCGTGAGGCGGCCGCCCATGGTTTTGATAATGCGCCAGCCTCCGCTCAGCGTCCCGAGGGCGATCGCGATGTGGGCGGCGAAGATGATGGGCACCGGGACGACAAACGTGTTGAGATAGCCAGCCGTCACCAGGACGCCGGTGATAATGCCCATGGTCTTCTGCGCATCGTTGGTGCCATGGGCGAAAGAGAAGACCGCGGAACTCAGCAATTGCAGGACGCGGAACCACTTATCCATGCGGGTGGGAGACGCTTTGCGGAAGATCCAAAAGATGGCGATCATCAGGCCGTAGGCCAGAATCATGCCGAGGAGCGGCGAGATGACAATGAAGGCGATGGTCTTCGTCCAACCGCTGATGACGAGCGCATCGAAGCTACTGCTGATGCCGACGGTCATCGCGACCTTGGCCATGGCGGCGCCACCATAACCGCCGAGCAGTGCATGGGAGGAACTGGTGGGCAGTCCGAAGTACCAAGTGATGAGATCCCAGGTGATTGCGCCGAGGAGGCCGGCCAGAATCACGTAAGGCGTCACAAACTTCAGATCGACCATACCCTGGCCGACGGTGCTGGCGACCCCGGTTTCAAAGGCGAAAGCCGCTATGAAGTTCCAGAACGCAGCCCAGGCAACGGCATGAAAGGGGCTGAGAACCCGGGTGGCCACAATGGTGGCGACGGAGTTGGCCGCATCATGAAAGCCATTAATGTAATCAAAGGCGAGGGCCACCGCTATGATCAGGGCGACCAGGATGAGGGTGGTATCCATGCGGCGGGCTAGCTGTTCTTCACTACGATGCCCTGGAGGACATCAGCAACATCTTCACAGGCATCGGCGGTGTTTTCGAGATAATCGTAGATCTCTTTGAGCTTGATGACCTGAATTGCGTTCGGTTCGAAGTCGAACAGGTCCACGATGGCTTGCCGTACGAGCGTATCGATCTCGCCTTCCAGCCGGTTGATCTCAATACAGTGCCGGTGAACTTCGGGCATATTCTCGAGAGCCTGGACCGCCTTAACCAACTCGACCGAACATTCCTGGAGGAGAGCACAAATCTGGATGACCGGTTGTGGGAGCGGATCGACACGATAGGAGACGATCCGGTGGGCCACGTCCTCAAGACCATCCATCACATCGTCGAGATGCGAGCAGAGCGAATGAATGTCTTCAGGATCGAAGGGGGTGATGAAGGTCTGGTTGAGCCGGGTGAAGACTTCATGGAGGATCTCATCGGCTTCCTCTTCCAACTTCTCGATGCGTGGGGCGACCAGCTTCAGTTGGGAGTTCCCTTTGCTGACGCCATCGGCGAGCACTACAGCGGCTTCCGCTATCGCCCGGGTCTGACTATTAAATTGTTCGAAAAACTTCTCTTCCTTGGGAAGGAATCTCATAGCGCCTCAGTTCTTGCTACTTGGCATACGGATCAAAAGAATGGGCTTGGCGGAGAGCAAAGAATCCCTAGTGTCGCAAAGGGGTTCCCGATCCGCAACGCTAAGTTGGTTACATCTCCATGACAATCGGGAACGGGTTCACCGCGGGGGGAGAGGCAGGCCGTCCGCCGCTGTCGGCGGGGAGATAGCGGGGATCGAGCAATCGGGAGGTCTCCAGGTTTCCCATAGCGGACAATAAGTTCTCTTTGAGAAAGGGATGCTCAGCCTCCAGATCCTTAAAGATGTCGCGGAGGGTGCGCCGTACGGTGCCGGTTTTCTGGGAGCAGCCACAGGGGATGACCGGTGCCGCCAACTGGGCGGCGTAGGCAGTGGTGATCTCCTCGCTGACGTAGACGAGGGGGCGGATTAGCCGGAAATCGCGCTCAGCCGACCAAGTGACGGCCGGAAGAGCGGCCATGCGCCCAGTGAACATCGCGTTGCGGAGGAGGGATTCGCAGAAATCGTCGGCAGTATGGCCGAGGGCGATAACGTTGGCGCCCATGCGCTTACCCACTTCATAGACCGCCCGGCGGCGGAAGCGGCTGCAAAGGTCGCAACCGTGGTCAGGTTGCTCCTCCAACAGGCGGAAGCTGGGGCCATCCTCAAAATACTCCCATTCGACGCCGCGGCTACGGAGATAATCGCCGAACGGCTTGATGGAGGCGAGAAACTTCCCCTGTTCGATCGTAAAGGCCGAAACACTGAATTGAATCGGCGCTCGCTTCTGGAGGAGGAGCAAGGCTTCGAGGAGTGTAACCGAGTCCTTACCACCGGAAAGGCCAACGGCGACGCGATCGCCTTCGCGAATCATGTCGAACTTTTTTATGGCCTCGCCAACTTTCCGGAGCAGCGTCTTTTCAAGTTCCAAGCATTTCCATTATAGCTGGGAGACTGCGGTAAACTAGAGAAAGTTCGCCCGGGGGAGAAGTGGCCGAGCGGTTTAAGGCACCGGTCTTGAAAACCGTCGTACCTGAAAGGGTACCGTGAGTTCGAATCTCACCTTCTCCGCCATCCTTATGGCAACAGAGCGAACTGGAAACCGCGCTTTTTGAGCCCGGCGATAAGCGGGTCGAGCATCGGCCAATACGGATCCTGGCGGGACCAGATGCCGAGGTGGAGCAGAAGGATTTCGCCGTCCTTGATGTTTTTGAGCGAATCGTCGAGCAGACGGCGGTTGGGGTGAGTCTTGCTCGATAATTCGTCGCCAAGGAAGCCGTACTGGGTCCATCCGACGTGGCGGAATCCGCATTTCTCGGCGAATTGGAGCACGCGCGGAGTGGTGCGGCCTCCGGGGGCGCGCCAAAGGGGATCGAGGTGGCGCCCGGTCATTTCATGAAAGCGTTCATCGACGCGACGGAGTTCGGCGCAGACACCGGCCTGGTCAAGTAGCTCGGTAGGGCCGGACTTGGCGACATAGGCCACCTTGCCACTGGGTAGATCGCGACGGAAATAGGAGTGCTTCCAGGTATGGCTGCCGAACTTGTGGCCATCGGCGGCGAGGGCGCGCCAGAACGGGGTCCAGGCGACGTCGAGCGAGGTGTCCCCGCGCTTGGTCTTTTCATCGGCCAGGAAGAAGGTCGCTTTCACCTGATGTTTGCGCAGGATGGCAGCAATCTGTTCAGCCGGCTCCATATTACCAGTGTCGATGGTGAGATAGA
>JBBQRA010000218.1:0-10146 GCA_038215275.1 Bryobacterales bacterium | reverse complement strand
GGTGGCGGGATACGCGTCGCGCGGTGTGCTCCCTTCGCCGCCGATCAGCACCCGGTTGATGGAGGGTTGGTTGCGTTCTCCGCCCCAGCGCTCGCGAGTCGCAAACGGATAGTACTCGTAACGCATCCCGTAGTTCAGGGTCAAGTTCCGCTGCCGGGTTGATATTCTGCACATCCCTGCCCATGCCCTGCGCCTGGCCGGGCAAGAAGACTCCGAGTACGAACTCAGGCGCCCGCATGAAGTAAATCCAATGCGCGGAATCCGCAAGACCTGCAATGATCGAATGACACCCAGCGATGTGCAAAGTCCTTGATCTTTTCGACCGTTGCCGCGAACCTTCGGAAGGACGTGCGGAAGCCACCCCCTACATTGAGGAATGCAGAGGCCGGGTGCGCCTTTATTTCGATGCCTTGGAGGTCCAAAGCGAGATGCTGAAGAACGCTCCCACTCAACTCACTCTCCGCTACACCCGAACGATGGTAGGCGCGCTGAACTTAAAGAGCACGATCCGCCACATCGGAATGATTGGCCTGGGCGGTGGCTCGATTCCGAAGTATTGCTATCGACACTTCCCAAACACAAAGATCAGCGTCGCCGAGATCAATTCAGCCGTGATCTCGTTACGCGATCGCTTTCGAATTCCGATGAACGATCACCGCTTCACCGTTTATTGCGAGGATGGCGCCGACTTTGTGAGACGGCATGCCGGACGCTTCGACGCCCTATTTGTGGATGGGTTCGATCGAATGGGCCAGTCACCGCAACTCTGCAGTTCCCAATTCTATCTCGCCTGCTCCGAAGCACTTGTTTCAGATGGTCTCCTGATCGTAAATCTCGGTCGCAACCGGAGCCTGATCCCTCGAATCCGTAGTACGTTCCAAAACCAAGTGATTCTCGCCGACGATGAGGTTTCCTACACCAACACAGTGTTGATCGCCGGAAAAGGAGCCTCCTCTGCGCGGCTGAAGACCTCAGCCATAGCGAGCAAGTCCAGGCTCGGATGAGCCCGCTCCCAATTCCGGATTGAAGCGCCGGAGCTAATGCGTAATGAAGGAGCCCGGCCCACCCTTCAGTTAACCGAGATAAGGAGACATCTTCGCCTTAGTCGCCCAGAGAAACGGCCTGGCAAGACTCAGCAAGGTTCGCCCAGCTGCGAGCCCGGCAGTTGTGGGTGGCAACGCTGCTCTCCTCAAGCGTTTCGGCGATGCCCATACCGCACGGCCCGAGGCTTTGACGCCTTGCAAACGTCCTTGGCGCCTGGATGCTACGCTTGAACGATGCGGACGTCTGAGTTCCCTGTTCTTCCACCCCCTAACCCAACCTTGTTCGCACGTTGTTCCGATTGATTCCCCTGCACTCCGAAGTGTGCCGGGCATCCGGCCCCTACTTCTCATTTGCTGTCACGGCTGGGTTGCGTTTCTGCACCTGTCTAAGTTCGGCGGGTGCCGCTGTATTCGCGCAGAAGTCTACCCGATCCCGGCCATCCCGCTGTTGTCGCTATTCCAACCCCAAGGAGATTCATGGAGAATATTGAGAGACGGCTTGGTGTTGAAAGCCAGGCAGCCTATGACGCTCTCGCCCCATTCTATGAACAACACTGGGGCACGCAATTCTTTTCGAGCGCCAAGCAACTGTTTCTGGACCTGATTCACCATCAGCTCCGAGCCGAACCGAGTGTTCTCGACCTGTGCTGCGGCACCGGCGAGTTTGCCGCCTGGTTGGCCGAGATGGGCATCCCCGCCACCGGACTCGACAGCTCCTCGCTCATGATTGACCGGGCCCGATTGAATGTGCCTGGAGCTGAGTTCATCCGGGCGGATATGGCGGCCTTCGCGTTGCCGCAACGCTTCGACGCGATCACCTGTTTTTTCAACAGCATTAACCAAGTACTCACGGTGCACACCCTCCGGGGCGTCTTACGGAGCGTGAACCAACATCTCAAACCCGGCGGTTGGTTTCTGTTCGATGGGATTGACGAGGAGGGATACCTCGAATCGTGGCACGCCGACGAGGTGATCCACCGGGACAATCAAGTGTGTACCCTGCGCTATCGTTATGACCGATATCGGCAGCTAGCGATCTGCCACGTCAATATTGCCGGACTCGTTTCCGAACCGGATTGCGACTTCGAACTGCGGCAGCGCCCCTACGTGCGGAATGAACTCAGCCAGGAGTTGGCGGCGGCGGGATTCTCTGTGGAACTGGTTCGTCCGGTCAACGATTCCTATCCCGTACGGGGACGGTACGTTATTCTAGCGCGGAGCAAGGGCGGGACTGGGGAACGCCTAGAACATTGAAGGGAAACAAAGCGGTGCCGCTTCCTGTGCGACTCCGAAGCTGCCGCGAAGTTTCTGAGGGCCGCTCTGGACAACGTTCGACAACGCAGACGAAGATTGTAGGCGCCTCCGGGCGGCGACCGGCAGCGTAGAAGCCAACCCGGATCAGCCATGCCTCTGTGCCCGTGGTGCATCTCTGAGGGCTCAGCCGCCAAACGGTTCCAGGCTGAGTTCGCTGACATTGGCACACTCCAAGGCAGTTCGGACTCTGCCGTCGCTCAGTTGGCGACCCGGACGCCCCGCTTCCTCGCCTGACAGCAGGAGCAGCGCCCAGCGGTGCATCTGGACTTGGTTACAAGACAGAGCTTTTCGGAGTTGCAGAAGGACGGAGAGCCGACGGCCTATGTCTTTCGGCGCCTCCACTGCAACGAGTATCTAGGCCAGGACGTCGTTCATTACGTTGCCGGCCACGTCGGTGAGGCGGAAGAAGCGGCCGCTGTAGGGGTAAGTCAGGCGGGTGTGGTCGATTCCCATGAGATGGAGAATCGTCGCATGCAGGTCGTGGACGTGGGCTCGCTTCTCCACCGACTTGGCTCCGAACTCGTCGGTCGCTCCGTAGACCGTTCCTCCCTTAACTCCGGCTCCGGCTAGTAAGTACGTGAAGCCTTCGTTGTTATGGTCGCGGCCGTTCTGAACGTTAATTCTTCCGTTCGTCTCAATCCACGGGCGACGGCCGAACTCTCCTCCAATGACTACGAGAGTCTCTTTGAGGAGGCCGGAGGCTTTGAGGTCCTTCAGGAGGGCGGCAATGGGTTGGTCAGCCTGCTGGGCTAACTTGCGGTGGACGAGGATGTTGTGGTGGCTGTCCCACGGCTTGTCGTTACCGAAGTAGACCTGGACCGCGCGGACTCCTCTTTCTACTAGACGCCGGGCTACCAGACAACCGCGGGCGAAATCGCCGTCGCGCGTCGCGGACTTGATCTTCATCTCGGCTTCGTCAGGGTTCCTCGTTACTCCGTAAGCGGCTTGGACCTTCTCGGATTCCTTCGAGATGTCGAAGGCGTCCATGGCCTCAGCCTGCATCCGGTAGGCGACTTCCATCGACTGGATGCGTCCTTCGAGCAGCGGGTCCGACCCTCGCTTGGCGAGTTCGAGGCCGTTGATTTTGTTCAGGAAATCGAGGGTCTTGCGCTGGTCGGAAAGCGACGTCGTCGCGTTGCGGAGATGCTGGATCATCTTCTCGGGGTCAGCTTCGTCGTTGGGGACGTAGGTGCCCTGGTGGACAGATGGCAGGAAGGCGTTGCCCCAGAGATTGGCGCCTACGTCGGGGACTCCAGCGCAGAGAGCGACGAAACCGGGGAGGTTTTTGTTCTCGGTGCCGAGACCGTACGTGAGCCAGGAGCCCCAGGAGGGGAAACCGGGGATGATGCGGCCGATGTTCATCTGCAGCATCGCCTGCGGATGGGCGGGCAGGTCGCAGTGCATCGAACGGACGACGCAGATATCGTCAATGCTTTCGCCGACCTGGCGGAAGATCTCCGAGACCTCGATGCCGGATTGGCCGTACTTCTGGAAAGAAAACGGGGAACGCATGAGAGTTCCCTGCCCCATCTTGGTCTGGCCGGGCGGGAGAGTACCGTGGAACTTGTCGAGGGTCGGCTTGGGGTCAAAGGTGTCGACCTGGGAGGGGCCTCCGTTGAGGAACAGGAAGATGACCGATTTTGCTTTGGGCGTAAAGTGAGGGCCGGTGGCGGCGGCGATGTTGTTGGCCAGGCCGATCATGCCGAAGCCGGTTCCGAGGGTTTTGAGGGCGTCGCGGCGGTTCATCATGTTAGTTCACAAAAAGGAATTCGTTGGAGCTGAGGAGAGCTTTGGCAAATTGGGTCCACGGGTCCTTGGCGGACTGGGTGAACTCCTGGCTGAGGGCACGTTCTTCTGCGCTGGGGTCCCGTGAGAGGATGGCGCGATAGAGGAAGGCGATGCGGTCGGGCGCGGCGGCAGAGTCGGAGCCGAGTTTGCGGGCGCGGGCGTCGACGAAGTCGCTGTTGAGGAAGAAAAGCTGCTGGAGGGCGGTGGCGGTAACGGTGCGCTGTTCGCCGGTGGCGTTGGGGTTGGGGAAATCGAAGAGGGCAAGGGTGCCGTCGAGCTTGCGGCGAGAGACGAGGCCGTAGATGGTGCGTTTGGCGGTTTCACTGGCGGCGAGGTCGGCGGGTTGGGCGCCGGGGGTGAGATCAAGTTCAGCGGAGGCGGCGAGAAGGGCGTCGCGGAGGCTCTCGGCATCGAGGCGCTGGCGGTTGGCGCGCCAGAGGAGACGGTTGGCCGGATCCTTCTCGTTGCCGGCCGGGGTGTTCTCCGCCGACAGCTGGTAGGTGGCTGAGAGCATGATTTCGCGGTGGAGTTTCTTGAGTGACCAACCCTTGTTGACGAAACTGAAGGCTAAGTAGTCGAGTAACTCGGGGCTACTCGGCTTGCCTCCCATGCGGCCGAAGTTACTTACCGTGGGGACGATGCCTTCGCCAAAGTGATGGGCCCAGACGCGGTTGACCATGACGCGGGGGGTCAATGGATTGGATGCCGTGACCATGGCTTCGGCGAGTTCGAGGCGTCCGCTGCCGTTGGTGAACGGTTTTTCCGAGAGGATGGAGAGGAAGCCGCGAGGGACTTCGGGGCCGAGATTATCAGGCTGGCCGTTGATTTGAATCTTCTGATTTTTAGGGTTCGGGAGATCCTGGATGACGTGGGCGTAGGCGTACTGATCGGGGAGGGCGGCTTTGCGCTCCTTCAGTTCGGCACGGAGTGACTTTAAGTGATCGGCCCAAGGACCGGTGAGGAAGCGCTCGATGGTGCCGTCGGAAGTTAAGTAGCCGCGGTTAGGGCCGAAATATAGGATGCCGTCCTCTTCCTGCTTGAACTCCTTCCCATAGAAGTCGGAGAAGTAGAGATCGCGCCAAAGGAAGAAATCCTCTGTTTTGAGGGAGACAGTGACGTAGCCATCGACGTTCTTGGCGCCCTTGGCGTTGGCTTTGCGAACGATGTTCTCCTGGTCGACGCGGTCGCGATCCGCGAGGACGCGGAAGCAGTGGTCGCGGAAGGTTTTCCCGTCGAAGGACTGGCTTTGCCAGCCTTTGAGATATTGATTATCCTCGGGACCGGACTTGAGATAGCGGACCCAGTTTTTAAGGACACCGAGATCGAGGTGGTCAGCAGCGGCGGCGTCTTCAACGGTCACCGTGTTGGCGCCGACGAGGACGCGGCGGGCGGCGGCGATGTACTGGGGGGACTGCATGGTCAGGATTTTGGCCATGCTGGTGGCTTGGTCGTGGAGGAAATCGACAATTTGGGTTTCGAGTTCCTTGACCTTGGCTTCCCGGCGCTTGTAGTCGGCGACTTCGGCGGCGGGAGCGAGGGGGAGTTCGCTGCGTTTCGTCGAAGAGAAGACGCCTTGCAGGGCGTAGTAGTCGGCGGTGGGGATGGGGTCGAACTTATGGTTGTGGCACTGGGCGCAGGCGGCGGTGAGGGCGAGGAAGCCCCGGGTGGTCACGTCGACGCGGTCGTCGACGAGCTCCGGGCTGAGGCCGTAGAAGCCGAGGCCGACGGCGAGGTCGGGATGTTGCTCGTTCTTGGGGAGGAGGTCGCCGGCGATCTGTGCCTTTACGAAGAGGTCGTAGGGCATGTCGCGGTTGACCGCGTCGATGACCCAGTTCCGATAGCGGAAGGAGTTGGGATAGGGGTCGAAGACGTCGTTCGAGAGTTTGTCGTCGGCGTAGCGGGCGATGTCTAGCCAGTAGCGGCCCCAGCGTTCGCCGTAGCGGGGCCCAGCAAGGAGTTCGTCGACGACTTTGGCGAAGGCGTTGGGGGATTTGTCGGCGAGGAAGGCGTCAACTGCGGCGGCGGAGGGAGGAAGGCCGGTGAGGTCGAAGTAGGCGCGGCGGAGGAGGTCGCGCTTGGCAGCGGGGGGATTCTGGGTGAGGCTTTTGGAGGCTAGACGGGACTGGATGAGACTGTCGATGCTGGCGCCGGGGGCAGGTTTGGCTAGGGGGGTGAAAGCCCAGTAGGCGCGCTGTTCGGGGGTGATGACGTAGGGGGCGTTGTCGGGCTGGGCTTTTGAGATGACGGCTTCAGGCCAAAGGGCGCCGGCTTGGATCCAGGAGCTGAGATCGGCGATCTCGGCTTCGGTGAGTTTGGGCTGATTGAACGGCATCAGCAGTTTGGGGTCGGCGTGGCGGACCGCAGCAAGGAGGAGGCTGGCTTCAGGCTTGCCGGGAACTAGGGCGGGTCCGCGGGTTCCACCCTTTAAGAGCGCTTCACGGGAGTTGACGGCGAGACCGGACTGGGGGGTGAGGGCGTGGCAGGAGTAGCAGCGATTGGCAAGGACAGGACGAATCTTGCTTTCGAAGAACTCGGCGGGGTCGGCGGCGAGGAGGGGGACGGCGAGGGCGGCGAGAAAGAAGCGCATCGAGGAAGCTCCTAAGCGGTTTGGCGAATAGACTTTATTACTATACATTTTTCTTTCCGCGAGAAAAAGGGGTCGGCGGGCTTGTCTCCTTGGAAATAATATGCAATATTTCTTGCAGGAGAAATAATTTTGGCGCGAGCGAAATTGGTGATTGCGCGAGAGGGGACGCGGTCGGAGACGGCGCGAGAGGTGTTGACGGAGGCGGTATTGCGGGCGGCGGCGATTTTTGAGATCTCGCAGGGGGAGTTGGCGAAGATTTTGGGGATTTCGGCGGCGAGCGTTTCGCGGATGGCGGCGGGGAAGTATTTGCTGGACCCGGGGGGGAAGGAGTGGCAGTTAGGGGCGCTGTTTGTGCGGCTGTTCCGGAGCCTGGATTCGATTACAGGGGGGAGCGAGGAGCATGCGCGGCGTTGGCTGCGGAGCGCGAATACCGGACTGCAGGGGACGCCGGCGGCGATGCTGCGGGAGATTGACTCGTTTGTGCGGGTCGTTCAATATTTGGATGCTTCGCGTGCCCGGGTTTGAGTTGTTGGCTGGGGCGGTGCGGCCGGGACGCTGGAAGGCGTGGCGGGCAGTGGAGGGGCAGCATGTGGTGTCCACACTACGGCTAGCGGGTGGGGATCCGGGGCGGCAGGACCTGCTCGAGCAGATATTAGAAGAGAGTAAGCCGCCATTGCCAGAGGGGACCGCGGGGTTGCATTACTTGCTGGCGACGCCGTTCCGGTATCCGCCGACGGGGGCGGGGTCTCGATTTCGGGGTTGGGGGGATCCGGGGGTTTTGTACGGCGCAGCGCAGCGGCGGACGGCGTGCGCGGAGGTAGGCTATTGGCGGTGGAGGTTTGTGGGAGAGAGCGCGGGATTAGAGGAGTTGCCGGCGGCCGCGCAGACGGTATTCCGGTTTGGGGCGGGGGGTCGCGGAGTGGATTTGGAGCGGGCTCCGTTGGACGCTTGGGCTCCAGCGTGGACGGATCCGGTGGAGTATGGGGAGACGCAGTCGTTGGGGAGGGCGGCGCGGGAGGCGGGGGCGGAGTGGATTGGGTATCGGTCGGTGCGGGATCCGGTGGGGGGACGGTGCTATGCGGTACTGACGGGGCGGGCGGTGAAGCCGCGGGAGCCTTTGGAGCGGGAGACGTGGTGGTTGATGGTGCGGGGGGAGGGGGTGGTTTGGCAGCGGGAGGGTGGGGAGCGGTTTGTGTTTCGGTTTTAGGCGAGTTCGGGTTCGACGATGCGGACGTCGGAGGCGGTGGGGACAACGCGGATCATCTTGAACCCGGCAGCGGCGAAGAGGGTTTCGTATTCGGTGGCGGTGCAGCTTCGCCGCTTGATAGCGCCAACATGTTCCTGTCGGCGAGCCTGCCGGAGTGGAGGGCGGTGCCCTCCGGGAGGAAGAACTCGACGATGAAGAGTCTGGCGCCGGGGCGCTTGGCTTGGCGGCAGTGGGTGAGGATGGTGTGGCACTGCTCCGGGTTCCAGTCGTGGATAATCTACGAAAGAATGTAGGCGTCGCCGCCGGGGAACACGATTTCGAAGAAGTTGCCGTATTCGATGCGGACCCTGTCCTATACGCTATGGTCGCGGAGGAGGGCGGGGGCTTCTGCCTCGACGTGGGGTCGATCAAAGAGCACGCCTTGTGCCGGCAGAGGAAGTGGTTGAGCCTGTTGCCGGTGGCTCCACCGACGTCGACGATGACGCCGAGGGAGGAGTAGCCGTAGGAGGCCGGTTTCGACCGAGTTTTAGAACTGCTCCAGAGCTTTCCACATCCAGGGCCGCCATGGCGAGGTTCAAGGAACAGGCGAAGCCCCAGGGGCGGCGGTTTTGAGGGATTGGCCGAGCAGGTTGAGGCCTAAGTGGGCGAAGGAGCGGAGGAAGCGATAGAGGGCGCAGGGGTGCTTCAGCGGCAACGGCCACGGTGAAGAAGCGGGAGATTCAACAGCCGATGGCCAGCTGGATGAGCTGGGCGTGGGAAGGGAGGGGAGAAGGGGTGGAGGAGATGAATAATGAGTGTACCCGAACCCGTCGGGTACCATGGAGCGGCGGCTAGGCGGTTTCGATGGGGTAGGTGATGGTGATCCGGCGGGCTTGGACGGCGCCGGCGATGCCGGGGGTGACGAAGTTGATCGGGTAACCGGAGATGGAGATGGTGATGCGCGGGCTGACGGTGCCAACGCCGAAGGTTTCCACGGTGACCATCGACTGGGTGAGGCCGGGAAGGACCGGGGTTGCACCTTCCGGCGGATTGGGGTTGCCGTATATGGCGACATTACGGATGGCGGCTGTCTGCGACGGGCTGATAGAACCATAGCGAGCGGCGGCACGAGTCCGTTCGACAAGGGATTGCTGGAAGTAGATCATCTGGCCTAGGTCGATCACGCCGATCATCATGGTAATGAAGACGAGGATAGACAAGGCCGATTCGACGAGGGCCTGGCCGCGCTGATGGGGATGGGGACGGCGGATGGGTGACATGGTTAACATCCTGTGGGGCAGTAGTGACCGAGGAACGGTATTTGGAGCGATGGCTTGTTCCGAATGGTGAACGAAGTGCCGACGGCGTTGATGGTGTAGGAATTCAAGCGGACCGTCACGTTGCGGGGCACGTTGCCCGCATCGAACTCAACTTGAACATCGACCTGCGAGGGCTGAAGGCCGGCGACGATCGGCGCTTGGTCCGGATCGCTAACGAAGGGGTCGCCATAGACGACAGCGTTGCGAACGGCATCGAGGTAGGCGTTGCTGATGGTGGCGTTGCCGGAGTTGCTGATTTTGGCCATGGAGGCGTAGCGGGCGCCGTGGCGGACAGCGTTTACCAAGTTGTTATAGGTCAGAAGGGCTTGGCCGAATTGAAAGGTACCAAGGAGGAGGAACATCATCAACGACGAGGTGAGGGCGAACTCGAGGAGGACATTTCCCCGGCGCCCATGAGAAATGAGCCGGCAAATCATTGGACGAGCCTCACGGTATAGGATCCGGCACCACTGTGTGCGGAGACGCCGCCGCCTTCGACGCTGGACCCCATATAAATGGCGCACCATGTACGGTTACCTTGATTGGGGTAGGACATTGGCAAGAGGAAAGAAGCGAAACCAAGGACCCGATTGTTCGGCATTGTCTGTGACCCACCGTTGACGGGAAAAGTAACAAGACGCATGCCGTTGCCGGCGTAGGACGGGGCTTGAAGGCTGGAGTTGCGAATGTAGTTTGACTGGTCGGTGTCGGCGAGGGCTCGATCGACGAGCGCATTTTGCATGGATTGTTTCTGGCCGTTGGTGAGATTGATGATGTCACCGATGGCGAGGGGGGACAGCTGATGGGCACCTTCGATGGCATCCCGGATGGTGGCGGCGGATTGGAGTTCAAAATAGCCGCGATTGGAGCCTGAGACGTTCCTGTTATCGGAAAAGTTGTACTGCGGCC
>JBBQRA010000217.1:0-10160 GCA_038215275.1 Bryobacterales bacterium | reverse complement strand
ATCATCAACGACGAGGTGAGGGCGAACTCGAGGAGGACATTTCCCCGGCGCCCATGAGAAATGAGCCGGCAAGTCATTGGACGAGCCTCACGGTATAGGATCCGGCACCACTGTGCGCGGAGACGCCGCCGCCCGCAACGGTGGAACCCATATAGATGGCGCACCAAGTGCGGTTACCCTGATTGGGGTAAGACATGGGCAGAAGGAATGAGGCGAAGCCGAGGACCTAATTGTTCGGAACAGACTGGGAACCGCTGTTGACAGGCAAGGTTATCAGACGCATACCGTTGCCGTAGTAGAGCGGAGCTTCAAGTAAGGAGTTACGATCGTAAGGGGTCTGGTCCGTGTCAGCAAGGGCTCTAGTGACGAGCGCGTCTTGCATGGCCTGTTTCTGTCCATTAGTGAGGGCGACGATGTCACCGATGGCGAGGGGACTCATCTGGTAAGCGCCTCCGATCGCGTCGCGGATACTGGCGGCGGATTGGAGTTCAAAATAGCCGCGATTGGAGCCTGAGACGCTGCTGTTATCGGAAAAGTTGTACTGCGGCCAGTTGAGCTGATTGCCTTGGCAGCTATTTTGGCGGGAAGCGTTGCCGGGCCAGAGCATGGCGTACTCTTCGCCCACTCGCATGCCGAAGTTCCCGGTGGGATCGTTGGGGTTGAGAGCGAAGGGGGTGAAAGGCAGGTAGCCGCCACGCGAAAAGTCCATAGGGACTTGACCGCCGATGGCCTGGCCGACGGCGGATGCGTTGGTGGCGCCGGTGACGACTTGGAGGAAGGAGAGGCTTAACTGGGGGCGGGCGGTGACGCGTACAAACGCGTAGTTGGCAGCGGTGTTTATGGGAGGGAGTTCCCACGGCCCCGCGATATTGCGAGCAAATTCAAGGGTGAGGACGTTCGACGGCATCGTCTGGGTGCTGAAGTTGTAGCGATTGACGCTGGAGCGGACGGCCGCATCGGCGGCGTCGATGCCAGAGGACTTGCCGTTGAGACGGGTAGCGGCCAGGATGGAGGAGGCGTCGGCGAACGCTTGGGCTTCGCTCTTAAAGATATAGAGGCGACCGAGGTCGACAGCAAGGCCAAGCATGCCGATCAGGACGAATATGGAACTGGTCGTAGCCAGGATGGCGTAGCCACGACGGCCACTCGGAGTCCGAGTTGATTGGGCAGGGATGGTCCTCATATTGGGTTCTATCGGCGGCAGTGCCGGAGAACTTTATAGCAGTTTCCGAACTTTTCTTTTTTTTGATTGATCGAGGAGTTGGGCGACAGCTTGAGGTGGTGATAGGATGCCGGCTCGGAGGGCGGCTTCGAGTTGGGGACGAAACGTCTGGACCGCGGGGTGGGCGTGGAAGCGTTGCCAGAGGCTTTGGCGGAGGAGGTCTTCGAACCAGGCGAGCGTTTGGGCGGGGCGGCGAGTGGGGTCAGCTTTGGATTGGATGGTCTGCCAGAGTTCGGGGATTCCGTCCTTGGTGAGAGCGGAGCAGGTGAGGACCGGCGGGGCCGTGGCGGCGAATAAGTGGAGGGCGGAGGAGTAAGCTCGCTGGGCTCGGAGCGCTCTTTGTTTGTTGTCGCCGTCGGCTTTGTTAATGGCGAGTAAGTCGGTCAGTTCGAGGATTCCTCGTTTGAGGCCTTGGAGTTCATCGCCGGCTCCGGGGAGGAGGAGGAGTAAGAAGCAGTCGGTCATCTGGTGGACGGCGGTTTCGGATTGGCCGACGCCGACCGTCTCGACGATGATGACTTCGTAGCCGGCGGCTTCGCAGAGGAGGATACTTTCGCGGGTGTACCGGGCGACGCCTCCGAGATGGCCTCGGGCGGGGGTGGGGCGGATGAAAGCGTGGGGGCTCTGCGCCAGGCTCTCCATTCGGGTCTTGTCCCCCAGGATGGAGCCTCCGGTGGCGGGGGAAGAGGGATCGACGGAGAGAACGGCGAGGGGTTGCGCAATGTGAGCGCCGAGAGCTTCGATTAGGGTGGACTTCCCTGCCCCGGGGACGCCGGTTATGCCGAGGCGGAGGCTGCGGCCGGTATGGGGGAGGAGATCGGCAAGGAGGGACTGGGCGAGTGGTTGGTCGGCGGGAAGTTCGGATTCGATGAGAGTAAGGGCGCGGGCGACGACGGCGCGGTCCCGAGCGAGAATGCCATCGCGGTACTGAGCGAGAGTTAGGCGCGGGAGGGGCGGCATAGGTGGTCGAGGATTTGCTGGGCCGCGCGGGGGATGACTGTGCCAGGGCCGAAGATGGCGGCGACGCCGGCGGCTAGCAGGGCCGGGTGGTCAGCGGGAGGGATGACTCCTCCAACGATAGTCACGATGTCGGGGCGGCCTTGGCGGGTCAGTTCCTCAATGACAGCGGGGACCAGCGTTTTGTGGGCTCCGGCTAACGAGGAGATGCCGAGGATGTGGACGTCATTTTCAACGGCGTGGCGGGCGACTTCGGCGGGCATCTGGAAGAGCGGGCCGATGTCGACGTCAAAGCCGAGATCGGCGAAGGCGGAAGCGATGACCTTTGCGCCGCGGTCGTGGCCGTCCTGACCGAGTTTAGCGATCAGTATGCGGGGCTGGCGGCCTTCGTTTTGGGCGAATTCAGCAACTTTTAGCCGGGCGTTTTGAAATGCGGCATCGTTCGAGGATTCCTGCACGTAGACTCCGGTGAGGGCGCGGGAGGTGGCTTGGTAGCGGGTGAATTTCGTTTCGAGGGCCGCCGAGATTTCGCCCAGGGTGCAGCGGGCCCTTGCAGCGGTGATGGCGAGTGCGAGCAGGTTCCGTTCAGCCTTGGTGAGCGCGGCCAGCGCGGCAGCGACGGCGGCAGCGTCGCGGGTGAGTTTGAGCTGGGCGAGGCGGGCGGTTTGGGTGGCGAGAACCTGGGCGTTGTCGATGGAAAGGACGGGGACTTCGGTGGGGACGGGGGGCGGATACTTATTGACACCGACAATGGTTTCGCGGCCGCCGTCGAGCGCGGCTTGGCGGCGGGCAGCCGCCTCTTCGATGCGGGACTGGGGGAGGCCGGCTTCAATAGCCTTGGTCATACCGCCGCGGGCTTCCACTTCGGCAATAAGTTGACGAGCCTCTTCGAGCAGAGCATCCGTTTGGGCTTCGACGGCTGGGGAGCCGCCGAAGGGGTCGATGATCTGGGGGATGCCGGTTTCGTTTTGGAGGATGAGTTGGGTGTCGCGGGCGATTTTGGCCGAAAAGTCAGTGGGCAGGGCGAGCGCTTCGTCGAGGGCGTTGGTGTGGAGGGACTGGGTGTGGCCGGCGATAGCGGCAAAGGCTTCGAGGGTGGTGCGGGTCACATTGTTGAAGGGGTCCTGCGCGGCGAGACTCCACCCGGAGGTCTGGCAGTGGGCGCGGAGGAGGCTGGATTTCGGGTTTTGCGGCGCGAACTGCTGGAGGAGCTCGAACCAGAGTTGGCGGGCGGCACGGAGCTTGGCGACCTCGGCAAAAAGATTCATCGAGATTCCCCAGAAGAAGGAGAGGCGGGGGGCGAAGTCGTCGATGGCGAGTCCGGCGGCGAGGCCGGTGCGGATGTATTCGAGACCGTTGGCGAGGGTGTAGCCGAGTTCCTGGGCAGGGGTGGCTCCGGCTTCCTGCATGTGGTAGCCGGAGATGGAGATGGAGTTGAATTTAGGAAGGTTTTGGGCGCAGTAGCGAAAGATATCGGCGACGATGCGCATGGACGGGGCGGGGGGATAAATGTATGTGTTGCGGACCATGAACTCCTTTAGGATGTCGTTCTGGATGGTGCCGGCGAGTTGAGAGGGGGCGACGCCTTGTTCTTCGGCGGCGACGATATAGAAGGCGAGGATGGGGAGGACGGCTCCGTTCATGGTCATGGAAACGGAGATCTGGCCGAGGGGGATTTCGTGAAAAAGGAGGTGCATGTCCTCGACGGAATCGATGGCGACGCCGGCTTGGCCGACGTCGGCCTGAGCGCGGGGATGGTCGGAGTCGTAGCCGCGGTGGGTGGGCAGGTCGAAGGCGACGGAGAGGCCCTTTTGACCGGCGGCAAGGTTGCGGCGATAGAAGGCGTTGGAGGCTTCGGCGGTGGAGAAGCCGGCGTATTGGCGGATGGTCCAGGGTTGGTGGACATACATGGAGGCGTAGGGACCGCGGCGGTAGGGGGGCTCGCCGGCGCGGGGGCCTTCGGGGGTGAGGACGCCGGGGGGGAGGTGGGCGAGTTGGTGAGTGAGCGAGTCGATGTAATAGGACCCGGCGGCCGGGTCGGGGGGTAAGTGACACTCTTCTTCGAGTATGTGCTTGATGTTAATCGCTAAGTGGGGCGGGAAAGTGGTATTACCGAGAGTGATGCTGTCGGCGCGGCCCAGGCGAGCCGCGAGAGCGGCCAGCGTGAGTTGGATTTGATTCCAACCGGTCCGGGGGACGGCTTCGAGGTAGAGGGGCCGGTTGGCAATATAGCGGGCCGCGCGGAGCTTAGCGACTTCGGCATAGAAATCCGGGCCGAGGGGAAGGGCGATGGCGGTTGCCGTAGAGGATTCGATGGCGGCGAGTTGAGCGGCGGCATCGGCGAGGTGGGTGAGGTCGAGTTCGATGGGAGCGCACGGGGCGGAGGCGGGAAACGGGGGGAGGAGCGGGGCGGTGGTGGCGATCATGCGCGGGGATCCTGGACGATTTCGAGGAGATAGCCGAGGGGGGCTTCGGTGGGAGATTTGGGGTGGACGAAGAAGACGGTGGTGCCGTGGGAGCCGGGGCGGGGGGCGGGGTCTAAGAGTTGGTAGTTCAGGGACTTGAGGTGGGCGTAGGCGGCGTGGCTGTCAGAGACGGCGAGAGCGAGGTGGGCGAAAGCGGGGCGGGGCTTATCCAGTTGGCGGAAGACGGGACTTTCCGGAGAGAGCGGCGACAGGAGTTGGAGTAGAGGGGGCCCAGAGGGAGGTTGTAGGAGGACTTCGTGGACCTGATCGGTGCCGAGAACGTCCTCCCGATGGACGATGACAAAGCCGAGGGCTTGGTAGGCGGCGAGTTGGGAGTCGAGTTGGGCGGCGGGGACGGCGAGGGCGAAGTGATGGATGCCGAGGAGGCCGGGGAGGGTAGGAATCACTCTCCTTATGGTCGCGCAAAAGATCGGGGACTGGGCCCCCCGGGCAGGTATCAACAAAGCCGCACTCAGCGTATCTGGATGAATGATGCCGCTTTCGACTTCCAAAACGGAGGCCCAGTCAGGAGGAATGACGGTAGAGCTACTCAGGAACCGGAGCGGCGCGGGAATGAAGTTGGCGGAGGTTTCGGCGGCGGGTGAGGAGTTGGGGCCGCACGGTAACCGGCCGAAGAATGGGCGAATGAAAACGAGACAGCGTAAGAGGGATCGGGGGATCACCCGGCCTTTGGTTCACGTGGACGCGCCGCTGAGTGGGACGTCGACTTCGATGCGCGTGCCGCTGCCCGGGGCGGAGTGGATGGCGAAGTGGCCGTCGAGGGCTCGGGCACGTTCCTCCATGCTGACGAGACCAAGACCGCCGGAGCGGCGGGAGCGATCCAGCTTGAAGCCTCGGCCATCGTCAATGATGACCATGCGAACGTTGCCGTTTTCGGCCGCGAGGTGAATTGAAACGTTGTCGGCATCGGCACTCTTAACGGCGTTGTGCAGAGCCTCCTGGGCGATGCGATAGAGGGCGGAGGCGGTAGCGGTGGGCAAAGGATCGGGAAGGTCGCCGACGACTAGGTGGATGCGGGGACGATCGAGTTTTTCGGTCTCGCCGACGAGACTTTCGAGAGCCGGAACGAGGCCGGAGTATTCGAGGGCGCTGGGATGGAGCCGATGGGAGATGGCGCGCACTTCTTCGTGGATCAGGTCGACCTGGTGGCGCGCGTCGTCGAGGCCGGCTATGAGCTTGTCCGGTGAGCCCGTCACGTCCTGCTTTAGAAAGCCGAGCTTCATGCCTAGTAAGGAGATGGTCTGCGTTAGGTCGTCGTGAAGATTGCGGGCAATGCGGCGGCGCTCTTCCTCCTGCACTTTGAGGAGTTTTCCAGCGAGAGATTGGAGGTGGCGGCGATGCACGACGCGCTCGGTAATGTCTTGAATGAACGCGACGGCGAGTTGCCCACTGGGGGTGTTGATCGCACTGAGGGTAGCTTCGAGGGGTACTTCGCTGCCATCCTTCCGGCGGCCGGTGATCGAGGACCCGGAACCGATCCGGCGAGGCAGAGGCAGTTCGAAGTACGAGAGTTGGTGTCCTTCGTGATCATCGCGGTTCCTCTCCGGAAGGAGCTGGGAAAGGTTCCTCTGCAGAAGTTCCTGCTGGGAGTAGCCGAAGATCCGGGAGGCAGCGGGGTTCGCAATTATAATGCGGCCTTCGGAGTTGATGCAGACAATGGCTTCGGCGGCATTTTCGATGACCGCGCGGAACTTGGCTTCACTGGCTTGGAGGGCCTGCTCGGCCAGATGCCGGTCGGTGACCTCCATGCCGGTGGCAATGACGTAGGCAACGCGGCCGTCGGGATGGCGCATGGTGGTGTTCGACCAGGCGATGCAATGGCGGACGCCATTGCGGGAGACCCAATCGTTCTCAGCAATGTTGGCTGAGGCAGCCGTGAGGAGTTGGGCAAACACCTCTTGCACTTCGCGGAGCTGTTCGAAGGGGATGAGGTCCCAGCAAGACAGACCTCGGGCTTCTTCCCGCGAGAGGCCCGCGGCGATTTCGCAGGCCCGATTGAACTCGACGATACGGCCATCGGGATCGACGACGAGGACGAGAGCGCCCAAGGTGTCAAGGACGGCGGTGATGAAGTCGTATCGTTCGCGGAGAGGGGTGTAGCTTTGCTCAAGGGCCGTCTGGCTGCTGCGAATCTCATGATTCGCGGCGACGAGTTCGTTGACGGTGGCACGGAGTTTTTCGTTAGCGGCTTCCAACTCGCGGGTGACGTTTTCGTAGGAGTCACCCTTCGGTGCGGCGGGGGGCCGCTCGGCTGACTGGCGCGGGCGGTCCAGCTGGATGCGCCACCGGTTGGGTCCCTCTGGAGTTACGGAGAGGACGGCCTTGCGGGGAAGTCCGGCTTCGTAAAAAGGGACATCTTCACGTTTTACTTGGGTGTGGGTTTGCCGGGCTTGATCGAGGACTTCGAGGACGATCGGCCGGAGGGATTCGGTAAGGAGGTGAGCGAGACTAAGCGTGGCGGCGCCGGCAGGAAGGCGGATGAGAGGCGCGGTATCGCCTACAAACTCCAGAATCTGGAGATGGTCATCAACGATAACTCCGACAGATGGCTTCAAGGTGGCGTTCCCCGTGGGTTCAGTTGCCGCGTCGGTTCGCACGGCTAGTGCAACAATATTACCCTGACTCACTTAGGGTTGCGCGCATTGAATAGCTCAAAGTTCTAGAGCCGGTTGTTCGAACTGCGGACGGAGAAGCCGACGTTGCGTTCCTCGTAGACGCACTGGCTGCGGGCGAGTTGGCGGAAGGAGTAAGCGGAGAGCAGAAGGACAGCTTTCGTGGACACCAGCTTAGGCCGAGCGGAACAGCGCAGCCGGCTTAACGAGTTCGAGATCGCGTTCATTAACTTCGACAGAGACAGAGCGCTGGAGGAGCGTTACGGAGAGAACGAGACGGTGGCCCTTCCTGGCTTCAAGCAGAATCCCTTCGACGCCGCTGAGTGGGCCGAATCCGACGCGGACCCGCTGGCCGATGTTGAGATACGATGTAGGCTCGCAGGCCAAGCCGGCGTGAACGGCCCGTTGCAGGGCGAGGACTTCGTCAGCTTCGACCGGCATCAACTGGTTGCCGAATCCGACGACGCGAACCACGCCGAATGCGGACTGGACTGTGGGACGTTGTTGCAGGTTGAAGCGACAAAAAAGGTAGCCCGGGAAGAGAGGAAGCTCGACGTTCTTGAAGCGATCGGCCCATTTGTGGCGGCAAATGGAAGCGGGGAGAAACGCTTCGAGCCCTTTTTCGCTGAGCTGTTTTTCCACTGCCCGTTCATGACGAACGCGGACATAAAGTGCGTACCAGAGCGGTTCAAGTCGGGGAGAGAATTCGTACATGGGGGGAGGCCTTAGCTTGACTGCTCAAGCGGCATGGATGGATTTAAAATCTGCTTCCATCCGCTCTCTCTGAGCCATAACGGCGTCGACGAAACCGAGCGCATGAAGGAACTCGGCGGAACGGAGCGGGCGATGGAGAAAATGGAAAGCTCCCATCCGTTCCATTTCGGTCCAGGAACCGCGGGCACTGAAGCGGCAGCAGGCGATCCATAAAACCTCGGGAAGAAGCTGACGGGCCACGCGAAGGTATGCGCCCCCGTCGGGTGAAGCGTCGATAAGACCGGCGGCAAAAGGAGTCTCTTCGTTGAAAGAGAGGTGGCTCAAAGAAGGAACCATCTTGAGGTTCCAGCCGATCTGGGAGCAAAGGCCACCGAGATCGATCCGTTCGTCGGAGAAGTCTCCAACCACAAGGAGAACAGGCCGTTTATTCATAACACTACCTCTGGGGGGATTCAGGTTTCGGTCTTGAGAATTGGTGCGTCGCTCTACGGCAGCGCAGCCGATCGTGGGCGGCGCCGAGGGTTCGGGGGTATTCGGTTGATTAGTGCCGGCGCCGCGGAGAGACGGACGTAGGAGTCGAATACAGTCGCACTCATCGAAGGACTCGTCCCCCCCTTTTCAGACTGTACGCCACTGTCGAACGCCACTTGGCGTGATCAACTTATGAACCAACCGCTCAGGGCATAGCTGCCCGTTTCGCCGACTACACTCTTTAATATATCCGCCGCTCACGAGGAACCACACTCGTGAATTCCCTAGAAGGAGCCGGTCCCATCCCGGGTGGTGGAACCAGGCTAGAAGCGGTGTTATAGTTACCCTGTCATAGCTTGTAATGGAGCTAGTTGGCTCCTCTTTGCTTTACCCAAGCTAACAGACAACCTTTTTCTACCGGGGAGGATGGATGAAAAGCAGGACGATTATCCTGGCGGATGACCATGAACTGGTACTCGAGGGACTGCGGCGAATTCTAGAGAACCACTACACGTTGGTCGGAACCGTGGGCGACGGCCGGACTCTGGTGAGTGCCATCGAGCGATTGCAGCCGGATTTAGCGGTCTGCGACATTTCGATGCCGCTGCTGAACGGGTTAGAGGCGCTCAGCCAGTGCCGGTCAAGCGGTTTTCGGACGCGCTTCATCTTTGTGACTGCGAGCCTGGAGGTATCGCTGGCGACGCGGGCGTTCCGGTTAGGCGCTGCGGGCTATGTGTTGAAACACGCGGCCACCGAGGAGTTGTTGACAGCGATCCGCGAGGCATTGCTAGGCCGGACTTACGTGACGCCGCGAATTGCGGATCAAGTGCTTCGTAATCTGATGGCGGTGCCGGGAGATCAACTGTCACCTGGGAAGGAGTTGAGCCATCGGGAGCGCGAGGTACTGCAGTTGATCGCAGAGGGTAAGACGATGAAGGAGGCGGCGACGGAGTTGAACGTCTCGCCACGGACGGTCGAGTTTCACAAGAAGAACATCATGGACAAGACCGGTCTCCGGACAACCGCGGAGCTGTCGCGGTATGCAGTGCGTAACGGGATCAGCGTTGAGGTGGAGTAGCCGACTCGACCCTTTCCGAAGTGCGAGAGGGCGCGCCACCGTGAGCCCAGCGAGCGAGAGGCAGACCTTCACGTTCTGGGGCTGGGCGCCAGGAGCCCGCAGCACGGCGGGACGAGGACCGTTCGCATTCTTGGGGGAGGTGTAGTAGTCTGTTCGGGAACCTTATGAAACCTTTATTTCTCACTCTGATTTTGACTTTCGGTTCGATGACTGTTTTTGCGCAGCAACCGGCACCGCCGAAGCCCGCACCTGCGCCGATGACTTTTTTCGTGACAAGCGTGGGAGTAGGCGATGGAGCCAAGCTGGGCGGACTGGCGGGCGCAGATGCGCATTGCCAGAAGCTGGCAGCCGCTGCCGGATCGAGCTTCACGGATTGGAAGGCTTATTTGAGCACGTCGGCCGAGGGCGGCAAGCCGGCGGTAAACGCGCGGGATCGGATCGGCAACGGGCCGTGGCACAACGCGAAGGGCGCCGCGATCGCGCGGAATCAGGAGCATCTGCACGGGGATACGATTGAAGCGGCGCGCTTAGGCAATCTGATCACGAAGAACAACGCCTTGAACGAGAAGGGTGAGCAGATCAACGGCGTCGGTAGCCAGCCGAACCAGCACGACATTCTG
>JBBQRA010000216.1:0-10178 GCA_038215275.1 Bryobacterales bacterium | reverse complement strand
CGTCGCTGAGCCGCCTCCCGGCATCAATACCAATCTCCCCGCTCCTACGGAAGCCAAGCCGCAAACCAACCGCGACCGCCTGAGCGGACACGTCACCAATCCGAGCTGTTTCACCTGCCACAACCTGATTGACCCCATCGGATTCGGCTTCGAGAAGTTCGATGCCATCGGTGCCCGTCGCGAAACCTTCAAGCTGTTGTTCGCCCCCACCGGCAAAGGCGCCAATCGCCGCACCCCGCCCAAAACGATAGAACTCGATATCGATACCAAGGGCCACGTCGCCGGCGTCGCCAACTCCAACTTCTCTTCGCCGGCCGAACTGGGCAAGGTGCTGTTTGAAAGCGCCCAGTGTCAGGAATGCGTCGTGAAACAGTATTTTCGATATGCTACGGGCAGGATGGAAACCTCCGGTGACCGGCCTCTCATCCGAAAGGTCTTGGCCGACTTTCGATCTTCGCAATTTCGATTTAAAGAGTTGATGGTGTCGTTCATCAAGTCTAAAGAGTTCCTCAATCCTGGAGAAACCGTTCATGTCGCAAATCATAACCAAGCGCGCTAGGCTTTCCCGCCGCACCATCCTCAAGGGCTTCACCGCTGCTGGCTCTGGCATCACGGTCGGCCTGCCGCCGCTCGTCTCAATGTTCAACTCGCACGGCACTGCCTACGCCGCCGCCCAACCCATCGAGACCCGCTTCGTCCTCTGGTTCAATGGCAACGGCATCCCCGAACGCTATTGGATCCCCTCAGAAGAAGGGCGCGACTACCGGATCACGTCCTGCCTGTCCCCCCTCGCCCCCTATCGCCAGGACGTCCACGTCATCTCCGGCCTGGACAACTCCGCCGCTGCGGCTCCTGGGCCCGGCAACGGCCATCACAAGTCAATGAGCGGCCTCATGAGTTGCACGCCGTTCAGCGGCCGTGGCGCCAGCGGCCCGTCCATCGATCAGGTCATCGCCTCGAAAATCGGCGGCGAATCCCGGTTCCGTTCGCTGCAGGTCGGCGTCTCCCAGGAGTCGTTCGGGGAAAGCATCCAGCGCAACATGAGCTGGGCCGGCTACGAACGCGCCCTGCCCCCCGAGATGATTCCCCACAAACTCTTCGATCGTCTCTTCGGCGCGCGCGAAGAGGGCTGGGTCAACCGCAAGCGCAGCATTCTCGACGCCGTCCGCAGCGACGCGAACCTGCTCAAGAAATATATCCCGAAAGACGATCAGGCTCGGATGGACGAGCACCTTTCCGGTATCCGCGACCTCGAACGCGCCATTGTCGGCCTCCCCCCCGAATACCGCCGCGTCGATGCGCCGGACTTTGACGGCGACATGAAGGATTGGCCCCGCATCGCTAAACTGCAAAGCGATCTCCTCGCCGCGGCGCTGTCGACACGCCAGACGCGCGTCGCCTCCTACATGCTTACGAAGTGCCAGGGACTCGCCCGCTTCCCCTGGCTCGGCTTCACCGCCGCCCGCCATCACGACTACACTCACGCCGACGGCAAAGCGCCGGGCTCCGACGGTGTGGAAGGGCAGCGCATCCTCCGCGACATCTGCAAGTGGCACGTCGAGGAGTTCGCCTACCTCGTCGCCAAGCTCAAATCCATCCCTGAAGGCGACGGCACTGTGTTCGATAACACCTGCCTCGTTTATACACACGAGCACGCCGAAGCCAATCCACACAAGAACAGCGGCATGGCCCTTCTCATCGCCGGCCGCGCGGGCCGCCTCGCCACGGGCATGCACACGAAAATGACCGGCACCATCGGCGATCTCTATCTCACTCTCGCCGACGACGTCATGCAGGCTCAGGTTGGGAAGTTCCCCACGGCCAGCCGCAAGCTGACGCAGTTGCTTACTTAAACAAAAACGAACCCAACCGCCAACAAAGGGCCGGCCTCCCCAGGCTGGCCCACTCTCTCTTCCGCGCTCTCTTTCTATTCCACCGCCCGAACCAGACCCGGATTCTCCCACTTCCCCGAAAACACCTTCGCCCCCGGCTTAGCCTGCCGCAGGCCCGCCACCGCCTCCTCCGTCATCGACGTGCCCTTCAAGTCCACAGCCTTCAGCAGAGGCCACGAAGCAATCACCGTCGCCGCATCGTCTCCTACCCGCGTGCAACCCTGCAGCGATAACCGCTCCAGCTTCGTCAATACCTTCAGCCGCTCCAACCACCGCGCCGAAACCGGCAACCCATCCAGCTTCAGGTACCGCATCTCTTTCAAGGTCGCAATCGCGCCCACACCCAGATCCGTCAAGCTCACCGACCAGAGGCCCGAGTCGGTCCGCTGCATCCCGGTCAAATCCAAATGCGTCAAGCCGGTCAAATACCGCAGAGACTGCAAACCCGCATCGGTAATCTTGTTCCCGCCAATCGAAAGCTCCTTCAGATTGGTCAGCGTCGCCAGATGGTCCAGACCCACATCCGTCACCTGCGCATACCCCACGTCCAGCGCCATCAGCGACGGAGCCGAAGCCGCGTGTTCCAATGTCGAGTCCGTAATCCGCGTGCCTCTTACGTTCAGCCGCTGTAGCTTCTTCCAACCCTTAATTGCGGACATCCCTTCGTCCGTAACCTGCTCGGCGTAGTAAAGATTCAACTCGACGATCCCCGGAGCCGGCTTCAACTGCTGCATCCCCCGGTCCGTAATCCGCGTCAGCGATAGATCTAACTTGACCAAGTGCGGCAACTTCGCGAGCAGCGCCATATCCGCGTCGGTCACCCAGCTTGAACGCAGGTCCACCGCCGTGATCCGGCCCGCCGCGTCGCGCGTCACCACTCCGCCCGCCGCCGTGATCCAGTCGGCCGGATCGGCCGCCAATAAAATCCCGGTCGACATTAAAAACAAAGCAACCCGAGTCTTCACTTAAGTCTTCCTCCGCACCGGCAACGACGAATCCCGGTCAAAAATGATTTTGCACCCCGGCAGCGCCCGCTGCAATTGCTGGAAGCCTTGTTCGGTCACCGTCGTGTGATACAAATTCACCAGCTTCAGCGCCGGCATCGTCTGCAAGGTCGCGATGCCCGCATCTGAAAGCCCGGTCGTATCCAGCCGCAGTTCCCGCAGCGTCGCATGGTCTTTCAACGCGGCCAAGCCGGCATCGTCCACCGAGGTATAGTCCAGATTCAGCACCGCCAACTTCGGCAGACTCGCAATCGCCGCCATGCTCACATTCGAAGCCCGCGTCCGCAGCAGTTCCAGCCGCTCCAGATTCAAGAGCGGACGCAACAACTCGAGACCCTTCTCCGTAAACCGCGTGTGGTCCAGGTTTAACTCCCGCAGGCTCACAATGGCCGCTACGTGCTTCAGCCCCTCGTCTCCCGCGTCCGTCCCCGCCAAGTCCAGCGCCTGCAGCTTGGTCAGTTTGCTCAGCTGCACCAGCCCCGCGTTCGTAATGTCTGTATTCGCCAGCAGCAACCGCTCCACCGAGGGCATTCCGGCCAGTTGCCGTAGTCCTTCATCGCCCAGCACGGAGCCCGTAAAATCAATCTCGTTGAGATTCGGTAAAGCCTTCAACTGCGCCAGCCCTTCGCCGCCCACCTGAGTGCCGCCCAGTCCCAGAACGCGCAGCTTCGTCAACCCCGTTAACTGCGCCAACCCCTTATCGGTAATAGTCGTGTGGCCCAGGTTCAGCCGGCGCAAATTCGTCATGCCCTTCAACGCGGCCAACCCCATATCGCCCGCCTCCGTCGCCTCCAGGTTCAACTCCTCAATCGCTGTCGCCGAAGCCAGATAAGCCAACTGAGCGTCGCCAATCCCCGTCGACGCCATCGATACCACCTTCAGCCTTCCGCCCGGCATCTCCGCCTTCCCGCCCAGCGCTTGGATCCATTCCGCCAGCGCCTTCTCGCTCGTCCCCGCCGGCTTGGCCGCCGCCAGCTTTCCGCTCGACGCCGCCGCTCCCACGAAATCCACCTTGCAATTGGGCACCGCTGATTTGAACGCCGCCAATGCCGTCGGCGTCACCCTGCTGTACCGCAGGTCCAGCCCCCTCAGGCCCTTCAACGATCCCAATCGCGACAGCCCCGCGTTCGTGATCCGGCTCCGGTACAGGATCAGCTCCGTCATCTGCGGCATCCCCGCCAACACCGGAACTGACTCGTCAGTAATCGCCGCACCCAGCAGATTCAACTTCCGCATCTTAGCCAGGTTTTTCAGGTGCGCCATGCCCGCGTCCGTCACCCGTGTCCCGCCCAGGTCAAGATCCTCGAGTGAGGTCAGCCCTGCAATCGACCGCAATCCTTCGTCGGTCACCAACGTATCGCGCAAGTTCAGCCGCTTCAATCCTTTCAACTGCTCCAGCCCCTTCATCGCTTCATCGCTGAACTCGGAATTGCTCAGATCCAACGAATGCAAATTTTCAAACGGCTCCAGGCTCAGCTTCTCCAGCTTGCACTGCGCGCACCGAAACTCTTTCAAAGCCGCCAACCGCGTCAGCAGCGCTACGCCCTTGTCCTGCACGTTCACGTGAGTCAGGAAGTGGAGGCTGAACGACAGCCGCTCCAGCTTCTGTAGTCCGCTCAAGAACTTCAACTGCGCATTCGCGTCGAGCCGGCTTCCCGACGCCGGGTTAAACATCGGCCCCGGCAGATACAGCTCCCTCAATTCGGTCAACCCGCCCAGCTTCTCCAATTCCGTCGCGCTGGTCAGCGTTCCAAACAGGTCAACGCCGGTAATGCGAAACTCGCCAGACGGCAGGCCCAGCAGATCTCCATGCGGAGCCCTCTGCCCATTCAGCATCACCCGGCCGCCGTTTCGGATCACCCATTCAGCGGTCTCCCGCTCGGTCGCCGCCCATCCGACGATCGTCATTAAGAGAAACAATGCAGTGTGTCGAATCATAACTAGCCCATTAAAATTGTATCGCAAAGCAATCGAAAGCAAAAGAAGTGTAATCGCAATCGGGATCGGATAAGCTCTAAAGATGCTCCGCCGCCACTTCCTCCTCGCCGCCGCCGCCCCGGGCCGCAACTATCTCGTCTATTGGGGAACCTACACCGCGGGAGGCCCCCGCTACGGCACCGGCCAAAGCAAGGGCATATACGTCTCTCGCCTCAACACGGCCACCGGCCAGCTCAGCGCCCCTCAACTCGCCGCCGAAGCCGCCAACCCCTCCTATCTCGCCGTCCACCCCAACCGCAAGTTCCTCTACTCCGTCAACGAACACATCGAGATGGAAGGCCAAACTCCCGGCGAAGTCAGCGCCTTCTCGATCAGCCCGGAAAACGGTCAACTCACCTTGCTCAACCGCGTTAACTCCCGGGGCGGCATGCCGTGCCACCTCGCCGTCGACGCTTCCGGCCGCACCCTCGCCGTCGCCAACTGGGCCACTGGCAGCCTCGCCAGCTTCCCCGTCCGCCCCGATGGCTCCCTCGGAGAATCCACCGGCTTCCACCAGCACATCGCGGAAGGCACTGCCAAGGTCCATTGCCACGCCGTCGCTTTCTCCCCGGACAATCGATTCCTCATCGAGACCGACACCAGCCTCAACACTATCTTTGTCCACCGCCTCAATGCGGCCAACGCCTCGATAGTGCCGAACCGCCCGCCCGCTCTCCTGCTCGAGAACCCGGCCAGTCCGCGCCACCTCGTCTTCCATCCCAACGGCCGTTGGGCTTATGTCGCCAACGAGTCGGGCCCGGGTTGCACGATGCTCGAATACGATCGCCGTCGAGGAACCTTTCGCGAAGGCGCAGTCACTCGCACCGTTCCCGACTCTTATAAAGGAAGAGCCACCCCCGCCGAAGCCGTCATGCACCCCAGCGGCAACTTCGTGCTCATCTCCAACCGTGGTCACGAATCGATTGCCGTCTTGCGGATCAATCCCTCTGATGGCTCTCTGACGTTGGTTGAAGCCTTCGCCCCCGGCGGCGTCGGAGCCCGCAGCTTCAATGTCGATCCCACGGGCCAGTGGCTTTTCGCTCTCATGCAGCGGTCCAACCAAATCTTCCCGCTCCGCTTCGATGCCGCCACTGGCAAATTGAGCCGGCAGAGCGATCCCATCCCGCTGCCGGCTCCGGTTTGTGCCAAGTTTGTCGAACTGGGCTAGCGGTTAAAACTGCAAACGAACCGTCAACTGCACCACCCGCGCCGGGCTACCCGAGTTCCGAGTCGTCAGAATGCCATCGCTGGCCACCGCTATCGGATTGTTCGGATTGTTCAGCACGTTGAAGAAGTCGATGTTCAACCGCAGTGCCACCTTCTCCGTGATGTTCGTGAACTTGAACAGCGAAGCATCCAGGAACCACTGATTCGGCGCCCGCAGGTACTGATTCCGCCAAGGCACCAGGTTATCGTTGAAGTTCAACCGCTGCACCGTGTTATTGTTCAGCGGAACCCATACGTTGTTCGTATCCCAGAACTGGCTCATGTTTGTATTTGCAGGCGCATTGGCGGGAATCGTTGTCGTGCCCCACGGAATCAAGGGAGCAGCCGCCGGTTTGTAGTCCGCCGGAACCCCCATCACCCCGTTCGGGCGGCCCTGCGCATTCGTGCTGTTAATCTGGTTAGCCGGAATGTAACCATTGAAGTACAGGAATCCAGGGAAACAGACGCCGCTGCGGCAGTCTTCAATCGGGTACTTCTCGCCGTACCGTTCAATCGGGTTGCCCGTCGGATAGTTATTGGTCGGCAGAGTAAAGTAGTTGGACCGGAAGTTACCCGTTCCCGCCAGCTGCCACCCACCGATGATCTTATCTACAAAGCCCCGCATGTTGTTCCCGAAGGCCTTTCCTTTGCCCACCGGGATGTCCGCAATCCAGTTCCACCGGACTTGATGCTTCGGCGTATTCGGATCCCGCTGGAAGTTCAGGAACCGGTTCCGGTCCCGCTCGTCTGTCGGAATCGCGTTCGGCAGGAAATTATCGGCCTGCTGGATCACGCCCGTCGTCCCGAGCGTGTTGCCCGTAACCCAGAACAACTGGAATCCGAAACCCTTGCTGAAGCGCCGCTCCAATTCGGCCTGGAACCCGTTCCAACTGGCGTAGCCAGGGCTGCTCAGCCGGTTCACGCTGCCGTAAACTTGCTGATCGTACGGCCGCCGCGCGACGTTGGCGAAAGCACCCGTCGGCAGTGGCGTCCGCCGTGTAGCGAACCAGATATAGTCCGGAACATTCTCATTCAGGTTGACGGTCTGCAGGATGTTCGTCGTCCGGTTCCCCACATACGCCAACCGCACCACCATGTTGTCAAAGATCTCTTTCTCCACCGTAAGGTTCATGTCCTGCACCTTCGGGTCGCGGAGGACCGGATCAATCTGAATGGCCGTGAAGCCACGGGCGATCGTCCGCGTGTCATTGATGTCGATGATGTTATTCCCGGAAGTGTTCACCCCGGCAAACAACGTCTGCGGCGTGCGCAATCCATAGTTGGGCAAGCCGTCCGGCGAAAGCGCCGTATTGGTCACGCTGTTCTGGAAGCTTGCCGAAACAATCTGCTGATTCTGTTGACTGCCGAACCAATCGGCAATCGGCTGGGTGTAGTAGGAGATCCGGTAACCGCCGCGGATAACCATCGTGCCCTTTCCCGAAAACGCCTTGTAGGCAAACCCAATCCGAGGTCCCAACTGCTTCCAGTTGTTCGTGATTAGGCTGCTCGACAAACCCGCTTCCTGCGCCGTAATAATCTTGCCGCCAAACCCGGTCAATGCATTCAGATTCGCCGGCAAAGTGGCCTGCCGGTCCAGGAAGTTCTCAACCGTCGAACCCACCACGTAGACCCGCTTCTCCGGGCTGAAACTAGTCAGCAACCCATTCCGGTCGTTCAACGGAGTCCGGTATTCGTACCGCAGTCCCAGATTCAAGGTCAGCCGCTGCGAAACCTTCCAGTTATCCTGAATGTAGGGAGCATACTCCTGCCGGCGAAGAAACGCCCAAGGCCGCCGGAATGTGGCGTTATAGTTCATACTGCCCAGGTACAGGTTCGCCATCGGATGGCCCGAAAACGGAGTCGAAATCGGGTTCTGCGGCGTCGACACCGTGTCATACAGCCCCGTCGCCTGCGTGGCCGTGCTGAAGTTGCCCGCCGCCGACACGATCGACTTTGGAACGTCTTCCCAACGGAACTGAAAGCCAAAGCTGAACTCATGCTTTCCCGCGACCTTCGTCGCGTTGTCCTGCGCCGTGATCAGGTTGCTCACTAGGAAGAACGGTTGCTCGCCGCCCCACACATAGGGATCGCCCGCTCCGAGTGACATGCCGTCGACGACAGGGAAGTTTACCGCGCCGAACGGATTCGGCATTCCCAGCAGCCCCGCATAGTTCGTCTTGTTGTCGCCCGCGCCGCGGTTATGCCAGTCGCGCATACCCGAGATCAGGATTTCATTGTTCAAGGTCGGCGAGAAGGTATGAATCCAAGTTCCAGACAGCGCATGGTTCGGCCACCAGCGCGTCGTCTGGTTGATGGTCTTGAAATCATTCACCGGCAGGAACGGCGCACTATTCGCACCGTACTGCTCGTAATGCTGGTTGTACGCATAGCGGAAATACACCAAGTTCTTATCCGAGAACCGGTGGTCAACGCGGATGTTGCGCGTGTCCTGCTCGAGGGGGCGCTGAAAGACGCCAATCCAGTTCGCATCGACCAGCGGGTTAACGCCCGGCAGATTTGGCAAGGCCGTGCGGTCAAACATGAACTTCGCCACTGGGCTGATCCGCGCCGGGTTGATCATGTTCGCAATCCCGTTATGCGTCATGGGCAACCGCGACCAGTTCGCCTGCGTCGTCAGCGGATCATACAGGTTAAACTGCCGCCCCTGCGCGTCCCGCAAGCCCCGGAAATCACCGTTCCGCATCTCGGCCGTGGGTACCGACATCCGCGTCGTCGTGTTGGCCAGAAACCGCGTCGACTCCCAATTGAAGAAGAAGAAGGTGCGATTCTCGCCCTTGTACAATTTCGGAATGTTTAACGGACCGCCCAGCGAGACGCCGAACTCGTTCCGATTCACATAAGGCGGCTTCGTAAAGTTATCCTCGCGCCGCCGGGCCACTCCATATGCGCTGTTGCGGTTCGTGTAGAACAGCACTCCGTGATATTGATTCGTGCCCGAGCGCGTCGACATAATCACTGACGTCGGCCGGGAGAACTTCGCCGACGCATTGTTCACCTCAACGCGAATCTCTTCCACCGAATCCAGACTTGGCGTCCGCGCCACGTCCCATCCTTCCCACACTTCGTTCTGCGCCGAACCGTCCACGACGAGCGTGTTCGATCCGTTCCGCAATCCATTGCCGCGCACCATGCCGCCGATGCCATGGCCGTGCGAAGACCACTGAATGCCCGGCACCATCACCAGCAGGTTTTGATACCCGCGGCCGTTCACCGGCAACTGTTCAATCCGTTGCCGCTCAAGCGACGCACCGAGGGAAGGGGAGTCCACCTTCAGCAGCGGCGTCACATCCTGAACCTCGACTATGGTATTGGTCGACGCCACCTGCATCATAATGTCGACCGTCGCATCCTGTTGCACCTGTACCGTCAGCGTGCCTTCGAACGTCTGCAAGCCCGGCATCTCCACACGGAGACGGTAAGGGCCAGGGATGGTGGTCGGAAACACATAGAGGCCCGCGCTATTGGTGACCGATTCGCGCGCCACTCCGGTGGCGGTGTTGAGCAAAGTCACCTTTGCGTTGGGGATCAAAGCTTGCTGCGCGTCAGTCACCGCCCCACGCACCGTGGCGTTCGAAGCCTGGGGCCACGCCATCGGCGAGGTGAGAAGCACAAGAAAGAATAGTGTCAATCGAGAGAGTGTCATGTAGGAAACCCCGGGCAAACCGAAAGACTTTCGAAACAGTTTACGGGGCTCAACAATCAGATGCAAGAGCTAAGCTTGCTTTCCTTTCATTTTCTTTCTAGAGCCACTTTCCACCCCTCATCAAACACCCCTGCCATCGCCACATCCGGCTCTTCCTTCGCGCCCACGCGCAGAATCGCATAGTCACCATACTGCGGGGTCGGGAAATCGCCCGCCCAGTCCTGCCACAATGCCGTTAACCCGCTGTTCAGCACCACGTACTTCTTGGGGTTCAAGGGATTCGGATAAATCATCGCCGGCAAAACCTCTCCCGCCACAAACCGCTGCCCGCCCATCGACACCGTCTCTCGCCCCCACGTCAACGGCAACTTCCCCGCCACCCGCTCAATCCACCTGTTGCTTCCCGGATCCCCAAACAGCACGATATGGTATTTT
>JBBQRA010000215.1:0-10194 GCA_038215275.1 Bryobacterales bacterium | reverse complement strand
CCCTTTCTCGACGAAAAAACGTTCGTCGATGCCAACGCCGGCGTCGGCTTTGCCCAGACCACGCCCGACCAGGACCCCGCCCCTTGGCCCCGCGCCCATTCCGCCGACCTCCGCTACCTCACGACCGACCCCCTCCCCAACGTCGTCTCCTACATCATCGAGGCGGAAACCGGCTGGGTCACCGCGGCCAGCCCCACCGCCGGTCTCGTTCTCGGCTATCTCTGGAAGACCAGCGACTACCCGTGGCTCAATCTCTGGCGCGATGTTGCCAAGGGACGCCCGGCCGCCCGAGGCCTCGAGTTCGGCTCCACCGGCCTCCACCAACCCTATCCCGAACTCGTCCGGCGGGGACGGATGCTGGGACGGCCGCTGTTTTCCTTCCTGGACGCCGGCCAGACGGTAGAGCGAACCTACTCGCTCTTTCTCCGCGCCCTCCCTCTCAACTCCACCCGGATAACTGGCGTCTTACGCCGGGCGGAACGCATCGAATTCCAATCCAGCTAACATTTAGTTATCTGCTGACGGTCGGCCTCGGCCTGCAAGCACAACACCTCCCGGTGCGAGACCAATGGCGCCGCCCAAGGGCTATGTAGCCCACCATTCTCAACGACATCCTCGATCTTTCCAAGATCGAAGCCGGCCGCCTGGAACTGTCGCCTGGCTCCTTCTCGCCGCGTCAACTCGCCGAAAGGGTTTGCCGCACTAGGCAGGTGCGCGCTGATGAAAAGGGACTTCAGTTCACTTGCACCGTCGACGATTTGGTCCCCGCGGAAATCTATTCCGACGATACTAGGCTCCGTCAGATCTTGTTGAACCTGCTCGGCCACGCCATCAAGTTCACCGCCTTGGGCCCTCGGCCTCGCTATCTGCCGCCAACTGGTATCACTCCTCGGTGGAGAAATCACTCTCGAAAGCGCGCCCGGAGTCGGCAGCCGATTCGCGTTCACGGTCCGTTACGAACCGCCTCCCGCCCCGGCCCCCTCCTCTGACCAACACCGGATGCTCGTCGCTTCCGCCGGGTCGCTTCGGATCTTGGGCGCCGAAGACAACGCTGTCAACCGGCGTGTCATCCGCGCCATGGTGGAAAAGCTCGGCCACCACGTCGAGCTCGTCAACGATGGCCAGGCTGCCCTCGATCTCCTCGCCGAACGCGAGGCTGGTTTTGACCTCCTTCTGATGGATATCCAGATGCCCATCCTCGACGGCCTCGGAGCCACGCGCCAGTATCGCGCTCGTGGAGGCAGGCTTCCCGTAATCGCCATGACCGCCCACGCTATGGCCCGCCATCGCGAACAGTGTCTCGCCGCTGGCATGAGCGCTTACATGACTAAGCCATTATCATTCTCAGTATTGGCAGAAACCCTGGAGGCCCACGCCCCTCATCGCCGGTGATAGCATCGGAGTCATGTTCCGCTGGTGTTCTTTCTCGCTGGCCCTTAGCCTGACGACTTTGCCGCTTTCTGCGCAAACACTTTCTGCGCAGACAGAGGACGGCCCCGCCTTCTTCGAGAAAAACATTCGTCCCCTGCTTGTCGCGCAGTGCCTCGGTTGCCACTCGGCCGCCAGCCAACCGGTCATGGGCGGCCTGCGGCTCGACTCCCGCGAACTCACGCTCCAAGGCGGCTCCCGCGGCCCTTCTCTCATCCCCGGCAACCCCGGCGATAGCCTGCTGCTGAAAGTTGTCCGCCATACCGCCGGCCCCTTGAAAATGCCGCCCGGCCCGAAGATGAAAGACGCCGACGCGGCCCTCTTCGCCCAGTGGATTCAAATGGGCGCGCCCTGGGGCAACACCACCGTGTCCGCCGCTCCCGCCGCCCCGCAGAAATACTGGGCGTTTGTGCCCCCGAAGGCCCCCATGCCCCCCATGACCAAGAACACCACTTGGGCCCGCTCTCCCATCGATCAGTTTCTGCTCTCTGCCCTCGAAGCCAAAGGGCTCTCCCCTGCCCCAACCGCCGACAAGCGAACCCTCCTCCGCCGCGCTACCTACGATCTCACCGGCCTCCCGCCCACCCCCGCCGAAGTCCAAGCCTTCCTCTCGGACAACTCCTCCGAGGCCTATGCCAAAGTCGTCGACCGCCTCCTCGCCTCGCCCCGCTACGGCGAACGCTGGGCCCGCCACTGGCTCGACGTCGCCCGCTACGCCGATTCCAACGGCCTCGACGAAAACCTCGTCTATAAAAACGCGTTCCGCTATCGCGACTACGTCATCGCCGCGCTCAACAAAGACAAGCCGTATAACGAATTCCTGACCGAACAGCTCGCCGGCGATCTTCTGCCGCCCACTACCGGCCTGCCCACGACCTACGAGCGTTGGACTGCCACCGGCTTCCTCTCTCTCGGCGCGAAAATGCTCGCCGAAGACGACCCGATGAAAATGCAGATGGACATCGTCGATGAGCAGCTCGATACCACCGCCCGAGCCTTCCTCGGCCTCACCGTCGGCTGCGCTCGCTGCCACGATCACAAGTTCGACCCCATCTCCCACGCCGACTATTACTCGCTCGCCGGTATCTTCAAATCCTCCAAAACCATGGAGAACTTTAAGGTCGTCGCCAAGTGGCACGAGTACGTCCTGGCTCCCAAGGAAGACCGCGATCGCCTCGCCGCCCATGAAGCGAAGATCGAAGCCAAGCGCAAAGAGATCACCACTCTCACCAAGCAGGAGAACGATCGCATCTCGAACATCGCTCGCCGCCGCGTCGGTGCGTACCTTCGCGCGGCCGCCCATCTCCAGCGTGACTCCCAAGTTCAGATCGCCCCCGTCGAAAGCGTCCCCTCAGCCATCACCCGCGAGGCCTCTTCCTTCGACCGGGGCAATGTCCCTCGCACCCTCGAGAAGAACAAACCCAATGCCCCGAAGGATTCCACCGGCCCCTATTTCGCCGACTACACAGTCCAAGTCCTCAAGGCCGGCTTGTATCAAATCGACATTCTCGACCAGGAGCGCGGCGCCGGTACCGCGGACCTCCACGTCAACGGCGTCTGGGCCAAGCGCGGTCTCCCGCCGGTCCAAAACCGCGCTGCCTCGCCCGAGGCCGGCGGCTGGACCTATCTTGCCATTGCCCCGCTGAAGGCCGGCGCCAACACCATCCGCCTCGAACACGCCTCTCGTTTTCCTTACTTCACGCAACTTCTGATTGCCCGGCATTCGCTCCCTCAGACTCCGCTTACTGGGGTCCAGATCGCTTCTCGCTACAACGTCCATCCCGGATTCCTCGATCAACTGGTCGACTATTTTGACCGCTCGAGCGGTGCCCCAGCCAGCGCCCTCTACCCGTGGGAAATCCAAGGAACCAGCGCCCCGCTCTCCGCCTGGGTCTCGCCCGCTGCCAATCTCTTCCCCACCGTCCCCGCCACCCCCGAAGCTCTCGCCGGTCGCTTTGAAACCCTCTTCCAGCAGTCCCTCGAACCCAACCTGACCGACCCGGGCCTCAAAGCGCTCCATGAATTCCTCCACGAAAAGTTCGGCCCCTTCCGCGCTCCGCCAGATGCTCGCCGTTACTTCGAGCCCACTATCCAGGCGCAACTCAAGGCCCTGGACGCCGAACTCAAATTGCTCGAAGCCGCCACCCCGGACTTCCCGCGCGCCATGGGCGTCCGCGAAGGCGATCAGATTGACGACCTCGCCATCCACCTCCGCGGCAGCCATTGGACCCTCGGCCAAAAAGTCCCCCGTAACTTCCTCAAGGTCCTCGCCGGCGACCACCCGCCCGCCATCGGCCCCACCGAAAGCGGCCGCCTCCAACTGGCCCAGTGGCTTACCCAACCCGATCACCCGCTCACCAGCCGCGTCATGGTCAATCGCCTATGGCGGTGGCACTTCGGCCGCGGTATTGTCCCCACCGTCGACAACTTCGGCCGCCTCGGGGAAAAGCCCACCAATCAGCCCCTCCTCGATTGGCTCGCCCTCCGCTTCATCTCGAACGGCTGGTCCGTGAAAGCGATGCATCGCGAAATGATGCTCTCGGCAACCTACCAGATGAGCAGCGACTACAACGCCAAGGCCGCCGAAGCCGACCCCGAAAACGTCCTGCTCTGGCGCATGCCCCGCCGCCGCCTCGAAGGCGAAGCCATTCGCGACGCCATCATGTCTACATCCGGTGACCTCACCCACGATTTCTCCGGCGGCACCATCCTCTCCTACAAAGATCGCCAGTACGTTGCCAATACCGCCAAAGGCTCCACCGTCGACTACGACCGGCCCATCCGCGCCATCTATGTCCCCGTCCTCCGCAGTTCCCTCTACGAAGTCTTCCAGGCCTTCGATCTCCCGGATCCCGCCTCCTCCAATGGAGACCGCGACTCCACGGTCGTCGCCCCCCAGGCGCTCTTCATGATGAATAGCTCCGTCATGCTGCAACACTCGCGCCGCCTCGCCGAGTTCCTCCTCGCGCAGAAGGATCTCGACGATCCCGCTCGCATTCGTCTCGCCTACGAACGCGCCCTCTCCCGTCCGCCCACGCCCGGCGAGATCGACAAAGCCCAAACCTTCATCGCCCAAATCCAGCCGGACTGGGCCAACGACCCCGTCAAAGCATGGCAGAGCTTCGCCAAGTCTCTGCTCTCCTCAAACGAATTCATCTACTTGAACTAACGATCATGACCCGCCGCCAACTCCTCCACTCCGCCTCCGCCGGCTTCGGCTCCCTCGCCCTCTCCGGTCTCCTCGGTCTCGAACAGGCTCGTGCAGCGGCTTCTGATCCGCTCGCCGTCCGCCCGCCCCACTTCCCTGCCCGTGCCAAGCGCGTCATCTTCCTGTTCATGCACGGCGGGCCCTCACAGGTCGATACGTTCGACTACAAGCCCCTCCTCAAGCGCGACCACGGCAAGCCGCTCCCCTTCGCTCGCCCCAAAGTCGTATCGAGCGAAACCTTCAATCTCCTCCAGTCCCCTTGGGGCTTCAAGCAGTACGGCCAGTCCGGCGCCTGGGTCAGCGACCTCTTCCCCGAACTCACCAAGTGTGTCGACGACCTGTGCTTCATTAAGTCCATGCACGGTTCCAACTCCCGCCACGGCGGCGCCCTGCTCGAACTTCACACCGGCTCGGACACGTTCATCCGCCCGGCCATGGGCTCCTGGGTCACCTACGGCCTCGGCACGGAAAACTCGAACATGCCGGGCTTCCTCACCATCTGCCCTACGCAGAGCCACGGCGGCGCCAACAACTTCGGCTCCGCCTTTCTACCCGCCCCCTACGCCGGCACCGCCCTCGGCTCGGTCGGTGTTCCCGCCCGCGATGCCCGCATCCCTTTCATCACCAACACTGAAACCCCGCGCGCCATCCAGCGCAAAGAGATCGACTACTCGCAGGGACTCAACCGCCAGCAACTCGACCTCACCGGCCCGGACCGGGCCCTCGAAGGCCGTATCGAATCCTTCGAACTCGCCTTTCGCATGCAGGCCGAAGCGCCAGCGTTGCAGGATCTCGGCCAGGAATCGGAAGCTACGAAAAAGCTCTACGGTCTCGACAACCCGATTACGGAAGACTTTGGCCGCCAGTGCCTCATGGCCCGCCGGTTCTCGGAAAAAGGTGTCCGTTTCGTCCAGGTGTCGCACACCTACAAGTGGGATCAGCACGAGCGTCTCAAGCGCGACCACGCCCAGAACGCCGCCGAAGTCGACAAGCCCATTGCAGGCCTTCTGCAGGATCTCAAGTCCCGCGGGCTCCTCGAAGACACGCTCGTCCTCTGGGGCGGCGAATTTGGCCGCACTCCAACGGCGCAGGGCTCCGACGGCCGCGACCACAACCCCGAAGCCTTCACCATGTGGATGGCCGGAGGAGGCGTCAAACCCGGGCTATCTTACGGCGCCACGGACGACTACAGTTACTATTCGGTCGAGAACAAGGTCCATTTTCACGACCTCCACGCGACCATCCTGCACCTGCTCGGCCTCGATCATCTCAAGCTGACGTATAAGTACGCCGGCCGCGACTTCCGCCTTACTGACGTGCACGGGAACGTCGTGAAAGGCATTTTGGCTTAAGGCGCAGCAGGTCCTGCTCAATCCGGTCACCGATCCCATCGGCGCGCTTTTCGTCTTCCCAAAGGCGTCGCAGGGAGATCGCGGCTAAGCGGATCAAAACATCATCGGTCGGAATCGTCTGGGTGGAAGGCATGTCATTCTCTCCACTTCATTAAGCGGGATTCGTCGCCAAATCCGATCACGGTTTTCCGGTGTCTTACCTTGGTTGCGACAAAAACGGTTTATCTCATCCATTAGGTGCCTACATTTCTCCCCGCATTTCTCCCCGCATTTCTCCCCTTGCGCGTCGGGTTTCGTTGATATAGACTCCTGATCGTTCTCACCTTGAACGTTATAGGAGCCCCCATGTTGTCCAGGCTAATCTTGACTCTTCTCCTCGTTGCATCCAGTGCCTACGGTCAGGCATTCTACGGTTCCCTCGTCGGAACCATTACCGACGCCTCGGCGAGTGCCGTTCCCCAAGCCAGCGTGACCCTAGTCAATATCGGCACCTCCGAACGGCGGGCTACCCAAACGGATTCTACCGGTAACTACCAGTTCGTGAACGTCCCCCCCGGTCAATACCGGGTCGAAGTCGAAAGCTCCGGATTTCGCCGCTTCATCCGCGATGGAGTCACCATCGAAGTGCAGAGTTCCGTCCGCATCGACGTCTCTATGCAAATCGGCGACGTTAGCCAGACCGTCGAGGTCACCGGACAAACCCCCCTCCTCCAAACAGAAAACGCCTCCCTCGGCCAAGTGGTTGAGGCCCGCAAGGTGCTGGAAATGCCCCTGAATGGCCGGAATGTGTTCAGCCTGGTCTCCTTGGTCCCGGGCGTAGTGCCCGGCGGCCAAAGCGGCACGACCCCCACCGGAACCAACCCTTTCGCCTGGGCCAACTTCCAGATCGGCGGAGGACAGGCCAATCAGAGCGCGTCCTATATCGATGGCGCGCCCAACAACGCGGGCTACGTCAATCTCACCGCACTTGTGCCAACGCAAGACGCCGTCCAGGAGTTTAAGGTGCAGACCAACAACCTGGGCCCGGAATTTGGCCGCTTCGCCGGTGGCGTCATCAACCTCGCTACCAAATCAGGAACCAACAGCCTTCACGGCAGCGCCTACGAGTTCCTCCGCAACCGTTCGCTCAACGCCAATACCTTTTTCAACAACCGCGCCGGCGTCCCGCGTCCCGCCTTCTCCCAGAATCAGTTTGGCGTTAATGCGGGCGGGCCAATCGTGAAAGACAAGACATTCTTCTTCGGCTCTTATGAAGGATTTCGCCTGCGGCAAGGCCAGTCCTATGTGTTCTCCGTCCCCACGGATCCGATGCGCAACGGAGACTTCTCGAACGTGCGCAACGCCTCTGGCGCCGTCGTACCCATCTTCGATCCACTGACCACCTGCGGCCGTCTTGGCAACGCCGCCTGCAGCACCAACGCCGCCGGCGCCGAGGTGATCTCGCGCTTGCCCTTCCCGAACAACACCATCCCCGCGGACCGGATCGACCGGGCCGCCCGAGTGATGACCAATCTCTGGGGACGAGCCAATAGTCCGGGGCTGCCCAATACCGCGGTCAACAATTTCACCGCAAACGCCAGCGTCGGCGGTGACAACGACCAGTACAACTCCCGTGTCGACCACACCTTCTCCGACCGCCAGCGTGCTTTCGTTAGGTACACCTTCTGGAAGAACCTAAACTTGCCCATCGATCCGTATGGCACCCAAACCTGCGTCGACCGGTGCACCGAAACGATGAATACCAACCAGGCCGTCATCGGCGACACCCTCTCCCTGTCTCCCTCCACCTTCCTCGATCTCCGGCTCTCCTTCACACGCTTTAGCTACGACCGGACCTCGCTGACCGCCGGCTATGATCTGACCCAGTTAGGCTGGCCCTCCGCCCTCAATAATCAGGTTGCCGTCCGCGTCTCGCCCATCCCCATCGTCACCGGGTTCGATGGCGTCTTTGGCACGAATGGAACGGGAAGCACCATCGTCGCCCGCAATGACGTCTACTCAATCATGCCCGCTATGACCAAAGTCATCGGACGGCACACCTTGAAGTTCGGTGGAGAGTTCAGGCGGCTCACCCACAACTACTACCAACAGAACAATCCATCCGGGTCGTTCAGCTTCAACCCGCTGATGACCTCCATCAATCCGCTCGCCGCCGCCGGCACCGGAAACGGCTTCGCCTCGTTCCTGCTTGGAATGGGCGCGGGCGGAGGGCTCACCCACAACAACTTCGTGGCCGGACAGATGCTCTATCGGGCATACTACTTCGGTGATCAGTGGCAAATCGGCTCCCGCTTGACCTTCAACTACGGCGTCCGCGTTGACCAGATGGGTCCGTGGTCAGAACGGTTCGACCGGCTCGTCGTTCTTCTCCCCAACGCCGAGAACGAGCTCAGTGGCCGTGGCGGCTTGAACTTCACGGGGCGGCCAGGTTTAGTGAACTCCCCCGATAGCCCCAGCCGCAACAACAATGAGCTCAGAAACCCGGTGTCCCCGCGATTTGGTCTGGCCTATCGCCTCAACAATAGAACCGTGATCCGCTCCGGCTACGGCATCTTCTTCCTGCCGAATGACGTCGCCTTCGGCACCGCCCCAAATGGCGATATCTCGAACGCCTATACCACCCCGTATCTGGGGACCGTCGATGGCTCCATCACTCCGGCGGACCGGCTGTCGAATCCCTTCCCCAGCGGGATGATTCAGGCGCCTGGACGGAGCCCCAACCTCCAGCGGCTTTTCTATGGCCAAGGCATCAATGCTCCCTTGTTTAACGATCCACGAGCCTATGTCCAGCAGTGGAACGTCGATGTCCAACGCGAACTCCCAGGTGGCGCCGCCGTCGATATTGCCTACGCCGCGTCGAAAGGAACCCACCTGCCGGGCCCCAATCAGGTACTGAATCAGCTGCCGGACGAATTCCTCGCTCTCGGCTCCCAATTGCTTCAGCAAGTTCCTAACCCTTTCTTCGGACAGGTGCAACTGGGAACCCTCGCCCAGCCGAGGGTCGCCCGGGGACAACTTCTGCTCCGCTATCCCCAGTACACGGGGTTCAATCAGGTAGCGCCCATGAATCGCAATTCCATCTATCACTCCTTGCAGTTGAAGGTGGAGAAGCGCTTCGCTCGGGGCGCATCAGTCCTCGGATCCTATACTTGGGCGAAGCTGATCAGCGACACGGACACGCTCACCGGTTGGCTCGAACCAGGCGGCGGCATGGCCGTGCAGAACTCGAATAATCTGCGTCCCGAGCGCTCCGTAGCGCTCTATGACGTACCGCATCGCGCGGTAATCAGCTTCATCTACGACCTTCCCTTCGGCAAGGGACAGCCGCTCCTGGGCGATGCCAGTGGCGCCGTGAACCGCGTCATCGGCGGGTGGGGAGTCAATGGCGTCTCCACCTTCCAAAGTGGAAATCCCCTGAACATGACAATGGCGGTCAATACGACAAACTCCTTCGGTGGCGGGCAGCGGCCAAACTCTACTGGCGTCAGCGCTAAGCTTGACGGTTCGGCTCAATCTCGCCTGAACGGATGGTTTAACACCTCGGCCTTCACACCCACTCCCGCCTTCACTTTCGGCAATGTCGCCCGTACGCTTACCGATGTTCGATCCCACGGTATCGCCAACCACGATTTCACGGTCTTCAAAAACACACAGATCACCGAGCGCTTCGGCCTCCAGTTCCGGACTGAGGTCTTCAATTTGTTCAACCGGGTCCAGTTCAGCTATCCTGGCCGGGCGCTGGGCAACCCTCAGTTTGGAGTTGTCAGCGGACAATACAATAACCCTCGGCTCGTCCAGTTTGCCTTGCGATTTTTGTTCTAGCCTGTGAGAACCTTCCCGAAGCTCTCTCTCTGCCTCGCAGTCCTTGCTGGGGCGCACAGTCCTGTCTTTGTGGAAGTCGAACTGCCCGCGTTCCAGCTCCAGCATTCCCCTACCCCCGGTAAGTTCCTTCTTGAAACGATGGGCGGCGGAGTGGCCATGCTGGATTACAACAACGACGGCCGGCTGGATCTTTTTTTCGTCAACGGCGGTCACCTCGATCATCCCGCCAAATCCCCACCCGACTTCCGCCGGCGGGAGCCCCGCTACTGGAACCGCCTTTTCCGACAGAAGCCGGACGGCTCCTTCGAGGACGTTACGCGAGCCGCCAGGCTGGCCGATAGCCCCGACTTCTACGGCATGGGAGTCGCAGTAGGCGACTTCGAT
>JBBQRA010000214.1:0-10234 GCA_038215275.1 Bryobacterales bacterium | reverse complement strand
GGCGCGGACCACACCTGCAAGAATTGGACCAGCAATGGCGAAGGAACGGCGCAGTTGGGCCACAGCGACCGGAACGGTGGCGGAATTTCGTGGAATTCAACGCATCCTTCTCGCGGCTGCAGCCAGGCGAATCTGGTGGCCACTGGCGGCGCGGGTTACTTCTACTGTTTCGTGCCGGTGAAGTAAATCTTGGCGAAACTGGCTTCCTGAGCAGCCTTGGCGGCAGGCAGGAAGCCAGTCTCGGTCGAGCTGCTTTTGGCGGACGATACCCCGGGCTGAACTGGGAGCTGTCAGTTACTTCCGGACGGTCGGATACGGGATACCCATCTGCTCCAAGTAGGTGTTGTATTTGGACGGGTTGTAATACTGCTCCTGCATGCGGGGGCGGAACTCTTCCATGATCCGCTTATTGAGAAAAAGCGCCGGCTCATCGGTGGGGCGAAGGAACGACTTGTACTTCGTTTCCTTGGTTTGGACGTTATTGAAATAGTCCCAGGCGGCGGTCACTAACTTCGGTTTGGTAATGAGGTCGAGTAGGGTCATCGCCTGGGCTTTGGCTCCGGCGACGACTCCCTTATGGGCAACCGGCGTGGCCATTGCGATGGCGTTGGCCCAGTTGTGCCCCGGGCCGGCCTGGATGTTCGCCGGATAGCGGAGAGTGATGGTGGGGACATTCCACGAGATGTCGCCGATGTCGTCCGAGCCGCCACCAGTAGCCGTAGGGGTGGTCGAGGGCTGGCGGAGTTCGCCAACCTGGTCATTGAGCCCGGTCACGGGAACCTTGAGTTCCTGCTGAAGCGCGACGGCGAAGCGCTTGTCGTCCTCCGACCACTGGGGGTAGCCCACCTTTTTGATATTGGCGTGCATGGCTTCCGCGATGGGAACGGAGAAGTGGCCCGCCCAAGCCGAGCCGAGGACTCGCGAGGTGAACGTCGTGTTCGTCATCAGCGCGGCGCCCTGGGCCATCTGGTCGCCTACCTTCCAGAGGTTCATCACATTGTCGTAGTCAGTTTCGCGGAAGAAGTACCAGACGGAAGCGTTCTGAGGGACGACGTTGGGTTGGTCGCCCCCGTTGGTGATGACGTAGTGGGAACGCTGGGCGAGGCGCAGGTGTTCGCGCCGGAAGTTCCAGCCGACGTTCATGAGTTCGACAGCGTCAAGGGCGGAGCGCCCGCGCCAGGGGGCACCGGCGGCGTGGGCGGATTCGCCTTGGAACTGATATTCGACTGAGACCATGCCGCTCTGTCCTCCGGGTCCCGCGGTGACGTTGAAGTCAGCTGAGACGTGGGCGAAGAGAACAGCGTCGACGTCTTTGAAGACCCCGGCGCGGACGTAATAGGCTTTGGTACCGAGTTGCTCTTCACCGACGCCGGGCCAGAGCTTGAGAGTGCCGGGAAGCTTCTCGCGCTCCATAATCTCCTTCACCGCGAGCGCCGCGACGATGTTGAGCGGCATGCCGGAGTTATGGCCCTCGCCGTGTCCGGGAGCGAAGTCGAGCAGGGGCGAACGGTAGGCCACGCCGGGCTTTTGGGACGCCTGCGGGATACAGTCGATGTCGGAGCCAAGGGCGATGACGGGCTTGCCGGAGCCCCAGGTCGCGACCCAGGCCGTGGGGATGCCAGCCACTCCGCGCTCGATCTTGAAACCTTCCTTTTCAAGGATTCCAGTTAGATATTTGCTGGTCTCGACTTCCTGGAAGCCGAGTTCGGCGAAGGAGAAAACGGAATCGACCATCACTTGGGCTTGCTTCGACATTCGGTCGATGCGCCCGGCGAGGTCGGCTTTCATCGCGGCTTCGCGATCGGGCGAGATGGGGGATTGGCCGGAGGCGACGCAGGCGGCCAGGAGGAAGCAGAGCAGGAATCGGCGGGGCATGATTCCGATCAGGATATCAAGAGGCGAGGTAGCGGCGAACCATTTCGCGCCAATGCAGCGCGCGGTGGGCCTCACCGGGCCAAATGTCGAGGTGGTGAGGAATCTGTTTGTTGTGGAGGATGGTCGAGAGTTCGCGCGTGGAGGCGCAGAAGGTGTCGTCGTGGCCGACGGCAAGGGTGATGTCGAGGCGGCGAAGGGCGGCGAGGAGGGTGGGGTCGGTGAGGCGGGCAAGGAAATGGGGCGGAGTGTGGAAGTATATATTTTCGTCGTAGTAGCCGCAGAAGAGATCGAGGAAGGGGCCGATCGCCTTCGTGAGATCATATCGGCCGGAGAGGGCGAGGACGCGGGTAAAGAGATGGGGGTGGCGGGTGGCGAGGTCGACGGCGTGATAAGCGCCGATGGAGCAACCGTGGGCCATTAGGCGGGGGTCGGTGTTCTTGGACCGAGTGAACGGGAGGACTTCGCGGAGGACGTAGTCTTCGTAGAGTTGATGGCGCCGGATGCGTTCGGGGGGCGGAATGGACGCGCAGTAGAGAGAGTGGGAGTCGAAGCTATCGAGGCAGAAGAGTTGCAGTTTGCCAGCATGGATGGCGGGGGCGGCCGCTTCAGCCAAACGCCAGTTCTCATAGTCGAAGAAGCGTCCCTGGCGGGTGGGGAAAACGAGGACGCGTTCTCCGGCATGGCCGAAGACGAGCAGTTCCATGTCGCGCTGGAGTGTAGCGCTAAACCACTTGTGATATTCCCGAAGCATCCTGTCCCGCAGAGTTCTGGCTTGAGGATAGCTCGGCTGAGCGAATATTCGGCGACGACTCGATTAACATTCGGTTGCGATCTTGTTTTAGAGTCTCGGCCCAGCGCCGATAGCCAGCAGGACTGAGATGGAGCCCGTCGGGTTGAAAGTATTCTGAGGCCGGGTAGCCCGCAGGGTTAAGTAGTGGGGAGGCGACGTCGATGAACGAGGCGCGGGGATGGCGCGCCGTTTCGAGGCGAATGGCATTGTTGGCGCGGTCAATTTGGGGGCGCAGGGATAAGCGGGATGGCGAGAGTTTGATGGAGAGGAAGGCCCAGGAAAGGGCCGGATTAAACCGGACGATTTTCTCGGTCAGCGCGCGGAAGCGATCGAGGACGAACTCGGCTGACTGGCCATCACCGAGGTCGTTGTCGCCAGCATAGACAAGGAGTGATCGGGGTTGGGCGAGCGGGATGAGTTGGTCGAAGAAGTGGACGCAAGCGGCGAGGGTGGAGCCGCCGAAGCCTAGATTGAGAACTTGGGGGTTGTTGAGGTCATGGGGAAGCCGGTCCCAAAGCCGAATGGAGGAAGATCCGTAAAAGGCGATCGGCGACGGCAACGCGTTCTGACGCAGCTTCTGCGCGAGGCTCGCAACTTCTTGGGCGTACCACTCCATTACATTTCAGTTTATCAGGGTCAATGACACCGATAAGATTCCCGTACAATTTAGGGCAGCCATGCGCCCTCTCCTCCTCCTCTTCGGCCTTGCCACCCTCGCCTACGCCGACGCCCCGCAAATCCTCGCCCGCCGCTGCCTGTCCTGCCACAACGATTCCACGCGTCTCGGCAACCTCTCGCTTACGTCTCGCTCCACGGCGGCCGCCGTCCTACCCGCCAAACTCCTCGCCCGCGTCGAGCGCGGCGAGATGCCCCCCGGTGGCGGTCTCCCCCTCGACGAACGCGTCACCATCAAACAATGGATCGAAGCCGGCGCCCCTTGGGAAACCACCCTCGCCGTCCGCCCCCGCGCCACGTCCTCCTTCTGGTCCCTCCAGCCCCTCTCGAATCCCGGCGGCACGATCGACTCCCACCTCCAAGCCGCCCTGCGTGCCAAGGGCCTGGCATTCTCAACACCCGCCGACCCCCGCACGCTCATCCGCCGCGCTACCTTCGACCTGACCGGTCTCCCTCCCACGCCCGCCGAGATCGCCACGTTCCTCGACGACCCCGCTCCCAACGCCTACGAGAAACTCATCGACCGCCTCCTTGCCTCCCCAGCCTACGGCGAGCGCTGGGGCCGCCACTGGCTTGACGTCATTCGCTACGGCGAGTCTCACGGCTACGAGCAAAACCACATTCGGCCCAACGCGTGGCGCTTTCGCGACTACGTCATCCGTGCTCTCAATCAAGACCTCCCCTTCAATCGCTTCATGATGGAACAAGTCGCCGGCGACCTCCTCGCCCCCGGCGACCCCAACGTTGAAGTCGCCACTGGCTTCCTCGTCGCCGGCCCCCATGACACGGTTGGCAACTCCAACCTCGCCGCCACCCGCCAACAGCGCGCCGACGACCTTGACGACATCGTTAACGCCACCGCTTCCTCATTCCTCGGCCTCACGGTCAACTGCGCCCGCTGCCACGATCACAAATTCGATCCCATCCAACAACTTGATTACTATCGCCTCGCCGCCATCTTCAACGGCGTGACTCATGGCGACCGGCCTGTCGCCACCCCCGAAGCGCGCGCCGACCGCGAGAAGCTGGCCTCCCCGCTCGAGCAGCAGATCAAATCCGCTAAGGAGCGCCTCACCAAACTCACCGAGTTAACCAACCCGAACCGCGCCCCCGCTGAAGCGGTCCTCCGCGCCCGCCACCGCCCGCCCGTCTCCCCCTTCGGCGCCGAAGAATCCTGGCCGCCCACCCAAGCTCGCTTCGTCCGCTTCTCGGCTCCTCAAAGCTTCCCTGGCGGCCTCGACGAACTCGAACTCTTCGCCACCGACGGGAGCAACCTAGCCCCCGCCGCGCGCCTCACCGTCTCCTCCACCCGCGTCGCCGACGGCAACCCCGACGCCTATCACCCCCGCCACCTGAACGACAACAGCTTCGACAAACGCTGGTTCCCCGAAGGCGCCGGCCCCGCCTTCATCACCCTTGAACTCCCCGCCCCTAGGCTCACCCAGAAGCTAGCGTGGTCCACCGACCGTGCCCGCGCCTTCCAAGGCCGCTTCCAACAGAACACCGTCGCCAACTATCAAATCGAACTCTCCCTCGACGGCCGATCCTGGACCCCCGTCGCCTCCCAACACAACCGCCTCCCCCACCGCCAGCCCGACCTCGACCGCCTCATCACCCTCGAAGCCCTCAACCCGGCCGACCGCGCTGTCTTCGAATCCACCGAAGCGCAGCTCCAAGCCGCGGAGGCGCAACTCAAACAAATCCCCGCTCTCCCCCTGGCCTACGCCGGGGTCTTCAAACAACCCGCCGACCCCGTCTATCTCCTCAAAGGCGGCAGCGTCATGCAGCGGGGCAATCCCGTCCCTCCGGCCAGCCTCTCTACGCTTTCTCACGCCAGCTTCACGGTCCCCGCAGACGCCCCCGAAAGCGAAGCCCGTCTCCAGTTCGCCCGCTGGCTCGCCGACGACCGTAATCCCCTCACACCCCGCGTCATCGCCAATCGCCTCTGGCACTACCACTTCGGTCGTGGCCTCGTCGCCACACCCTCCGACTTCGGCTACAACGGCGAACGCCCCTCCCACCCCGCCCTCCTCGACCATCTCGCCCAGCGCCTCCTCGCCCACGGTTGGCGCCTTAAACCGCTCCATAAGGAGATCCTCCTCTCGGCCGCCTACCAGCAATCGAGCGCCTTCCACCCGGCCGCCGCACGCGTCGATGCCGACTCCCGCCTCCTCTGGCGCTTCCCTCCCCAACGCCTCCAGGCCGAATCCCTCCGCGACTCGCTGCTGCATGTCGCCGGAGTCCTGAACCCCGAACGCGGCGGCCCCAGCTTCCGCTTGTATAAGTACACGGTCGATAATGTCGCCACTTACTTCCCCCTCGATAACTTCGGCCCCGAAACCTACCGCCGCGCCGTCTACGCCGAATCCGCCCGCTCCATTTCCACCGAACTGCTTACTGTCTTCGACTGCCCGGACTCCTCTCTCCCAGAGCCTCGCCGCGTCTCCACCACCTCACCCCTGCAAGCCCTGTCACTCCTCAACCACAGCTTCACCCTCGACATGGCGAAAGCCTTCGAAAAACGTCTCGCCGCTTCACCGGCCAGCGAGCGCATCCGGCAGGCCTTCTTACTAACTTACGGCCGCCCTCCGGAGCCCGCTGAACTTACTCAATCGCAAGAACTGATCACGAAACACGGCTTCTCCCATTTCGCTCGGGCTCTCTTCAATACCAACGAGTTCCTCTATGTCTATTAACAGCCACGCCCTCCACCGCCGCAGCTTCCTCACCGGCCTCGGCGCCATCGCCGCCGCCGACCTCCTCTCCGGCGCCGCTAAGCAGCCCCACTTCACCCCCAAAGCCAAACGCGTCATTCAGATCTTCTGCCCCGGCGGCGTCTCCCATCTCGATACCTTCGACTACAAGCCCGAACTCGAAAAGCGCAGCGGCCAGCCCATGCCCGGCGGCGACAAGGACGTCACGTTTCAAGGGGCCAACGGCAACCTCATGCGCAGCCCCTGGGCCTTCGCTCCCGCCGGCCAGTCGGGCAAGCGCATCACCACCAAGCTTCCCCACCTCGCCCGCCACGTCGACAGCATGGCGTTCGTCCATTCGATGAGCTCGCGCTCCAACACCCACGGTCCCGCCTGCGTCGCCATGAACACCGGGTTCGTTTTCGAGGGTTTCCCTTCCGCAGGCGCCTGGCTCAGCTACGCCCTCGGCGCCGAAAGCGACAACCTCCCCGCCTACGTCGCTATCCCCGACGTCCGCGGCATTCCGCCCTCCGGACCCGCCAATTGGACCTCCGGCTTCCTCCCTGCCGAACACCAGGGCGTCGCCTTCAACGCCGCCAACCCCATCCGCAACCTGCTTCGCCCGGTCGGAGTCTCCCCCGAAACCGACCAGGCCACCCGCGACTTCTCGCACTTCCTCAACACCCGCCACGCCGCCCTTCACCCCGGCGACACCGAACTGCAAGCCCGCATCGCCTCCTACGCGCTCGCGGCCCGCATGCAACTCTCTGCCCCGGAGGTTGCCGACCTCGCCAGCGAATCGAAAGCGACGCTCGACCTTTACGGCGCCAACCACACCAATCCGCTCCTCGCCGCCTATGCCCGCAACTGCCTCCTGGCGCGCCGTCTCGTTGAGCGTGGCGTCCGCTACGTCCAGCTCTACTGCGCCTCCCGAGCCTCCGGCGTCGACGGCCTCCTCAACTGGGACGCTCACAAGACCCTCCAAGCCGACTACGACCGCCACCTTCCCATCCTCGACCAGCCCACCGCCGGCCTCATCCAGGATCTAGCTGCCCGCGGCCTTCTCGACGACACCCTCGTCCTGTGGACCACCGAATTCGGCCGCATGCCCACCCACCAGGAAGGAACCCTCGGCCGCGACCACAACCCCGACGCCTACACCGTCTGGATGTTAGGCGCCGGCGTGAAGAAGGCCGCCTCGTGGGGAGCCACCGACGACTTCGGCCGCCGTGTCGCCGAGAACCCAACCACAGTCTATGACTTCTGGGCCACCGTCCTCCATCTCCTCGGCCTGAACCACGAAAAACTCACCTGGTATCACAACGGCCTCAACCGCCGCCTCACCGACGTCCACGGCCATGTCCTCCACTCCCTCCTCGCCTAGGCGATAAGATGCAGGAATGATCCAGCGCCGTTGGTTCTTCCCCCTCCTCTCCGCCATGGGCGTCGCCGCCGCCAAACCCCGCAACCCCTACGCCGATCTTGGCATCCGCCCCGTTCTCAATTTCCAAGGCCCGGTCACCACCGTCGGCGCCTCCCGCATGTGGCCTGAAATCCAATCCATCATGGCCGAAGCAGCCAAGGATTTCGCCGTCCTCGCCGAAGTCAAAGACGCCGTCGGCGAGCGCCTGGCCAAACTGTGCGGCACCGAATCCGCCCTCGTCACCTCCGGCACCGCCGGCGCCATCGCCCTCGGCACCTACGCCTGCCTCACCGGCTCCGACACCGCCAAAGTCCGGCGCCTCCCCGACCTCACCGGCATGAAGACCGAAGTCCTCATCCAAAAACCCCACCGCAACGGCTACGACCACGCCGTCCGCAGCGCCGGCGTCCGCATCGTAGAAGTCGATAGCCGCGACGCCTTCGTCAACGCCCTCACTCCCAACGTCGCCATGATCTACTTCCTCGGCGGCACCCGCGGTGACTGGGCGTGGGAAACGCCAGTCCCTCTCCCCGAATGCGTCGCGCTCGCCAAGAAAGCCGGTATCCCCGTCCTCGTCGACGCTGCCAACCTCCTCCCCAGTTGGGACAACATTCCGCGCGTCGCCGCCACCGGCGTCGACATGCTCGCTTTCAGCGGCGGCAAACACGTCCGCGGCCCCCAAAGCACCGGCGTCCTTGCCGGCCGCAAGGATCTGCTCGACGCCGCTTGGCTCAACTCCAGCCCCCACTCCGATTCCCAAGGCCGCGGCATGAAGGTCAACAAAGAAGAGATGATCGGCCTCCTTGCCGCCCTTGAAAAGTACTCCAAACTCGATTTCGCCGCCCTCGATCGAGAATATGAGCGCCAAGCCAATCACGTCATGGCCGAACTCCGTAAGGCCAAGCTCCATGTCGAAAAGGCCCCGTTCGAACGCGGCCGCCGCGTCCACCGTGTCATCGCAACCTGGAACGAATCCAGCCGCGCGCTCTCCACGGCCGATGTTGCTAATCGTCTCCTCGACGGCGAACCCCGCATCGCCACCCTACCTGGCCCCGGCGGCAAGGGCATTGAACTCACTTTCCTCATGAATGAACCCGGCGAAGAGCGTATCGTCGCCCGCCGCCTCCGGGAGATCTTTGCGTGAGCCGGCCCAATCGCCGTGACTTTCTGCTCGCCACCCTCGGCTCGACCGTCGCTTGTACCCGCCCCGCACCCCGCCCGAACATCCTGTTCATCATGACCGACGACCATGCCGCCACCCACGTTGGCTGCTACGGCAACCCGCTCGTCAAAACCCCGAACATCGATCGCCTCGCGCGCGAAGGCGTCCGCTTCGAGAACGCCTTTGTCACCAACTCGCTCTGCGCCCCCTCCCGCGCCACCGTCCTCACCGGCTGTTACTCCCACCTACACGGCATCCGCGGCAATTCGGAAATGAAGGGGCAAGTCGAAAACATCAACCGCTCGCTCGTCACCTATCCCCAAGCCCTCCAAGCCGCCGGCTACCGCACCGGCATCGTCGGCAAGTGGCATCTCTCCCACGACCCCGTCGGCTTCGATACCTGGCGCATCCTCCCTGGCCAAGGCCTCTACTTCGACCCCGAATTCATCGAAAACGGCGTGCGCAAAAAGTACGCTGGCTACGCCACGGACCTCACCACCGATTTCGCCCTCGAATTCCTCCGCCAGCCCTCCGCCCAACCGTGGTGCCTCGTCTACCAGCACAAAGCGCCCCACCGCCCCTTCCTCCCCCCGCCCCGCTTCGCCCACCTCTACGACAACATCGAAATCCCCCTCCCCCCCACCTTCGACGACGACTACCAGACCCGCAAAGTCGCCGCCGAAGCCGAGGACATGCGCTTTGACGTCTCTATCGCCGGCGACTACCCGGACCTCCCCACCAACCTCGCCCCCGCCGCCAAAAAGCGCTGGCTCTACCAGCGCTTCGTCAAGGACTACTATGGAGCCATCGCCGCCGTCGATGATAACCTCGGCCGCGTGCTCGCCTACCTCGACGAACAAAAACTCACGAACGACACGCTCCTCATCTACACCTCCGACAACGGCTTCTTCGTTGGCGACCACGGCTGGTACGACAAGCGCTTCATGTACGAACCCTCCCTCCGCGTTCCCCTCATTATCAAAGCCCCGGGCGCACCCGCCGGCCAAGTCACGCCCGCCATGGCCATGAACATCGACCTGGCGCCCACCATCCTCGACTACGCCAACGTCGCCCGGCCCGCCTCTATGCAGGGCCAAAGTCTCCGCCCGGTTCTCACTGGGCCGCCGCCCCCCGATTGGCGCAAATCCGTCTATTACTCCTACTACGAGAACTCCTGGCAACTCGCCGGCAAGGGCCGCGAGGCGATGGCCGATCCCTCGTTCCAGTTCTTCACGCCTCACCGCATCGGCCCCCATCGCGGCGTCCGCACCGCGACGCACAAGCTCATCCACTACTACGCCGAAGGCGACGTCTGGGATCTCTTTGATCTCATCAAAGACCCCAACGAACTCCGAAACATGCATGGCTCCCCCGGCGCCGGGCGCATCACAAAAGATCTGCAAACCGAACTCGAACGCCTCCGCCGTCAGTATCAGGACACGTAACGTTGCAGACCGGCGGACATCCCGCCGGTCTGCAAACCGATGCCCCTACTGCGCTGCTATGTAACTGAAGTCGGAACGATACCGCACCAAGTGCCTCTCTACCGACTCGATATTCTCCGAGTTCGACTTCAGGTAGTTTGCGTACTTGGTTTCGCCCATCAACTTGCGGAG
>JBBQRA010000213.1:0-10375 GCA_038215275.1 Bryobacterales bacterium | reverse complement strand
GCTACAGTGGAGATGGTGCAGGGTATAGATGGAGTGAAGCAGCGCTTCGAGGCATTGGGGGCTCGCCTGGACGAACGTTCGCGGCGCTTGGTCGTTGCCGCCGAGAGTTTGTCTCTGGGCCGAGGTGGCATATCGGCGGTTTCACGGGCGACAGGTATTTCGCGGTCTGTTATCCGAGACGGCGTGAAGGAACTGACTGCGCCGGTGCCGGCCCCAGTGGCCAGTGGGCGCATTCGCCGTCCGGGTGCCGGACGGAAGCGGATAGTTGAGAAAGATCCAACGTTGAAGGGCGATTTGGAGAAATTGCTTGATCCTGCGACACGAGGCGATCCTGAGTCGCCGCTGCGTTGGAGTTCAAAGAGCGTCCGAAAACTGTCCGGGGAACTGGCCCGGATGGGACACTCCATCAGTTACCCGGTGGTCGCGGAATTACTGCATGAGATGGGCTATAGCCTGCAGGCCAACCAGAAAACAAAGGAAGGCGGCAAGCACCCGGATCGTAATGCCCAGTTTGAGCATATTAACGACAAGGTGAAGGAACACCTTACCGACAAGCAGCCGGTAATCTCGGTAGATACGAAGAAGAAGGAATTGGTGGGGGATTTCAAGAATGGCGGGCGTGAACTTCGCCCGAAGGGAGACCCCGAACAAGTTCGTGTCCATGACTTTTTGATCAAAGAACTAGGCCGTGCCAATCCCTATGGGATCTACGATCTGGCCGACAACTCAGGCTGGGTCAACGTTGGACTGGACCACGACACGGCGGCGTTCGCCGTGGAAAGTATCCGCCGCTGGTGGCGGTCCATGGGGCAAGCCGTTTATCAGCACGCCAAGCGCTTGCTCATAACAGCAGATGGTGGTGGCAGCAATGGAAGCCGCGTCCGGCTTTGGCAGACGGAGTTGCAGAAGCTGGCCGATGAGACTGGATTGGTTATCGCCGTATGCCACCTGCCGCCGGGCACCAGCAAATGGAACAAAATTGAACACCGCCTCTTCAGCTTCATCACGCAGAACTGGCGAGGAAAACCTCTGGTTAGTTTCGAGGTGATCGTCAGTCTGATTGCGGCGACCACCACCAAAAACGGCCTCACCGTTCGCTCGGAACTGGACTCCAAACAATACCCGGCAGGTATCAAGGTCCCAAATAAAGAACCCGCCTTGGTGAATCTCCATCGAGACGCTTTTCATGGCGAGTGGAACTACGAAATCCACCCCAATCCTGCCTCAAGCATTGGATAGGTTATTTCTTAACAGACCCTAAGTGAACAGTAGTGAGGCTAATCACCGTTTCCGGCAAATCAAATGCAGTCACAGTCGCTCCGCGACCCGCCAGATACTCCGCGTCATCCCCCAACCCGCATCCCACCACTAAGACCCTCTCGCCTTGCCGGGGCCCAGTCGAGGATCGCGTCCTTCAATCATTGCGGAACCGCCACCAACTCAATCGCTAGAGAAGCATCCATGCTGGGCAGCCCCTCGAACACCAGGGCCGTACTTGCGGGTGGCTGCGCGGTATCGAAAAAATCAAACCGTACCTTTCGCGCCGTCTCCAAAATCCGGTTCGAGATTGGATAGAGATTCGAGAACACCACCTGCTTCATACTAGATTTCTGTCCCTCCAAAACCTTCGCCATCCTCTGAAAGGCAAGCCGGACATCGTTTTCCTCGAAGTTGAACGCCACTTGAGTGCCCGTCAAAACCACGCGAGGAGCGTTTATCAGCACAAATTTTGAAAACCGGGGCGAAGGAACCATGTCCTCTGGGTTCATAAAAATCACCGGGGTCGCTGGAGCCTTTGCCAATCGAACGACGCCCTCGCACTCCGCCAAAGCTTCCCCGTGTCCTCGCTGCGCCTGAAATGCCGTAAAAACTGCCGACGGAAACGCCACGGCCACGCGCGTACGCACCTCTTGAATTTGCGCCAGCGACGACAGCATGCATGTTATTTTCACTACATCGCTCTTATAGCTTCCCGCCACCAGCGAAGCCTTCGCCAAGTCCGTCAACGCACGATCCAGCATCGGCAGCACTTGGTCCGGTTCCTCCTTACCGTACCCGCCCATCCCGGAAAGCAAGCCCAGGCCGTGCGGGTTCATCGCTTTCTTGGCGACCACGACGGCCTCCATCACTACTTGCGCTCCTTCGGCCGGCAGCAGCCCCACTTGTATGGTTGACAGCGCAGGTATCGGCAGCCGTTTCTCGCTGAACTCATCGCTCACAATCGCCTGGACGCGCCGCAAGTCGCCGGTGCCCGCCACAAACGCGCGCAGCTTCACAATCTGCCCGCCCTTGGCCTGCGATTTCAGGGCCTTAATTGCTTCTCGCACCTGGGCCGAAAGTAAGCCCTTGCCCGACATCGGAGAGACCAAAAACTCCAGGCGGCCCGTCTCCACGGTCACCGCGGAGGGAGGATCCGGCGGCACGTCCAGCACTTGCGTAATCTCTTCTTTCTTCTCTTTTTTGCTCTTCTTCTTTTGCGCAGGCAAGACGGGCGCCATCGCTAAAAGCAAGGCGCAGCATAGGGGAATTGCGCGGCTGAACATCTGCCGACGATTTTACCAGCTTACCCCGCCAGCAGGATTAACCGCTCCGGCGACAACTCCACCAGCCAGGGCTGTGGCTGTGCCTCCAGGGCCCACCACTCCTCTTTCACCATCTGCATCGCCAGATGGGCCTTCGGCGCCCCGTCACCGATTTGCAGGTACAACGTCATCTCATGGGGAGACTCGCTGATTTCTCGCAGCCAGCAAGGGAAAACGTTGGCCCGACCGGCGCCGTCTTTGGCCAACCGAAGATGGCGGGCACGGATTCCCACGTGCGTCACCGCCGCACCTGTGCGTTGGCCGACGGCCAGCGAGATATCGAACTGCGGCAGATAGACCAATCCGTCGCTTCGCTCCTCGGCCGCGAAGATGTTCTTGCACCCCGTGAGCCGGGCCGCCGCTGTTGTGCCGGGTCTCTCGAATAGATTCCGTTTCGGCCCTGCCGCAATCACCTTGCCGCGATCCAGGACCACCAACTCCTGGCAAAAACGGAAGGCCTCGTCCATGTCGTGGGAAACGAAGACGACGACTCCCTCATACGCCCGCAGAGCCTCCCGCAACTGATTCTCCATCTCCCGCCGCAGATGGGGATCGAGCGCCGAAAACGGTTCGTCCAGTAGCAGTGCGTCGGGATGTGTGGCCAATGCCCGCGCCAATGCCGCCCGTTGCCGCTGCCCGCCTGACAGCTCTGCCGGATACCGCTCCCGGAGGCTCTCCAGCCGAACCAGCCGCAGCGCGTCGGCTACGTGCGTTTCCTGCTCCGCTCGCGGCAACCGCCGCAACCCGAATGCGACGTTCTCCGCTACCGTCATATTCGGAAACAAAGCGTAGTCTTGAAACAAGATGCCTATCCGGCGTTCGGACGGCGGCAGATCGATATTCTTCGCGCGGTCGAAGAGCACCCGTCCGTTCAATACAATCCGGCCCTCGTCCGGCGCCTCAATCCCGGCGATGCAGCGCAGAGAAAAACTCTTGCCGGATCCCGACGCCCCCAGCAGTCCCAACGGCCCGCCGCGGACGTCAAACGAAGTCTGCAGCGAAAAGCCATCCAGCTGCTTCGCTGCTGAGAACTGCAACTCTCCGCTGCTCTCGATGGGCGATGACCTCCCCACCTGGTAAGCCCCGCCCTGCGAGGGTGTCTGCCCCTCCTCCCCCACCAAGCCACCTGATCTGATCCCGAGCTTGTAACGCGACCAGTACCCGAGCCCGACAATCGCGATCAGCGACACTCCAACAATCAGCAGTACCCATCCCAGCGCCCTATTCATCTCTCCGCCCTCGGCCGCAAAGAAGATTGCTACCGGCATCGTCTGCGTGCGGCCTGGAATATTCCCGGCCAGCATTAGGGTAGCTCCGAACTCTCCCAGCGCCCGCGCAAAGGCCAACACCGTACCCGCTAGAATGCCCGGCCACGCCAACGGCAACGTCACTCTCTGAAACACCCGCCACTCCGATGCGCCCAGCGTGCGAGCCGCCTGCAACAGCGTCGGGGTCACCTGCTCCAGCGCTCCGAGTGAAGCACGATACATCATCGGGAATGCCACGACCGTGGCCGCAATCACGGTGGCCGGCCAAGAGAAGGCGATCGTCAGCCCAAAGCCTTGCAGCAGTTGCCCGAACGCGCTGTTCCGGCCGAACAGCAGCAGCAGAAAGAAGCCGATCACCGTCGGCGGCAACACCAGTGGCAGGAGGAACAAGCCGTCCACCAAATTCCTTGCCCGTCCCTGGTATCCGCTCATCCAAAAGGCCGCCGAAAGCCCAAGCACGAACGTCAGCATCGTGGCCACGAGCGAAGTCCGCAGGGAGATCCAGAGCGGGGAAAGGTCCAGCGGTTGTTCACCGTTCAGAGCCAACGGGCCACCCGACGTCCCGCCGGGAAGGAACCCGAACTTCCGGAACACGCTGTCCGCCTCGCGACTCGACAGAAACGCCACGAACGCGCGTGCCAAGGCCGGCTCCCGGGTGCCCGCCATCACCGCCACCGGATATACGATCGGCGCGTGGCGCCCCACCTCCGCCGTTGCCACCACGCGCACGCCTTTCGATCCTTGGGCGTCGCTCGCGTACACAATGCCCGCATCCGCGTTTCCGGACTCCACATACGTTAAGACCTGCCGGACATCCTTCGCCAGCACCAGACGCGGCTCCACCCGCTCCCACAATCCGAGCGAACGCAGCACCTGTTGCCCATATTCACCCGCCGGCACGCTGGCGGGATCACCCAGAGCCACCAAGCGAATCTCGGCGCCGGCCAAGCCGGCGAAATCGCGCAGTTGCGTGGAGCCGATTGGCGCAATCAGCACCACTTCGTTAACCAGCAGATCCCGCCGCGTTCCGGCCGCCACCATCCCCTTCACTGCCAGTTCGTCCATCTGCCGAGACGCCGCCGGCAAGAACACGTCCACCGGCGCGCCTTGCTCGATCTGTCGCCGCAGTGCGCCGGAAGCGCCAAAGTTCAATACAATCCGTGCGCCTGGATTTTGCTCCGCAAACGCGCGCTGAACCTCCTCCATCGCCACCCGCAAGCTCGAAGCGACCGACACCGTCAGGCTCTGTCCCTCCGCGCCCAGCGCCGCGGGCCAAAGCCACCACGCCGTTAACACCGCAACCATCTTCGTCCGCATTCTCCCCATTCTCTCGCGCCGAACCATTCCCGCAATGATACTGCCCACACGCGGGCTTAAAGTTAATGAGCATGAGCATCGAAGAAGCCGGCGGTTTCGATCCTGGCTATCCACCCGACCTTTGGCAACCGCCCCGTCGCCTGTTCGCGGCTGAATAACTTCCGCTTCCAGTTCGGCTGCTCCTTCGCAGTTGCCCGGCGCCCCGCTCTCTGCTCTCTGTCTTCGGTCACGCCGACCCCGTTGGCGACGACTCCTTTAACAAAGAGCTCTCCGGCCGCCGCGGCCTCGCCATCTACAGTATTCTGACGCGCGATACCGCCCGTTGGGGCGTGGGCTACAACGCCAATCGCCTCGCCCACCTGATGCAGTTCCGGCGCAATCTCCTGCCCGGCACCCGGCCCACCCTATCATCGAATGCCACTGGAATCTCAACCGTTCCTGGAGCGGCCCCCGCTATGAAGACCTCCTCGCCCGCTCCTTCCGCTCGACAGACACCTTCACAAGCCCGAGCCCCGACCCGTTCACGTTCACACTCTCTCTCTGAACGCCGACGACGAGGTCGAAGCCGCTTTCTCGCCGGTACCCGCCCGAATTCCCTTCCCCGTCCCGAACCGTCCATGGCCCACCGCCCGGCTTGAGGCCGAACAGCGGACATGGGAATCCGGCCCGTGGCTGTAAGGGTGGACTGACTCTCGAGACCCTCAAGTTCGACGGCGCTGCCGTCCCGCTGGGTCATGGTCGACCGGGCAGTCGAGAAATACTAAGACGCCCACGTCACCGAACCCCGCGTCAACGCCCTTCTGCTGGCGTTGTGGCACGTCACCCTTTATCACCATCCGGAACATCGGCAACCACGAATCGGGAGGCGTTCAGTTCGGCACCCTCGGCGGGCTCTTCAGCTACCCTGCCGTTCAAGCGGAAGAATGTTAGAACTTCAAGGAAAACCTCCGTGGCGCCGCCTACAGCCTTTCGGCAGTGCAGGCAGTAGCCCCGCAGCCGATTCATCGGGGCCCACCCAATCGCTCAATCTCCCCCTGCAAGAACTTGAAATCCTCAAACGGAGCTCCACCCATCCGCGACCACCGCACCTTCCCTTCCTTGTCGATCAGGATCGTCCCGTGGATCTCCATATCCTCAAAATCGTCGTAAGCCAGAAACCGCTTCGCATTCGCCCCTGTAACATCCGACAAAAAGCGAATCGACTGGTAAGCCGCCTCGGTCCCCAACGCCTTGTTCACCTCCGGCGCATTCGGGCTCACGGCAAACACATCGGTATCGAGCCGCTTCCAATCTGCCGCTTTTCCTTGTAAATCCCGAAGCTGCTTCAAGCAGTGTGGACACTCCCGCCCCAGATAGAAAACCAGAATCGTGTTCCGGCCCTTCTGCGTCTCCAGCGTCTGCGGCTTCCCCTCCCCGTCAATCACCTCGAGCGCCGGAGCGGCGAACGGCGACCAATGGTCCGGGCCAAAGCTCTTCAGCGCCTCCGTCTTGTACTCCCGCTGCGGCCCCGGCTGAGTCACCGCCGTCGCCTTCCCCGCCCGTTCGAGACCTGCGAGTGCGAACCGATCATTCCGAGTCAACACCAGCGCCTTTTCAAAGGCCCCAATGGCCAAACCCTTCGCCCCGGCCTTCAGGTAGGCGTGGCCCAGAGCATTGAAGAGAACCTCCGGATACGACGGTGGATCGTTATCCCCCATCTGCATGGCGTACTGCTTCTCCGCCGCTTCGCTCAGCAACCCCAACCCCAGCAGCGTCTCCCCTTTGGCAAACGCCAGCCGCGCTTTCAGATCCGCTGCCATCAATGGATACAACCGCTCCACACTCTTCTCTTTGGCCAACTTCTCCAGTGCCTCCATGGCCTTCTCCCCCTCCTCCCGCTGGCCTAACGCAAAATGCGCCCGCGCCTCGACATACGCCTTCAATAATTGGTCCGCCGGCAACTTCCGCCAGGGAATCGTCTTTTCTTCGAGCAACTCCTTCCAGCGCTCGTACTTCACCAGCGTCCGCGCCAGAGACCGGATCCCCTGCGAATGTGGGCTATACGGCGCCTCGCCGTTCGACTTCGGATCCTGCGGAGCGTCCACTAACTCCCGGGCTCCTGCAAGAGCTAATTCGGATAAGCCGAGCTGCTCCTGGATGTAACTCAAGTAATGCCGGTTGTGCCCCCAGTTCCAGTAGTTGAATGGAAACACCTGCTGCGCGTGCATATTCTTCACTTCGGTCCGTGTCGCCGCGTCCATCGAGTTCGCCGCTTCCTGCCACATCCCCACTTGGGCATACACATGCCCCGGCATATGCAGTGCATGGCCGATGCTCGGCGCTATCGCCCCGTAGCGTTTGCAACTGGCGAGGGCTGCCTCTGGCTCATGATAGTTCCAGTTATGGATCCGGTAGTGGTGTACGCCCGGATGGTCTGGCTGCCGCTTCTCTACTTCCCGCAGGATCAACTCAGTCCCGTACCGCGAATCGCCCATGTTCGCCAAGGCGAGCAGCAAACGGGCCTCATCGTCCTCGGGATACTTCAGGCACAGCGTCTCGAGGATCTTCTTGTAGCGAACGTTGCGTTCGCGATAATTGTCGCCGCGGTCCCGGAGCCGGTCGGTTCGCTCCCGCACTTCGAGCGCTTGGATATAGAGCCGTTCCCGCTCCGTCACCCCGGCCTTCCGTTTAGCGGCCTCCTGAATAAAAGGCACGCTCCGTTCATCCCCTGCCGCTCGCGCCAAGCCCCAGTAGCACATGGCGTTTTCCGGTTCGAGCTTCACGCACCAGCGGAATGCCCGTTCGGCTTCGAAGTCTGAAAAAGAGTGAAGGAGCGTGTTGCCCTGGTCAAACCATTGCTGGACTTCGGGGTACTTGTGCGTGATCGGGAAATGAACTACCCCGATCTGCTTCATGATTTGGGGCCGGGTTCGGGGGCCGGAGTCGAACGCCTCCCCCTTATGCGAATGTCCTGCCCGGATTTCAGCGCCGGGCAGGAGTAAGGGAAGGAACAGGAACCCCCGGAGGAGCCAACATGCCGTGTGTTTCATCACGCCCACCAGTGTAACTGTAAGGCGGCATGAGACTAAAAGCCCAGGCGGAGGCCGAAGCGGAACATCCGCTCATCGATCCCCTCGCGGCCGATGCCGCGGGTGGAGGTTATCTCCATGAACCGGCTGTTGGCTACGTCGGCAACGGGGGCGTTGAAATGGGGAGTGTTCGTCAGATTGAAGGCTTCGGCACGGAACTGGAGATTAAACCTCTCGGTGATGCGGAAGTTGCGGAAGAGGCTGCCATCGAGATTGATGATGCCGGGGCTTTGAAGAATATTCCAACCGGCGGTGCCGAAGCGGGCTTCGCGGACTTGGCCAAAGGCGGAGCGCTCGTACCAGACTTGACCGGGGCCGGCTCCGCCCACCTTGCGTACTTCAGGAGAGAGAAGGTCGGCGCGTTGGGCATTGCCAGGGGCGTTCAGGTCCGTACCTGGGGCGGTGACCGAGAAGGGCTGGCCAGACATGGCGGAAAGGAGGGCGTTGACCTGCCAACCGCCCAGGAACCACGAGCCCGGGCCGGAGGTGGCGAACTTGCGGCCTCTGCCAAAGGGTAGTTCATAAATTCCGGAGAACTGGAAGTTGTGGGGAATGTTGAGGTCCGTGACGGCGTAGTTCAAATGGAAGTGGGAGGGGAGGTGGATGCGCGGGCCGCCGTCGGAGTTGATGTTGCCGGCGATGCCCATGTTCTTCGAGAAGGTGTAGGCGAAGAGGGCTTGAAAGCCGCTGGCGAACCGGCGTTCGGCCTTGGTCTGTATCGAGTCGTACTTATAGGTTCCAAGACCGGTGACCTGGATGGTATTGGCGAAGCGTCCGAACTGGATGGCGAGGGGCCGGCCGGCATTGCCGCCGCCGATGCGGCCGGCGTTGCGGTTGAGGTTGCCGAGTTGGTTCACGGCGCGGGTGGCGACGTAGGCAGCCTCGACAACCCATCCGCCGGCGATGCGCTTCTGGAGGGCGGCATTCCAGCTTTGGATGTAGCCGCGGGTCCATTGATCGGCGATGACGGTGTTGGCTTCCGTGAAGGGCCCGATGTCGACGATCCCGTTCCCGAGGTCGGGGGCGATGATGGCGGGTATCCCGTTATCGAACTGGCTGGCTGGGACCCAGGAGTTATCGGCAGTTTGGTTGAACGGGATCAGGAGCGGGTGGTTGGTGCGGAACGGGCGTCCGAGGTTGTACGGATCGTTGGTGATGCCGTAGCCGGCGCGGAAGACGAAGGTATCGGAGATGCGATAGGCGAGCCCGGCGCGCGGGGCGAATTTGGTTTTCGATTCCTTAACGCCACAGTCCTTGGGGACGACGCCGACACCGCAGACGAGCATTTTGTTGGAGCCGAAGTCATACTGTTCGAGGCCGCGGTCGGCGCGGGTGGGGAACGGGAAGTATTCCCAGCGTACGCCAATGTTGAAGGTGAGTTTGGAGCTGACCTGCCACTGGTCGCGGATATAGGCGGAGTAGAGGGAGGTGCGGATGGTGAAGGCGTCCGGGACCATTAGGAGGCGGCCGAGGGCGTTCGTGCGGCCGAGCAGGAAGGAGCCCCAGGAGTTGTATTCGGAGGTGTTGGGGGCAACATTGCCGGGGCGGGCGCGAAGGCTGGTCTGGCCGGGCGCGAAACCGAAGCCTCCCGAGGCGCCCCAGGGTGCGCCGACGAACTCGGGCTGAGTTTGGTTGAGCTGCTGCTGGTAGAAATCGGAGCCGAAGCGGATCTGATGACGGCCGACGTTCCAGTTGGCATTCGCCACGTATTGGAACTGGGGGTCGCGGTTGAGGTACGGCATGAAGTTATTGGGGTGGCCGAAGTTGGTGAAGCCGGAGACTTGGAACTGGGGCATGCCACCTTCAAAGAAGCGGGGGCCGTTGGTGCCGGGGAGGCGGAGGACATCGAGGCCGACCTTTTCGTCGAGCCGGGGCTGGCGGGAGTCGCCCTGCATGCGGGTCCAGCCAAAGTAGGCGTCGACGATGAAGTTGGGGCGAAGGACGTAGGTACCGGCGAAGGTGGTGGAGTAAGACTTGCCGGTGGCGAGCCCGACCTGACCGCCAGCGACCGGGGGTCCGCCGAGGGATTCGCCGAAGAAACCGGGGTTGGCGCTGCGATAATCGAGGATAGAGATGCGGGCGTAAGTGCTGAGTTTGTCGCTGACGTTGTAATTGATTTTGGTGTCGAGGGTGTCGCGGT
>JBBQRA010000212.1:0-10430 GCA_038215275.1 Bryobacterales bacterium | reverse complement strand
AGCACACTCGACCCGCCTACAAACCGGAGCTTCACGTGCCCCAGAGCCGAGAGCGCAAATCGCAAAAACGCCAAACGCCAGCATGGAAGGACGAACAACATGAGTACGGACCCGTAAATCATCACCCAGCGAGGGAGCATCAGTTCGGGGCTGATGTACGTCAACAGAGCCTGAAACAGAAAGCTGATGCCGATCGCCATCGAGATCTGTTGCACCAGGAGCAGCCGGCTCCGTACCCGCAAATTGTTGTACAAATCCTGAAAATAAAATCCGGCGAGCATGCTCATTACCACGAACGACATGCGCATCAAACCGCCCTGTTCCACCAAGAAGAACTCCGGATCGAGGTCATTTACCCAAAGCGACACCAGGACGAGACAAAAAAGAATTAACGCCGCCTCCGAGAGCAACAGCGCAAGCATGCTGGCGGGAAAGAAAACTCTAAAAAGTCGGATCATCTGGCGAGGGCACGCGTTATCGACGGGAAAAAGCGCAAAGCAGTCAGGACAGCCGAGGTAGAACCCCGACACTGGAGTATACCGAACTTGAGGTAGTTCTCCTGCTTTGCCGACTTGGGATAGCGGTCAAATTTCGAGATTTGGATGGAATCAATGAAATTGCCGGCCGCGGTGAATCGACATCTGTCGCGACAGCATCAATTTTAGCTGAGAGAAGGGCGACCAAATTTAACCGGATTTAAGTTGTTCAGATTGCAGGCCTGGAAGCTTGACATCCGGACCATTGGACCGTTAGACTCTAATCAGGGACTATTTTAGTCGTACATCTCATGCTCAAGCTGACCAAAAAAGCCGACTACGGACTGATTGCCATGCGGCACCTGACCGTTGTCCGGCCCCGATCGGCCAGCGCCAAGGAGATCTCCGATCATTACGGCCTTCCCGCGCCGGTCCTGGCGAAGATTCTCCAAATGCTTGTCCGCGGCGGGTACCTCTCCTCGGAACATGGTTCGAACGGCGGCTATCGCCTCAGCCGTTCTCCGGAGGAGATCACCGCTTTTGATATTGTCCGGACGATTGACGGTCCGATCTTTCTTACCTCTTGCTTTACCGAAGACGGGGACTGCGAGCACCACCAAAAATGCTCCATTCGCGATCCTTTGCGGCGCATCCATGAGGGCATCATCAGTCTTTTGACCCGGATGACGATGGCCGACCTCGCCACCGATGCCGAGGCCGCCGCCAACGCCCTTCCGACCGGACTGATTGGCAGATCCTCTCTGACCATTATTAATCGCCAGTGACATTGCTAGTTACTATGAAACCCATCTACTTCGACAACCACGCAACGACGCAGTTGGACCCTAGGGTTCTGCAGGCCATGCTGCCGTACTTCACCGAGCACTTTGGCAATGCGGCCAGCCGCAACCACGCTTATGGCTGGGAAGCCGAAGAGGCCGTCGAAAAATCCCGGCGTCAGATCGCCTCCCTCATCGGCGCCAACTCGAAAGAGATCGTTTTCACGAGCGGCGCGACCGAATCGAATAACCTCGCCATCAAGGGCGTAGCGGAGATGTACGCCGAAAAAGGCAATCACATCATCACGGCTGCCACAGAGCACAAAGCGGTGCTCGACACCTGCAAGCACCTCGAAAAGAAAGGCTGCCGGGTCACCTACCTGCCGGTGATGGGCGACGGCCGTATCGACCTCGACATGCTGCGCAGCGCGATCACGGATAAAACGATCCTGATCAGCATCATGTACGCCAACAATGAGATTGGCGTGGTCCAGCCGATTGCCGAGATTGGCAAGATCGCCAAAGAACGTGGCGTCCTGTTCCATACGGACGCGGTGCAAGCCGTGGGCAAAATCCCGGTGAACGTGATTGCAGACAACATCGACTTGATGTCTATCACCGGACACAAAATGTACGGTCCGAAGGGCGTCGGCGCCCTCTACGTCCGGCGCAAATCGCCTCGCGTGCAACTGACCGCTCAGATGGACGGCGGCGGACACGAGCGCGGAATGCGTTCGGGAACGTTAAATGTTCCGGGCATCGTCGGCCTCGGCGAAGCGTGTGCCATCGCTCAGTTGGAGATGCCGGAAGAGTCCCAGCGGCTCCGGGCCATGCGAGACCGGCTGCGGGCTAAATTCGAGACCGCCCTCGACGAGGTTTTCATCAACGGCTCGATGGAGCACCGTTTGCCCCACAACTTGAACATGAGTTTTGCCTACGTCGAAGGCGAAAGCCTGCTGATGGGGATCGACGACATCGCCGTGAGCTCGGGCTCAGCCTGCACCTCGGCCACCCTGGAACCCAGCTATGTGCTAAAGGCTCTCGGCCTCGGCGACGACATGGCGCACACCTCCATCCGCTTCGGCCTCGGCCGATTTAACACCGACGACGAAATCGACTACGTCGCCGGCAAACTCATCTCGGTCGTAAAGAAATTGCGCGAACTTTCGCCCCTCTACGAGATGGTGAAAGAGGGCACAGACTTAAGCAAGGTCCAGTGGACCGCTCACTAATTTCCGGAGACTAACATGGCTTATTCTGATAAAGTACTCGACCACTACAATCACCCGCGCAATGTGGGCTCGATGGACAAGAACGACACGCATGTAGGCACCGGCATGGTCGGCGCCCCCGAATGCGGAGACGTGATGAAGCTCCAGATTAAAGTGAATCCGGAGACCGGCATCATTGACGACGCGAAATTCAAGACGTTCGGCTGCGGCTCAGCCATCGCCAGCTCTTCGCTTGCCACCGAGTGGCTCAAAGGCAAGACGGTGGATGAAGCGCTCGCCATCAAGAACACGGACATCGTGAACGAACTGGCGTTGCCGCCTGTCAAAATTCACTGTTCCGTGCTCGCCGAAGATGCTATCAAGGCTGCCATCACTGATTACAAGGTGAAGCAGGGTGCCGACGTCTCTTCTTTTGTCCAGGCTCACTAATTATGATTGAAGTTACTCCCAAAGCGGTCACCAAGATTCGCCAAGCTTTTGAAAAACAGGGCGTGCAGGGCGGGCTGCGGCTCGGCGTGCTGGGCGGCGGCTGCTCGGGGCTAAGCTATCAGTTCAAATTCGATACCAAACCGCGGCCGACCGACAAAGTCTTCGAATACGACGGCGTCCAGGTGTTCGTGGATCCCAAAAGCTTTATTTATTTGGATGGCATGACGCTCGACTACCACGAGAGCCTGATGCAGTCCGGCTTTGAGTTCCACAACCCCAACGCCAAAAAGTCGTGTGGCTGTGGCACCTCCTTCACGGCATGAACCAAATACCTTCCGATTACTTCGCGGTATTCGGAATTGCCCCTGCTTTGGCGCTGGACCTCTCGGAGCTTCAGCGCCAATTCTACGCTCTGAGTAAGCAGTACCATCCTGACCGATTCGCGCGGGCTTCAGCCGCCGAGCAACAGTACTCGCTCGATTTCACCAGCCTTTTGAACGACGCTTGGCGGGTGTTTCGGGACCCGGTTGTCCGAGCGGAGTACTTTCTGAAGTTGCAGGCCATGGAGCCGGGAGACAGCCGGACGAATCCTCCCCCCCCGGAGCTGCTCGAAGAGGTGTTTGAACTCAATATGGCGCTTGAAGAGTTGCGGAGCGGCGACATTCACGCCCGAGATCAGATTCTGGAAGCGCTCAATCGCTTCCTCGCATTACGCGATAGGCTGGATCAGGACCGCGACCAGCTGTTCGAACGTTACGACGCTGAGCCGGCGCTAGCCACCCTTCAGACGCTGCGCGACTTGCTCAACCGGCGGCGCTACATTGAGAATCTGGTCCGCGACGCTCAACAAGCTCTCACTTAAACCGTCATGTCAGTTCTTCAAATCGACTTCGGCGACGATTCGCCGGTTTCCCCGCCCCGCGTAGTGGGCATTGATCTGGGTACAACCAACTCCCTGGTGGCCTATCTCGACCTGACCGCGCCGAAGGTAATCCCGGGCACCGACGGGTCCCCTTTGGTGCCGAGCGTGGTGCACTTCCCGGCCGTCGGCGAACCCGTCGTGGGCGTTTCTGCGCAAGAGGCGCTCCTAACTGATCCGAGCAACACGGTCTATTCCGCCAAGCGCCTGATGGGCCGGGGCGCGGCGGACTTGGGCGGCGAGTTGTCCCTGCTGCCGTTTGCTTTGTCTGAAGGCAGCGAAAGCGTCATCCGCTTGTTGGTAGGCGGTCGCGAGGTCACTCCGCCCGAAGTGGGCGGCTACGTCCTCCGGCAACTTAAGCAGAATGCCGAAGATTTCCTGGGCGAACCGGTGACGCAGGCGGTGATCACCGTCCCGGCCTACTTTAACGATGCGCAGCGTCAGGCGACGAAAGATGCAGGGCGCATTGCCGGTCTCGAAGTATTGCGCCTGGTGAACGAACCAACTGCGGCGGCACTTGCCTATGGCCTCGACAAACGGCAGAACGGTACGATTGCCGTCTATGACTTCGGTGGCGGCACCTTCGACATCTCCATTCTGAAACTGCAGGAAGGCTTGTTCGAAGTCCTTGCCACCAATGGCGACACGCACCTCGGCGGCGACGATATCGACAATTTGCTGTTGCGGGTGGCGCTCGAAGATATCGCCAGCGAGTGGGACCGGGATCTGCGCTCCGACAATGAAGCGATTCAACTGCTGCGGCGCGCCGTCATCAACGCTAAACACGAGTTGTCAACGTCACCTGCTGCCACGATCGCCTTTGACTATGGTGGCCGCGAGTATCGTCGCCACCTGCCGAGGGAAATCTTCGACAAGCTCATCACGCCGATTATCGACCGGACGCTGGCGCCTTGCCGTGCCTGCCTGGCCGACGCCGGCCTGTCGCCGGAGCAGATCGACGAGGTGGTGCTGGTGGGAGGATCCACACGGATCCCGCTGGTCCGCCAAGCGGTGCGGGCCCTCTTCAAGGCTGAGCCGCATACTGAGCTCAATCCGGATGAGGTCGTCGCGTTAGGCGCCGCCGTGCAGGCAGGCATCCTTTCTGGCGAGGTTGAAGATCAGCTGCTTCTCGACGTCACTCCGCTTTCGCTCGGCATCGAAACCATGGGTGGCGTGGTCAGCAAGCTGATCCTTCGCAATTCGACCATCCCGGCCTCGGCCACCGAGCAGTTCACCACTGCCGTCGACGGCCAGCGCAACGTTTTGATCCATGTGCTGCAGGGAGAACGGGAACTGGCAAAAGATTGCCGATCCTTGGCTCGTTTCGATTTGAAGGACATCGATCCGGTGATGGCCGGAATGGCCCGAATTGAAGTGCGCTTCCTGATTGATGCCAACGGAATTCTGAACGTGTCGGCCAAGGACTTGCGGACCGGGAAGGAACAGACTGTTGAAATCAAGCCGAGCTATGGCCTCACCGATGAACAGGTGGAGGCCATGATTCTTGAAAGCTTCGACAAGGCCGAAGAGGACTTCAAGGAACGGCAGGTGCGGGAAGCCAGGGTCGAAGCCGACCGGATTCTCGGGGCGGTCGAAAAGGCCAAGCAAAACGACGCCTGGTTTGAACTGCCGGCTGACGAACAGGCGGCCGTCGACGTCGCCATCAACGAACTGCTCTTGAGTTACCACGGCGACGACTACGTGCTGATTCAGCATAAAATGGAAGCACTCGATCACGCCTCCCGTGGTTTAGCCGAAACCATGATGAACAGTGCCGTCCGTGGCGCTCTCAAAGGGAAGAAAATCGAATGAAGAAACTCTCGTGGCAGGATTTTGAGGACATCGCTCTCTCCTTGCTCGAAGCCCATCCCGACGTGGATCCGCTAGGTGTCCGGTATACCGACCTGCGGGAATGGGTGCTGGCCTTGCCGGACTTTGACGACGACCCGATGAAATCGAACGAAGGGAAACTCGAAGCGATTCAAATGGCCTGGTACGAGGAGTGGCAGGACAATCAGGATTAAGTATTATATATATAGATAGATAGAGAAATGCCCCGTCTGCTGTTCTGTTGGTTCCTTTGCGCGGTTTCCCTTCTTTCCGCTTCGGTGGAAGGCAGATGGGAACTGTTGTCGCTAGAGGACGAAAACAAAGGGCAGCGCTTGGGAACGGTGGTATTCGGGGAAAAATCGGCCAACGTGCTGCTAGCCGATGGGACCAAGGTTGCACTGACCTATTCGCTCTCAAACGGATACTTGGCGGGAGCTTCTTCGGCCCCCAGCAAGAAGATCATTTCAATTCTTCGCGGCCGGTTTGATGATCGCCGGGACAGTCTCACCATGGCTCTGATCATCCGCTACCTCGATAATTCCGGCACCAATCGCTCCCTCAAAGTGAACGCCGCGCGGCTTCCGTAATCATGGTCACCATCGTTCCTGCCACTGCCCTGCACGGCTCCGGCGCTGCAGCCGTCGGCGAAGTCGTGCGTTTTCAAGCCAAGTCCGCTCAACCAGCCGACGGCTACCTCGTCTTCGTCGGCACCTCTGAGGAGTATGCCCGGCGCTTCGGGGCTTCCGCCTATTCGGTTGTCGCGGTCGATGACGGGCGAGTGGTCGGCTTCCTACGGGCGGTCGGCGGGGAGGAAGAAGACCTGACGCCGGAATCGGCTAACTTGGCGAATCATCTCCCTCTCCCCGGCTACGTCCTCATCGACCAAATTGGACTGCTCCCCGAATACAAAGGCCACGGGCTCGCCCAAGCGATGCTTGATGCCGTGGTGACCCAAAGCGGCGCGACCCGTATGGGGGCCGTGATTATGCATGGACCGGTGCGGAATGCCCGTTCGCTCGGTTTTTTCACCGGCCGAAACGGATTCTCGCTGGTCCGTGAGCTCACCGACCCGCCGTTTGTCTGGGGATACTACGAGAAGCGCTGAGTCGTGGTATCCTGACAGGAGTGCGTGGGGAGCGCCAGCGCTATTTTTGTGCGTTGTAGCCCCACGTCATTATTCCCTCAAGGAAATCCCATGCCGAAGTTGAAAACGCATAAGGGCGCGAAAAAGCGCTTTAAGAAGACCGGAACTGGGAAGGTGATGCGGCATCATGCAAATGCGCGCCACCTGCTCTCGGGCAAAAGCCGTGCCCGCAAACGGAAGCTGAAAGGTGCCGTGGAGATGGACCCGACCAACAGCCCCGAAATGCTGCGGATGCTGCCCTACTAGGGCTGCCCGCCACCCGTGCGGCCGAGGCTCCTCGCACGTGCCCGTTCCGCCGGACAGACTAATTCACTCATAAGGAGACAAACGTGCCCAGAGTAAAACGTTCAACAAAACGCACCAATTATCGGAAGAAAACCCTCGCCAGGGCGAAAGGGTACTTCCTTACTAAATCGAAGCTGAACCGTTCGGCGCAAGAAGCGGTTGAGAAGGCTCTCAAGTATGCCTTCGTTGGTCGCCGCCAAAAGAAACGCAACTTCCGCTCGTTGTGGATTGTGCGTATCAATGCGGCTTGCCACCTCGGCGGCATCTCGTACAGCAGGTTCATGGCTGGCGTCAAGAAGGCAGGCATCGAACTGAATCGCAAGATGCTGGCCGACATCGCCGCCACTGACGCACCTGCTTTCGCGGCCTTGGTCGAGAAAGCCAAAGCGGCCATCGCTTAACTACCATGGCACAGCTGTTCGAAGATACCGACAGCCTGGACGGCCTTGAGGAACGCATCCTTAAGGCCGTCGAACTCATCAGCCAACTCAAGGAGGAGAACAAATCTCTCCGTGAGCAGTTGACGGAGACCGAAGCCGATGCCCGTAAAGCAAAGGCCGACCTCGAAGGCTTCCAGACGGCATCGTCCTCTGCGGAGAAGGAACTCGAACTCCTCCGGGTGGAACGGAAGCAAGTGAAGAATCGAATCGAGAAGTTACTTGGACAGATGGACCGCTTAGCGGAATCGTAAGGCTCCCGTTATGGATGCGACTGCCCCCTCGGATCCAATTAAAGTACGCGTCACCGTATTCAATCAGGTCTATAACCTCTCGACAACGGGTGACCCTTCTGAACTGGAAGAATCTGCGCGTCGTGTGGACGAACTGATGTCCACCATTGCACGGGGTGGGAATCTGGACGCCGGTCGTATTGCGGTCCTGGCCGCGATGCATCTCGCCGATCAGTTGAGGCTGGCCGAGCTGTCGGCGGCTCGCTTGCAATCGGCTCTACGCCAGCTCGACGAAGTCATCGACGAAGCTTAGGCGATAATACAGGCACTCCCCTAACCACACCCTACCCCACCCCGCACTAATTTTTATACTTCCGCATTACCGCGATTAGCCGCCCCTGAATCTCCACAGTCGCCGCCGGCACCAAAATCGGCTCCATCGCCGCATTCGCCGGCTGCAAACGAATCATCCCGTCCGCCTCCCGGTACAGCCGCTTCAACGTCGTCTCGTACCCCTCCACCAGCGCCACAACAATCTCCCCGTCCCGCGCTGTGTCCGCCTTCTCAACCAACACAAAATCACCATCGCAAATGTGGTCGTCAATCATCGACTCGCCCCGCACCTGCAACGCGAACGTCGACGGGTTCCCTGCAAAATCGCTAAACTGCAGCGAATCCCCCTGCGCCACCTGCTCCACCGGACGCCCCGCCGCGATCCGACCCAGAAGCGGAACCGAGGCTGCGGCCACAGGCGCCCGGCCCCGTTCGGCCAAATAGCTCTCGCTCACTTCCACCGAACGGCTCTGGTTAAACCCGCGCTTCAGGTACCCCTTCCCCTCCAACGCCGCAATGTGTTTATGCACCGTCGCAATCGAGCTCAGGTCAATGCCTTCGGCAATTTCCTCATAGCTCGGAGAGTAGCCCTTACGTTCGATGAAATCGGCTAGGTAGTCGAGAACTTCTTTCTGCCTGCGGGTGAGTGCCATAGGTGTTCGCCTAATTTTCGGCGAACCTCAGGCGAAAGTCAACAGCTAATTCTTGCTCCCGCACATCCCCATTTGACACACCAGCTTCTCAAAGCTCTGCCCGCAATCCCCACAACGGTATTTAAAAATCGGCATCTTCAATACTCCAGTAAAGTCATCACCAGTTTATCAATCACCGCCCGCGCCTTGGCAGCAGTCCCGTTGTAGTTGTTCACCATCACGCTAAACGCCAGCATCCCTCGCTTTGGATGCTCCAAATACCCAGACAGCGCTGCCACGTGCGTCAAACTCCCCGTCTTCGCCTTCACGCGCCCGGCTTTCGGCGAAGCCCTGGAAGCGATTCTCGAGAGTCCCGTCCTCCGCCCCGATCGGCAACGAGCGCAGCCAAACGTCGCGCTCCGGACTGTTCCACAAATGCAGCAGAATCTTCGTCGACGACTCTGGACAAACCAGCGTGAGCCGCGACAATCCGGACCCGTCCACCAGGTACGTATCTTCATCGGAAATCCCGGCCGCCGCAAACAAAGCCTTCATCCCGTCCCGGCCGCCTCCTTCTCGCCGTAGGATCTCGGCGTGCAGGTTCTGGCTGACCTTGTTCACCACCTGAATGATTTCGCTCAAAGGCGGCGACTTCCGCTCCGCCAGCACCTCGCAGCTCTCGCAGGCCATCGGGTTCTCCCCGAATCGGTGCCGCACCCCCGTTCCGCCGCGTACCTCGACGCCCCGGCGCCGCAACGCCTCGACGAGCGCCTGCGCCGCGAAGCGCGACGGCTCTTCCACCGCCAGCAGTTCCTCTGCCTCCGCTGCCCCCAGTGCGATCGTCCCGTCCAGCCAAACCTCTCGCGTCCCCACTGGCCGTTCGAAACGAATCTTGGTCGGCGTCGCCGCCTCCCCCGTCACAATCCGGTTCTGAATGGCGAAGTACTCGAAGCCCGGATTCAACTCCAACTCAACCGGATCACCCGCTCTAGCCCCGGGCCGGATCTTCAGCCGCACTGCGTTATCGTTCAACATCAACGCCGATACCGGAGCCCCATATTCGTACAGGCCGTCGTCCGCGCCCCAGCCCGGAGGCACCGGTTCCCACACATACCGCGTGTCATCACCGATGACCGAACCTTCAACGACCTTAAGCCCCTTAGCCACCAGAGCATCCGCCAACTCTTCCATCGCCGCCGCCCCGTCGCGCCACTCAGCCTTCCGATCATAGGGATACGTCCGCCCCGACAGCGTCGGATCGGCCCCACCGATCAGACGCAGATCCTTTCCGTCCGCCACCACCTGAGTCTGGAATCGGTGCCCGGCCCCGAGCTTAGTTAGGGCTAGTGCTGCGACCGCTTGTAAGACTTGCGTTAATACCCAAACGCTTTCCGTGCGGCTGTCCTATCGAACCGCCAATTGATTTTGGTAGCGGCTTTGTTAATACGGCGGCACCAAGCCTTACTTCCAAGCCTTACTTTCCTGGCGTAATTTCCAGAGGTCTGGAATCCTTCTCTTGCCCAGACACTGCTTGGAAAAGATACCGATTTCGATTTCTGTTTGATTGAGCCAACTTCCATGCTTGGGGGTGTGGTGGATAACGAATCTTTCCCAAACCTCCGATCCCATCTGGGAACCGAAGGCGTCGGTCAGAGACTTCTGGCAGTGGATGTTGAGGTTGTCCAATACCAAATGGATTCT
>JBBQRA010000211.1:0-10458 GCA_038215275.1 Bryobacterales bacterium | reverse complement strand
CCGCGGTCGTCAGCCTTTACTCGTCAATTACCCAGGGCCTGACCTCCATCGGCGCCACCGGTCAATAAGCCTTTTCCCTGTATGGAGCCGCGTCCGCCATCGCCGATGGTCCGTTGGCTCCTGCCGGATTTGAGCTTGCTGCTTGTCGCGGTGACCTTGTTCTACGCGTTGGTCCTGTATCAGGCCCCAACGCAATTCTTCCGCGATTCGGACGCCGGCTGGCACATCCGCAACGGCGAGCAGATTCTGGAGACCGGTACAGTCCCCCGGGTCGATTCGTGGTCGTTCGCCAAGCCCGGCCAGGAATGGTTTGCGTGGGAGTGGGGCGCCGACGCGGCTATGGGGTGGGCGCACCAGAGGGCCGGGCTTCGCGGCGTGGTCGTGTTGTATCTGGCTTTGCTCGCGTTTTGTTCGTGGCTTTGGATCCGGCTCCAATGGCTCTACGGTGGCTCGTTCGGCTTGGCGGCACTCTTCGCCGCGCCCTTATTGACCACGGTGCAACTGCATTGGCTGGCGCGGCCTCATGTCTTCGGCTGGGCCTGCTTGCTCACTGCCTTGGACTGCGTCGAGCGCGGCCGCTACACGTGGCTGGTCCCGCTGGCCGTCGTCTGGGCGAACCTGCATGGCAGCTTCATCCTTCTGCCTGCCTTACTGATCTGCTACGGCTTTCGAGACCGGCGCTGCTGGCTCTGGGCCATTGCGGTCTCGGCCGCAACGCTGTTGAACCCCTACGGATGGCGGGTGCATGCGCATATCTGGAGCTACTTGCGGAACAACGAACTGCTCGACCGCGTGGCCGAGTTCCAGACGTTTAACTTCCATTCCGAGGGCGCCGCGCAGGTGATGGTGGCACTGCTGCTGGTGATGGCTGGCGCGGTCTGCGCCATGCAGACCGGCCGGTGGCCGCACGCCCTGTGGATGCTCGGTCTCGTGGTCCTTAGCTTGCGGTCAGCCCGAGGCCTTCCGGTGCTAGCGCTGGCGGGTTTGCCCATGGCAAACGCGGCGCTGTCAGTCGCGTTGGCTGGACGATGGCCGGCGCAGTTTGCTTACTTCGACCGTTTGCGGGCATGGGATCGGCAGGTGCACGGCGGCGCCCTGGGTGCCGTGATGGCTGTCGTGTTCGGCCTCGCTGCGCTGGGCTCCCCAGCGGAGTTTCCGAAGTCGCAGTTTCCCGTTGCGGCAGTCGCCCATGTGCCTCCCACTGCGCGATTGCTCGCGCCCGACAGCTTTGGCGGCTACTTGATTTATAAAGGCCGCCGAGTCTACTTCGACGGCCGCAGCGACTACTACGGCGCCGAATTCATGAAGGAGTACGTCAAACTCATCGAAGTGCGGCCGGGCTATCGCGAGATTCTCGCCAAGTACAGCTTCACCCATGCCCTGCTTCCCGTTCGCTATTCCCTCGTCGAAGCCCTCACGACCCAAGGCTGGCGCGAGCGCTACCGGGATGAAGTTTCTGTAGTGCTCGAACGGAACTTCTAGCGGTATGCTGTGTTAATACTTTTTCCACAACACGTGCCAATTGAAGGATAGAGAATGGACCGGCAGAAGCTTCTGATGATCTTCGGCGGTGCTGCAGTAGCTGCGGCTCTGCTGACGTGGTTTCTCTATTCCGCCACAGTGGCGCCGAAGAGCGAAAAGCTCGTGCAGGTGTTGGCATCGAGCGCGAATCTTCCTGCCGGTACGCGTCTGCAGAAGATTCATTTCAAGAAGATCACAGTGGCCGCCAAAGACGCGCCGCCGGGCGTGCTGCAGGACGAGAAGGGCGGCATCGACCGGACCCTGCTCTATCCGATGGGCCTGAACGAACCCGTGCTCTCCAGCAGACTTTCGAGTGTTTCTGGCGCAGACGGCGTGGCCTCCATGATCGAACCCGGCAAAAGGGCCGTCAGCGTTTCGGTGAATGATGCGTCGAGCGCCAGCGGCCTGATTCAAGCCCGCTCCCATGTTGACGTCTTATTCACGAAGTCCGGCTCCATGCTCGAAGCGGTCACGACCACGGTGCTGGAGGACGTTATCGTCCTTTCCGTAGGCCGCGTGGTGGAACCGGCCGGCGCCGCACCCGCCACCGTTGCCGGAGGCGCCGCCGCACCGGCGCCGGTCAACACCGGCCAGAACCGGGCGGTGACGTTGCTGGTCACCCCGGAGCAGGCCCGCATTCTGGAACTGGCGAAAAATCAAGGCCGCGTCTCTTTGGCTCTGCGAAATCCCAAGGACGAATCAAAATCCGATGCTGCGGAGCCTCCATCCGTCACCGCCGAATCTATCGATCCGGGTGGCGCCTATCGTTCCCAACGTTTGAAGATGCAGGCGCAGAACCGCCTGCGATCTGCTCCGAATCTACGAGATGACCAAGCCTGGGCCAAATTGATTGGCGAAGATGTGGATCCGAACAAAGCCACTGCGGCGCCGAGACCGACTGAGAAGAGAGAACCCCCGAAGCCGCGGTTTACTGTCGACGTGTTTCGCGGGGATAAGCACGTCCAAGAGTCCTTTCAGGAATAGCCCGCCCAACCATGCGACCGAAGCCACTCTCTCTTCTCCTTCCGCTTGTGTTGTGCGCCGTGGCATGGGGACAGGCCGGACCGGCGAAAGAACTTACGCTCACCGTCGGCCGCGGCGAACTGCTTCAGTTTGAAGGCGACATCAAGACGGTTGCCGCTTCTGAACCCAAGATCGCCGACGTCGTCGTGGTGTCCCCGCGTGAAGTGATGGTGAACGCGAAGGGAATTGGCAAGGCGACAATCGTGATCTGGGAAGATCGTGCGTTGCCGAAACGCTACGACATTAACGTAATCGGCGACCCGCAGGAGTACGACTCAGTTCGCAAGGCCGTGCAGCAGGCGGTGGGCGATAGCGCCGTGATGGTGCAGGGCAACGTGGAGACACTGGTCCTGACTGGGGCTGTTAAATCTCTCGAAGAATCGAAGCGCGCCGAGGCGATCGCTTCCACCTACGGTAAGAAAGTCGTGAACTTGCTGGAGACGCCGCCCCCGGCCGATCCTCGCCAGATTCTCCTTGAAGTGAAGTTCGCCTCCGTTGACCGGTCGGCGCTCCAGGAGATCGGCTTCAACTTCGTTTCGCGGAACTCGAAGATGCTTGGCCTCGGAACCACGCAACAGTTCGCGACGCCCCGCTTCAGCCAGTTACAGTTTCAGGATCAGGAATTCGCCAACTCGACGCTCAACTTCTCCGACCTGCTGAACCTGTTCGTCTTCCGGCCTGATCTCAACCTCGGCGCCACCATCCGAGCTATGCAGGCGCGCAATCTTCTGCAGGTACTGGCCGAACCGAATCTCATCGCGCTCGAGGGCAAAGAAGCCAGCTTCCTGGCCGGTGGCGAGTTCCCGTTTCCCACGTTGACCGCTACATCCACCGGCGGCGCCACCGCGCCGGTAGTCACTGTGCAGTTCAAGAAGTTCGGCGTGCAACTGGATTTCACTCCAACGGTCACCGCGTCTGGCGGCATCCACTTAAAAGTCCGTCCCCAGGTCAGTTCACTCGATTATGCCAATGCGGTCACGCTGCAAGGGTTCCTGATTCCCGCTGTCGCCACGCGGGTCGCCGAGACCGAAGCGATCCTGAAGGACGGCGAAAGCTTTGCCGTCGCCGGGTTGATCGATAGCCGCGTGATCCAAAGCCTCAGCCGCGTGAAATGGCTCGGCGATGTGCCCATTCTCGGTCAACTGTTCCGCAGCCGGTCCATTCGGAAGACCAACGACGAGCTTCTAGTTGTCGTGACCCCGCGGTTCGTGCGCCCGGTGCCAGCCGGTGAGAAAGTGTCGCTGCCAGATACCGTCGAAGAGTATCTACCCGCCACCAAGGACGACAAAGATGCCGGCTTAAAGAAACCGAAAGCTAAGAAGAAGAAGTCCAGCCCGGAGTTCATCGGCCCCAGTGGACATCAGGAACCCAAGAAGTAATCGTCCGGATGTGTCGCGGCGCGGCCGCAGGCGCGGCAGTGTGTCCATGCAGGTGCTCGTGCTGATGGTGCCGGTTTTCTTCGGCTTCATGGGCTTTGCCATTGATCTTGGCCGCCTCTACATGGCCCGCAACGAGCTGAAAACCGCAGCCAATGCGATGGCTATTGCGGCGGCGCAGCGCTTGAACGGCACGGAAGCGTCCATCGAAGCAGCTACGGCCTACGCGCGGATCCCCATCGACGCGTCCAGCGGTGTTGCGAATAAGTATGACTTCGGCGGCTCCACCATCGGCGAAAGCAACGGCACATTGAACAGTGAAGAGCCCACGCTAAGCTTCTACGATGCGTCCTCCGCCGCCATCGGCTCCGAAGGGTCCACCGGCGGGGAAGCCGGCGGGGCGACGGCGAAGCATGTCCGGGTGGTGGTCCGGGGCGAAGCGCCGACCATCTTCTGGCGCTTTCTCGCCATCGGCCTTGATGGCCGGATCAACCTTGCGGCGCAATCGGTCGCCGGGCAAAGCGCCCCGGTTTGCCAAGCGTGCGGCGTCGAGCCCATTGCGGTCCAAGCCATCTCCATTGAAGACACGGTCGACTTCGGTTTCGTGCCCGGAATCCGCTACACGCTCGGCTATCTTTGTACCGGTGGGCCCACGCCCGGCGCGCTCGCTAACACCACGTCCCGCGTCCCCTACGTCATGCTCAATCGCTACAACGAGGGCGCGACGTTCCTCGCTGACGAACTCACCCAACTCTATCGCATCGGCTCCCAGGGCCTGCCGCCCGCATCCGACCCCGCTACGTACTGCCTCCGCGTTAATGCGGAAGAGCCGGTGTGGGTGAACGCCGCCCCGCTCGCCTGCAATGCCAATCGGGTTGCCAGCCAGGTCTCGACGTTTCTCTGCGGACTCGCCGCCCGTTTCGACAACGCAACCGTGCCCGCTGTCTGCAACGCGGTCAATGAGTCCGACACCGTCATCGCCGCCAACCCGGCCGACTCTGACCTTACCGACGTCGAAGACTACACCGCCTATACGGGCAACAATCGGCGGATCATCACGGTGCCCATCGTCGAAACCGCGGCCGGGTCGACCATGGTGGTCCTGGGCTTCCGGCAGTTTCTGATTGAGCCCGCGGCGAACGATTCCACCATCAACGCAGCCGACCAGAATGGCCGCTTCGCCGCGCTCTATCTCGGCAGCCGCATCCCCGTCAAGCAAGGCCGCATCGACGGATGCACCCAATTTGCAGGGCCCGGCAAGGTGGTGCTGCACCAATGAGACGCCGCCCCACCCAACGCGGAACCTCCCTACTTGAAGCGGTGCTCTTCCTTCCGATTCTGATGATGCTGCTCTGGGGCCTCATCGAGTTTGGCCGCATCAGCTACACGTTCTACACACTCCATAAAATGCTGCAAACGGTGGCGCGCTACACGGCTCAGCAGCCGGGCCTGAACTTCTGCGATGAGTCCGATGTTCAGTTGACCCAAGCCAAAACCCTCGCTCTGCGCGGCGCGGGCGAAAGCGCCGGCGCCGAGATCATTCCCAACCTTACGGCCGATCAGATCCGGATTCGCCTGGAACGGGTCGACCCCGATACGGCCCAACTCGGGGAATGCGATTGCTCGGCCACGGGATGCGACATCGCCCAAGGCGGTCGAAGCCCTGATTTCATTGTCGTTTCCTTCACCGACGGTTTCCCCATGCGGCCGAACATCCCGTTCTTCAATGCCGCCGAAACCTTTGCCTTGCGCCCGCTCGTGCGCATGCCGGTAGGAGGGAACTGATGCGCCGCAAACGGGGCCAAGCCTCGCTTGAATACGTCATCGTCTCGGCGGGCGTACTCATCCCGCTGACGTTCATGATCGTCTTCACGGCGCAACTGCTCTGGACCTGGCACTCTGTCGTCGAATGGACGCGCATCGGCGCGCGCTATGCCGTCACTCATTGTTATCAGAGCGCGGGCGACAACGTTCGCACTTTCATGCGTGCGAATGTGCCCACGAACATGGACCAGCTCGAGTTCCAGTCCGGCGGCGCGACCATCGAGATCGACTACTTTCAACGTGACCCCGAGACCGGATCCCTCATCGACTTCAACTGCTCCGGCGGCGACTGCTCCACAGAGTGCGTCCCCGACGCGGTCACCATTCGCGTCACCGGCTACCAGTTCCGCGCCTTCATGGCCTTCCTTGGCTTGCCTCCAGTGAGCCTTCCCAATTTCCAAACCTCTCTGCCGGTTGAAAGCGCCGGCTGCGATGCCGAAACCGGCGCCTGTACCCCGTAAGGAGACCTTCGAGACCGCATGTCGTTTACATTGATGATCGCCTCCGCCGACGAGCAACTCCGGGAACTGGTGCGCGACGCCGTGGCCGCCACTCCCAGCGCCCGCGTCCTCACCGAGTTCGTCGATGTCTCGGCCAATCTCTATATTCGCGTCCTACAGGAGCTCGACCGCTTCCCCGAAGCCGCGCTGCTGCTCGACATCTCCGGCGATCCCGTCGGCGGGCTGAAGGCCCTCGAGAAACTGCGCCAAGCCGTGCCCGAACTCTACATCCTGACCACGGACTATAGCGAAGACGGCGAGAGTATCCTCCTCACCATTCGCGCGGGCGCCACGGACTATCTCACCATGCCGCTCAAACGCAGCGACCTGCGCGACGCCCTCCTTCGCCTCGACCGCGCCCCCCGCCGCGCCGTCAGCGGCGGCAGCCAACTCGGCAAAATCTATACCTTCCTCGGCGCCAAGGGCGGCGTGGGCACCACGTCCCTGGCCGTCAACTTTGCCACAATTCAAGCGCAGCGGAAAAAGCAGACCGTGCTGCTCGATCTCGATTGGGCCGCCAACGACGTCGCGATGATGCTCGGCGCCGCCCCCCAATATACTCTCGCCGAAGTCGGCGAAAACCTCGACCGGATGGACCAGACGCTCTTTGAAGGCTTCGTCTCCCGCGACCCCGCGGGCTTCTTCTACGTCGGCCCTCCCGATGCGCTCGAAGCCAATCGCGGAGCGTTCACTGACTCCATGCTGCGCGAGTTCGCCACATTCCTTGTCGAAAAGTACGAATGCATCGTCATCGATGCCGGCCGCAACATCAACGACGATCTTGCCCTCGCCGCGCTCCAGGTTTCAACCTCCGTCTTCCTCGTCGCCACGCAGGAGTTCCCCGCCGTCCGCAACGCCCAGCGCTACCTCGGTTATCTGATGCGCCTCGGCTTCACTCAGGACCAGATCCGGATTCTGATCAACAAGTATCAGAAGAAGCCCGCCGCGCAGTACGCCACGCTCGACCAGGTAAAGCAGACCTTGAGCCAGCCCGTATTCTACGGCATCCCCGAATCCGGCGCCATGCTCGCCAGCATCAACAAGGCCCGGCCTTTGGTAACCGACCGGCAGACCTTCGCTGAAATGGACAAGACCTTGCGAGCCTTCGTCGACAAGGCCACCGGCGTGAAACGGGAGCAGGCAGCGTAATCCCGAATGGCCACCCGCTCTCCAGCCCGACCCACTCCCGGAGCCACCACCGGCCCCACCACGGGCAACGCCCGGTGGCAGAGCATCCGGTCGAAAGTGCATGCCAAGCTGCTGCTGCTGCTCACGCCAGATCAGCTTCGTGCTCTAAATAAAGACGGCGTCCGCGAGCAACTCGGCATCCACATCGAGCGCATCGTCCGCGAAGAGAACATCCCGCTCACGCAGGTGGAGCGCGACCGTCTCATCGAAGAGGTGCTCGACGAAATATTCGGTCTCGGGCCGCTCGAGATCCTTTTCAAAGACCCCACCATCAGCGACATCATGGTGAACGGCCCGGACTCGGTCTATGTCGAGCGCAATGGCAAGGTCGTCGAAACCGACATCCGCTTCAAGGATCATGCCCACCTGCGCATGATCATCGACCGCATCGTCTCCAACATCGGCCGCCGCATCGACGACTCCTCACCCATAGTCGACGCCCGTCTCGCCGACGGCAGCCGCATGTGCGCCGTCATCCCCCCGCTCTCGCTCATCGGGCCGGTGATGTCCATCCGCCGCTTCGGCAAGCGGCAACTTACCATCGACGATCTCATCAAACTCGAAACGTTCACGCCGGGCATGTACCAGTTCCTCGCCGGCGCCGTCCGCGCCCGGCTGAACATCGTCGTCTCCGGCGGCTCCGGCTCCGGCAAGACCACGATGCTGAACACGCTCTCGCGCTTCATCCCCGAAGACGAGCGCATCGTGACGATTGAAGATACCGCCGAACTTACGCTGCAGCAGGAGCACATCGTCCGCCTCGAAACCCGTCCAATGAACATTGAAGGTGCGGGCGCCATCACGCAGCGCGACCTCGTCATCAACGCGCTCCGTATGCGCCCCGAGCGCATCGTCATCGGCGAGTGCCGCGGGCCGGAAGCGATGGACATGATGCAAGCCATGAACACGGGCCACGACGGCTCCATGACCACCACCCACGCCAACACGGGCCGCGACGCCTTCTCGCGTCTCGAGACGATGGTGATGATGGCGAGTTCGTCCATCCCGGATCGCGTCATCCGCCAGATGCTCGCCAGCGCCGTCCAGCTCGTGGTCCACTGCGCGCGGCTGACGGACGGAACCCGCAAGATCGTCTCCATCGCCGAGGTGGTCGGCATCGAAGGCGACCAAGTGCGAATAGAAGATATTTTCGTTTTCGAGCGCGAGGGCATCTCCGCCGGAGGCCGAGTACTTGGCCGCTTCAGAGGTACCGGCTACCGCCCCCATGTCGCCCAGCGCATCAAAGCTTACGGCACCAAACTGAACGACGCTATTTATGACGAAGTGCAGGAGGTCGTCGACTAGATGTCCTTCTTCTTCGTCGCCTTCCTCATCTTCAGCCTCGCCTTCCTTGCCGCCGGCTACTACGTCTTCAGCGTGCCGCAGCAGCAGGCCGCCGATGTCCTTGGCTCACGCCTCCGCGAACTCCGCGCCCGCAACGGCGTCCGCGCCTCCGGCCGCGGCGACCTCGTCCGTCGCGAAGAGCGCGGTTCGTTCGCCTTTCTCGCCGACCTGTTCAGTTGGGGTGGCGTAGTGGGCCGCCTGCAGAAATCCATCCGCCAGGCCGACCTGAAGCATCAAGCCACCGACGTCATCGGCCTAAGCCTCATCCTCTTCGTCGTCTTCTTCCTGCTCCTGGGTTTGTTCATCCCGTCGATGTTGATCCGTCTTTTGTTTTCGAGCCTCATCGGCTTCGCTCCGATCGCGTATGTCTTTCGCCAGCGAGCCGCTCGTCTCGCCAAGTTCGAACATCAACTGCCGGACGCTATCGACTTGTTTAACCGTTCCATGAAGGCGGGCCACAATATTCAGTCGGGTCTTGAGACGATCTCCACTGAAGCCTCCGATCCCGTCAAGCAGGAGTTCAAGAAGCTGATGGAGGAAATGTCTCTCGGCTCTACGCTCGACGCCGCACTGCACAATCTCGGTGACCGCGTGCCGCTCATCGATCTTAAGTTCTTCATCACCGGCCTGATCCTGCAACGACAGACCGGCGCCAACATGGTCTCTGTTCTCGAGAACCTCTCGACGCTCGTCCGCGAACGCCTCGCCCTGCAGGAAAAAATGAAGGCCGCCACCGCCCAGCAGCGTTGGTCTGCCGCGCTCCTCTGCGGCATGCCCATCTTCTTCGCGCTCGCTTTGTGGGTGATGAAGCCGGAATACATCGACGTCCTCGTGAACGACCCAGTCGGCAGTAAGTTCTTCGCCTACGGCGTCATTTCTGAAGTCGTTGGCATCCTCGTGATTCGGAAGTTATCCAGCCCCAAAATATGATCACCGCGCTTTTCTTCGTCCTTAGTTTCGCCGTGGTCGCCGCCCTGCTCTGGAGCGGCCTTCAACTGTTGCAGCCGCCGGAGAATCCGCTCGACGACCGGCTCGACGAACTCATGTCCATCAGCCGCGGAGGCCGCGGCGCTCAGAAGCGCCGCCAGTTTGGCACCGGCTTCTGGGAACGCTTCCTGTACATCATCAACTTGGTACCCGGCGTCGACAGCGTCCTCGAAGAAAGCGAACTCCTCCTCCGTCAAGCCGGCATTCGCCGCCGCGAAGCGTTGGGCTACTACGCGATGTTCAACCTGCTTTTCCTGCTCGCGCTCTTGCTCGGCTCTTGGTTTGTGCAGCCGGACGACAAGCCAATCCTCAGCCGTGCCCTCGGCCTCGCGCCCGCCGTTCTCCTTGGTTGGCTCCTGCCCAAACAGGTGCTCTACCGCCTCATGAAGCGCTATCGGAACAAGCTCCAGGAGTCGCTCCCCGACACGGTCGACCTCCTCGGTATTGTCCTCGGCACCGGCCTCGCCCTCGACCAGGCCATCACTCGCGTCTGCGAGGAGATGCAGTTCATCTACCCCGAACTCTCCGCAGAATTCTTCACCGTCGTCATGCAGGTGAAGGCCGGCCAGGACCGCAGCAAGGCCTTCCAGCAACTCGTCCGCCGCACCGGTATTGAAGACATCAAGTCGCTCGCCGCCATGATCATCCAAAGCGAACGCGTTGGCACGAGCCTGTCGCATGCGTTAAAAGTCTAT
>JBBQRA010000210.1:0-10482 GCA_038215275.1 Bryobacterales bacterium | reverse complement strand
TCCCTCGGCACGCATCAGGCCAGCGCGCCTACCGGCGCGGATGGTGATGTGTCGTCAGCAGCATCTACCGTTTCCAGTCCTGATTCACGTGGGGGCAACTCTATCCGAGTACAGGTGGTCAAGTTTTCGTTAGCGCCGAAGATGCAGCGGCAGGGTTTGCCAGTTGAGCCGGAACAGGACGTCACCACCGGCCGCCACCACATGCGCGATGCCGGCGGCGTTGGAGTAGGCGCGGTCTCCCAGCACAACATCGTCTTTCTCAATGGGCACACGCCGTGCTGCCTCCCAACGGTCCCCGACTGGATTGTGTGACCGGCAGGATGTTCGCGGCCACCAGCGATCTGAATAAGTCTACTTCCAGCCACAGCTCCAACTGATGGCGCCGTCTGCTATCCGGCAGGAGTTCGATGCCGCACCGGATTTCGGCCAACGTTAGCACGCTCACATAGAAAACTCCGAGAGGACGTTTGTATCAATGAGATAGCCGCTCAAAGGTTAACGGGCCTTGGGTAATCCTTCTGTCTCTCAAGGTTCAACTCCGAGCCCGCAAATGGAGGTTCGCTCAACACCGCGACGAGGCTTTTTGGGCTTTTTACCGGGGGCTGCGCGATGGGCGCTGTTTCCAGCAAGGCCGCGAGCGCATGATCCAACACCTCCTCCACGTCGCGGAAATGGCCGCGGAGGATCTCCCCTTGGATGATCCGTTCCTGCTCGGGTTTGAGATGGATCGTCTTAACTTCAAATTACGCTACCCCTCGTGGCGGGTCAAGCCAGTTCGTGCGGGTGCTCTACCGCCGAGATTCGCGCTTCGTCGCCGCCGCGGCGCGGAGGGCGGCCTGTGCCGTTTTCTGCCAGGTGAATTCGCTGGCTCTTTGTTTTCCTCTTTGGATTAAGCCGGGAGTCGTTAGGGCTTTTTCCATTTGCTCGGCGAGGGCGGCAACGTTTCCCGGGGGGAAGTGGAGGGCGCCGTCGGCGCTGACCTCTCGCATTGGGCGGGCGTCGGCGCAGATGGTCGGGAGACCGGCGGCCATCGCCTCCAAGATCGGCATGCCGAAGCCTTCAAACGTTGAGGGGAAGACGAAGAGGCTGGCCCGGCGGTAGAGGTCGTACAAGTCCTCTCGCTCCAGCCAGCCCGTGATCTCGACGTTCGGGCCGGCCTTGGCCTCGATCGCTTTCGTGTGGAAGCCTTTCATGCCGGCTAGGACGAGGCGGTATTCGGGGTGGGTTTGGCGGAACTTCTCGAATGCTTCTAGCAGGGTCTCGATGCCTTTGTGGGGGTGGAGCGTCGAGACGCAGAGGACGATGGGTTCGGTTCTCTTGGCGTTGAGGGTGGGGAAGACTTCGCCGACTCCGGGCGGAGCTATGTGGATGCGGTCGAGGGGGACTTTGTAAATCTCGTGGATGTCCTCCTTCGACTTCTCGCTCAAGGTCATGATGGCCGCCGAGCGGCGGGCGGCCGTCCAGACGAGGAAGCGCCAGGCTAGGAGGTCGGCGGTTTTGAAGTACTCGGGGTGGCGCTTGTGCTGGAGATCGTGGATCCAAGTCAGTTGCGGGCAATGGGTGGACCACGGGGCGGTGAAGCCGGGGTTCAAGAGCACGTCGCAGTCGCCGGTCGAGAGGACAAACTGCTCCCAGAGGATGCGGCCGGGCCGGAAACGGGCTTTGACGGGCTGGGGCCAGACTTGGAAGCGGGGGTCTGCGGGGGCGAGGTCGGGGCCGGTTTCGCGGTTCGTGAAGAGGATGTACTCGTGGTCGTCCGGCTCCTGAGCGAGGGCCTGGAGGAGGTTGCGGAGATAGATTTCGGTGCCTCCGACTTCGCCAGGGAGGAGGTAGAGGGCGTTAACGCCGATTCGCATCGGCCTTGGCCTTGGCGTTCTGGACGTTGCGGAGGCCCTGGGCGGCGGCAGCGAGTTGGGGCTCGATGGTCAGCGCCTTCCGGAACTCGGCGATGGCGGGGTCGAGTTCGCCGCGGGCGAAGAAGATGTTGCCGCGGTAGGCGTAGAGCATGGAGAACTGAGGGTTGAGCTTTTCGGCTTCGGTGAGGGCGGCGAGGCCTTCGTCGTACTGCTGGGTCTTGCCGCGGATCATGCCCATGAGTGCGTAGTTATGGGCCGAGGGCTTGATGCGGTTGGCGTCTTCGAGGCGGGAGAGGGCGAGGGCGGGTTGCCCCGCGCAGTCGAGGGCGAGGGCCCAGTCGACGTAGAGATGGTCGTCGGGGGTTTGGAGTTCGGCGGCGCGGGCGTAGGCGCGGGTGGCTTCGAGGCACTGGCCCTTTTCATAGTGGGCGTAGGCGAGTTGGAAGTGAGGGCGGGCTTTGTTGGGGGACTTGGAGGCGGAGTCCGACCAGAGGGCGAGGGCCGAGCTCCAGACGGCGTTGCGCTGGTAGGTGACGGCCATGAGGGCGACGCAGGCCACGGCGGTGACGGCGGCGAGGGTGGTGGTGGAGGTCTTCCAGCGGCGGAGGAATTCGACGGCGATGAGGCTGAGGGCGAAGACCGCCATATACATGCGGCGTTCGACGAGGACGTCGCGGATGGGGAGGAAGGAGGAGGTGGGGGCGAGGAGGAGGAGGAAGAGGAAGAAGCCGAAGCTGGCGAGGGGCCACTGCTTGCGCTTGACCCAGGCGATGGCGGCGAGGACGAGCCAACTGAGGAGGCAGAGGCCGGCTCCGTAGTCGAACAGGGAGCGGGAGATGGGCATGTCGTAGTCGAGGTTCTGCTGGATGGGGAGGAGATAGAGGCGGACGTAGACCCAGAGGGCGCGGACCTGGGTGAGGAGGTAGTCGGTGGCCGTGAGGTCCTTCATGTTGAAGCCGGCGGAGTCGGCGAAGCGGAGGGTGCGGAGGAGGAAGAGGACGGGGGCGATGCCGGCCAGGACGAGACCGCCATAGAGCTTCCAATTTTTCTTGATGCCTTCGAGGGTGAAGCCGGGGTTGAAGAAGTAGTCCGTCAGCAGGAGGACGGCGATGAGGACGACGGTGTGCTCCTTGGTGAGGACGGCCAAGCCGTAGAGGGCCATGACGAGGATAGTTTCGCCGATGCCAATGGCCTGTTTCTTGCGGTAGAGGAAGACGGCCCAGGCGGCGAGGAAGAAGAGGCCGGCGGCGACTTCCGAGCGGCTGGCGATATAGCTGACCGACTCGGTTTGGAGGGGGTGGAGGAGGAAGACGAGCGCGCAGAAGGCCGAGAGGACCTTGTGCTGCGTGAGTTTTTTGGCGATGAACCAGACGCAGACGCCGGCGGCGGCGTGGAGGATGAGGTTGACGATATGGAACCAATAGGGGTCCAGGCCGAACATGCGGGTGTTGGCCCAGTAGGTGACCATGAGCATGGGGCGGACGCCGACGACCCAGGCGCTAAGGGGATTGTCGGCGAAGCCCGGGACGAGGAAGGGGAGGTAGCGGTCGTCGAAAAGGAACGGGCCGTTGAGAGCCGGGCCATAGATTTCGAGCAGGGTGAAAGCCAGAAGAAGCAGACCGGCCGCGAGGGGCCACCAAGCCGGAGGGGGGGTGGCGGCAGGGTTAGGCGTCGCGGGAGGGGGATTGTTTTTCTTGGACATGCTGCAGTTGATATTCGATGATGGCTAGTTTTTGCGTCAGGGCGATGTTGGCGTCTTTGAGATCGCTGATAATGACGGAGAAGCGGAAGAAGACGATGAGAAAGAGGCTGAGGATGATGAGCAGGAGGGCGAAGGGGGCGTTGTTGACGCCGAGGAATTCGGCGAACTGGCCGAGGGCCCACTGCCACTGCGAGAGGACGAGCATGACGAGAGCGGCGCTGAGCCAACTGACAGAGTACTCGACGCGGATGTGGGCGCGGCGGATGGCGAAGAAGACGAGTCCGATGAGCAGGACGCTCATGCCGGCGACGACGTTTAATAGACGATCCATAGCTTGTTTTCCTTACCTATCCTTTTCGGCGTTTGCCCTCATACTTCAGGATATTCACGACGACGCCGAGAAGCACGTGGAGGACGTAGTAGAAAGACTTGAGAGCGGTGATGGTGCTGACGCCGGCCATGCGGGGGCGCATGATGACGGGCACTTCTTCAAAGCGGAACTGGCGGCGCTGGAGCACGACGAGCGCTTCAATTTCAGGGTATTCGAGGGGGAAGCTGCGGGCGAAGACTTCGAGGGCCTGGCGGTTGACGCCGACGAAGCCGGAGGTGGGGTCGTGGACCTCTTTCTCCAGGATGAGCTTGAGGACCTGGCGGAAGAACCAGATGCCGATGCCGCGGGCGAAGGAGGTGGCGGGTACTTTGCCATTGAGGTAGCGGGAGCCGATGACCATTTGGACGCGGGAGTCGCGGAGGGCGCGGAAGAGGGTGGGGATGAATTGGGGGTCGTGCTGGCCGTCGCCGTCGATGCGGATGACGTAGGAGAAGCCGGCGTCGTAGGCGTAGCGATAGCCGGCCTGGACGCAACCGCCGAGGCCGAGGTGGTAGGGGACGGAGATGACGCCGGCGCCGGCGGTGAGGGCTTCGGTGCGGGTATCGTCAGTCGAGCAGTCGTCGATGACGAGGACGGGGATTTGGGGGAGGAGTTGGCGGACTTCGTTGACTACGCGGCGAATGGCCCCGCCTTCATTGTAGGCGGGGATGAGGATCATGAGGGCGTTGGCGTGTTGGGGCGTGATCACGCGGCGGCGACCTCGGGGAGGGTGATCTGATGGCGGTCGAGGAATTCGCAGAAGGCTTCTGGCGAGATCTTGGCGGTGCGGCGGATTTCGCGGCGGGCGGCGAGGAGGCGGGGGAGGGCTAGGAGCATTTCCCAGTGGGCACGGAGGACGAAGAGGGGGAGTTGGAGGGGGCTTTGGCCGGAGGCGTGGAATTCGCCGGCGGCGCCTCGGCCTTCGAGGAGGGCGGAGAGGTGGAGCCCGTAACGATAGAGAGTGGCGAACGGGACGAGGACGAGGCGGCGGAGGGGGAAGCACTTCCAAACGAGGAAGAGGCGGTTGCGTTCGACGAGGTAGGCCTTGAGGGCGGAGGCGCGGCCGGCGGAATGGGAGTAACGATGGAGGACGCGGGCGGCGGCGGAATAGCGGCAGGTCCAGCCGGCCCAATGGGCACGGAGTCCGAGGTCGGTGTCTTCGCAGTAGAGAAAGAACGATTCGTCGAAACCGCCAAGTTTGGTGAAGAGTTCGAGGCGGTAGAGGGCCGCGGCGCCACTTGGGAGGAGGCAATCGTCGTCTTCGAGCGGGGCGGGGAGGCGCTGCTTGCTGGAGCCGTCGATGGCGATGAGGAGGCCGGCGGATTCGTGTTCGATGTGGCTGGCGGCCATGCCGGCGCGGGGATGGGCATCAAGGGCGGCGACGAGGGTGGCGAGCCATTCGGGGTCGGCGACGGCGTCGTCGTTGAGGGCGGCGATGAATTCGGAGGGGAATTCGCGGGCGCCGAGATTGATGGCGGCGCCGAAGCCGATGTTGGCGGGTGGGTTCAGAATTGCTGCTTCGACTGGGGGACCAAGGCTCGCGAGTTGGCGGCCGCTGTTATCGACAATGACGGTTTGGAATTCCCGGAACGATTGATGCTGGAGGGATTGGACACAGTCCCAGAGGGCAGCGTCGGCCGAGAGAGTAGGGATGACTACTGTTACCCGCGGGGATCGCAAGCAGTTAGTGTAGCGTATATGGATCCTTCGCTTTGGAGTGTGCAGTACGCGATTGCGGCGGACCGGCGGGATCCGCTGGCGCGGTTCCGGGACCGGTTCGTTTTTGATGAGGAACCGGCGGTGTACTTGCGGGGGCATCTGCTGGGGCGGCTGCCGAAGGCGGCGGTGGGGGTGATGCAGGGGGCGGTGGAGGAGAGTTGGGGGCGGCGGCTGGAGCGGGACTGGGGAGCAGTGACGCAGCGGGTGGCGGAGAAGTTGAGTTTGATTGTGGGGACGGAGGTGGAACTGGGGGAGGGGCTGGTGGGGCGGGACGTGACGGGGGAGGCGGGGGTGATGGTGTTGCGGGATCCGCTAATCCGGGGCAGCCTGGAGGGGTTCTTGTGCGGGGGGCCGGGGGCGCCGCGGTATTTCAGCGAGATGGGGGACCCTGGTGTGAATTCGGGGCTGGCGGTGGCGGCGGCGGAGCCGGGGTTGGATCTGACGCTGGAGGCGGGGGTGGGGGCGTTGGCGGCGAAGGCGCGGACGCTGGGAGAGTATGTTGTCGAGTTGGTGGGGGACGGGGCGGAGTTGGGGGTGGGGCGGGTGACGATCCGGCAGGAGGGGGCGGAGCGGGTGGCGCGGGTGCTGGAGGAGGAGCACAGGGTGATGGTGGACTGGGAATGGCCGGACCGGCTGGTGCTGGGGTTGGCTCCTTTGTATACGAGCTTTGTGGAGGCGCGGGAGGCGGTGGTGCGGTGGCGGGCGGTGGCTAGGGACAGACGTTGAGGCGGAGTTGGAACTGGCCGGGGATGGGGGTGGGCTTGAAGCCTTGTTTGGCGTAGAAGGCTTCAAAGCCGGCGGGGGCTTGGAGGCGGGCGTGAGTGAGGCCGGGGAGTTTGGCCAGTTCCCGGAGGCGGGCGAGGAGGAGGAAGCGGCCGAGGCCTTGGCGGCGGAAGTCTGGATGGATGGCGCCGAGTACGAGTTCGCCGTCGTTGGTGAAGCCGCCGCAGCCAAGGATCTGGCCGTCGTGATCGAGGACGGAAAAGTGGGGCGGCGGGGTGAAGGGGCCGCAGAGGGCGGCGCAGGCGGCGTGGTCGGCGGGGGTGTAGGGGCGGATGTCCATGAAGTTAATCCTGGGTCCAGAGGAGGAGGTTGGCGGTGGTGGAGCCGATACAGGCGATGTCGGGTTTGCGGTCGGCGTTGAAGTCGGCGATGACGCAGCCGGCGGCGGCGATTTCGCCTTCCGAGAGGATCTGGCGGATCCATTTGCCCTTTTGTTCGCGGTAAAGGTAGACGCCGCGTTTGCCTTGACGGAAGCCGGCGAGGATCTCGTCGCGGCCGTCGCCGTCGAAGTCGGCGGTGAGAATGGTGTGGCCGTCGGTGAGGGTGTCATCGATGACTTGGCGCTGCCACGCGTTGTTCTTTTGGCGGTAGATGGCGACTTGGTGGCCGTGCCAGGGTTCGACGGCGGCGAGGAGGCGCTCCTTCTTCAGGTGGCCGACGGCGACGTCGGAGCTGCCGGATTTGGGCCAGGGGGCGGGGTCGCCGGGGGTGATTTGCTGGCGGGTCCAGTTGCCATCGCCCTGGGCGAGGTTGACCCAGATGCCACGGAAGCTGGCGGTGAGGACGTCGTCGAGGCCGTCTCCGTTCCAATCGTAGATATAGAGGCCGTGGACGACGCCTTCATCGTCGGCGGAGATCTGACGGCGTTCAAAACCGTTGGGCTGGTAGGCAACGAGCGGGGTGTGCTCGCGGTATTCGGGGGCGACGGCACTGGCGCCGGTGAGGGGGGAGTTGATGAAGAGGCCGTTGGCGCTGCGGATGCGATGGCTGGTGGTAAGGCGGTCGATTTCGCGGATCTGCCAGTTTGCGCCGTCGAACTTGAGAAAGCTGACGGCCCCGGCGGAGCGGGCGGCTTCGTTTTCAAAAAGATGGGCGAGGAGGAGTTCCGGGGTGCCGTCGTGGTCGACGTCCATGGGCCAGACGTTGATCATGCGCTTGACGCCGCTGACGATGACGTGGCGCTTCCAGGTGGGGTTTTCGTACCAGACGAGTTCGGACATGCCGCTGCCGAGGGCGAGGAGATCGGGGCGGCCGTCTTTGTTCATGTCGACGGCGACGACCTGGTAGCCGCCCTTCAGATCGGTAGCGATGGTCTGGGTGGTGAAGTGGAGCGCGGCTGCGGCGAACAGAGCGAGCAGGGGCATCTAGATACAATGAGGGCTTATGTCCATTTTGACAACTGTGGTCGGCAGCTATCCGACCCCGCAATGGCTCTTCAATAATACTTCGCGGGGCGCGCTGCGCGACGCGATTATGGTGGTGCTGAAGACGCAGGAACTGGCTGGGATTGATGTGGTGGCGGACGGGGAATTGAACCGGTTTGACCCGAGCCACCCCGAGACGAACGGCATGATTGATTACTTCATCAGCCGGATGTCCGGGATCCGGACGAAGTTTTCGGTGACCGACATCAAGGAGTTCCGGGCGGATGCGCAGTTGACCTACCGGACGGATCCGGCGGGGATTGTGTACGACGAAGTGGGCGAGGGGCTGCTGAACTTGCAGCGGGACTATGACTTTACGAAAACGTTGACGACGTCGAAAACCAAGTTCACGTGTACGGGCCCGCACATGCTGACGAAGGTGTTGACGGACCGGCATTACAAGAAGCGCGATGAACTGTGCCTGGCGATTGCGAGGGTGCTGCGGGCGCAGATGGAGATGATTGACGCCGAGATCATCCAGATTGATGAGGCCAATATCAGCGGCCATCCGGAGGACCGGGAGTGGGCGCTGGTGGCGATGAACGAGGTGCTCGACGGGATCAAGGGCGACCGGGGAGTTCACATCTGCTTCGGCAACTACGGCGGGCAGAGCGTGCAGAAGGGCTTTTGGAAGGATCTGATGCCGTTCCTGAATGGCATGCACGCGAACCACTACATTCTCGAGTTTGCGCGGCGCGGGTATGACGAGCTTGAGCACTTCAAGGAACTGGATCCGAAGATCGGGCTGGGCCTGAGCGTGATCGATATTAAAGACACGCAGATTGAGTCGCCGGAACTGATTGCGCGGCGGATTGAACATGCGGCGAAGATTCTGGGAGCGGATCGGATTCCGTATGTGCATCCGGACTGCGGCTTCTGGATGTTGCAGCGGAGCGTGGCGGACGGGAAGATGAAGGCCCTAGTGGCCGGGCGCGATTTGTACGAAGGACGGTAGAACATGAGAATGCTTTTGATCTTTGTGTTGGCGGTGGGTGCGGGGGCGCAGGAGTCGAAGCATCTCCGGAATATTCAGCAGCTGACCAACGGGGGCCAGAACGCGGAGGCGTACTGGGCCCCGGATGGGAAGAAGCTGGTGTTTCAGTCGACGCGGGAGAAGCTGGAGTGCGACCAGATCTTCACGATGAATGCCGATGGCAGTGAGCAAAAGATGGTGTCGACCGGGAAGGGGCGGACGACTTGCGCTTACTTTCTGAAGGACAACAAGCATATTGTGTATGGCTCGACGCATGATGCGGGGCCGGGATGCCCGCCGCCGCCCGACCGGTCGAAGGGCTACTTGTGGGGGGTGTTTCCGGGGTATGAATTGTTCGTCGCCGATTTGAACGGCAAGATTGTGAAGAAGCTGACGGACATGCCGGGATATGACGCCGAGGCGACGGTGAATTACAAGACGAACCGGATGATTTATACGTCGATGGAGTCGGGTGATTTGGATTTGTGGTCGATGAAGCCGGATGGATCGGATAAGAAGCGGTTGACGACGAAGCGCGGGTACGACGGCGGGGCGGTATTTTCGAAGGACGGGAAGAAGATTGTGTGGCGGGCGAACCATCCGACGACGCCGGAGGGGATGGCGCGTTACGATGCGTTGCTGAAAGAGCACCTGACGGCGCCGATGAAGATGGAGCTTTGGGTGAGCGATGCCGACGGCGGGAACGGCAAGCAGATCACGAACAATAATTGCGCGAATTTTGCGCCGACGTTTACTCCGGACGGGAAGAAGATTATCTTCAGTTCGAACCAGCACAAGTGCGATGGGCGGGACTTTGAGTTGTATCAGGTGAACCTGGATGGGAGTGGGCAGGAGCAGATTACGAGCTTCGGCGGGTTTACGTCGTTTCCGGAGTTTTCGCCGGACGGGAAGAAGCTGGTGTTTTCGAGTTCGTGGAAGACGACCAGCCGGTTTGAGTTCAATATCTTTGTGGGGGAGTGGGTACCGTAGTTACTCGGGCCGCCAGCAGAGCGAGAAGAACTTTACGCTAAGGTTGGTCTTTTTGGGGGCGATGATGGTCGTCTCCAGGGGTTCGTTGAGGGCGTCGAACTTCATCTGCATGGTGGTGATTTCATCCTGCAGTTGCTGTTCGAGGTCGGCCTTTTGCTGCAGGGTGGCTTGGAGGTTTTCTTCGGCGCGGGCGACGTCGCTGGATTCCTTGCTGGCGCGACCCACGGAACGGGCGGCCGTGCCGACGGAGCCGACGGTGGACTTGCTGAAGCCACGGCCGAGGAAGGCGCCGAGGATGCCGGAGGCGATGGAGAGGCCGGTTTGGACTTTGGCGGCGGAGGCCTGCTGGGCTTCGCGTTGAATCACCTGATCGGCTTTGCGGACGCGCTCTTCGAGCATCATCAGCTTGGGCGTGTACTTCTGGCGCAGCGCGGTGACGGCCTGGTCGCGGGCGGCGTGGGCGGCGTCGTTGAGGCGGATGCGGAAGTCGCGTTCGGATTCGCCGGGCATGGAGACGAGGCCGAGGTTCTTGCTGCGGTAGAGCTCGAGTTTCTGACTGGCAAAGAGGTAGTTGGCGAAATCCTTGCTCCAGGCGGGGTAGGACTTGGCCTTGGATGCGGGGGCGGGGAGGTCTTCGTAGGTGGCTTGGCCATGGGGTTCGGCTT
>JBBQRA010000209.1:0-10643 GCA_038215275.1 Bryobacterales bacterium | reverse complement strand
CTTAGGAATCAGTTGAACGTGATAGTGAGAAGGCCGGCGCAGGCTCGAAAACCAGGCGAGTTCGCGGGGAGTGATACCGAGAAAGTCAGCTAGATCGGCAGGCGTGGGAAGGTCAGGTACGGACCACCGGGAGAGATTTTGGGGCCGGGGAGGCAGCCAATTGGCTACAGGGAGCCGGTTGGGAACCGCGGGGTCCGCCCACAGGAAGACAAGTGCGGCGCGTAGACGGGGCCGCGTGGGGAAGGTGGCGAGAAAACGGTCGAGAAACGGGTCAAGCCAAGTGTCGGCGCGACCCAAAGTATGCACAACTCGGGCGTGAAGGCTCTCCGCACTAAAGGGGGCCGGCGAGTAGAGGGACGGGGCAGGAACGGATCTGCGTGAAGCGCAGCGAAGTTCCCGCACCAGAGTTGCGAGGTGCGGTCAAGTTCCCCGGGTAACCCCGGAGAGTCCAGCGCGGCGGCGGACAGCTTGGCGATGGAAGAAAGCTTGAAGCCTTCAATTCTCCAGGACCACGATACTGCTATTTCGCCGCGAGTTGGCGAAGCACGAACGGCAGAATTCCGCCGTTCCTGTAGTAAAGGATCTCCATCGGGGTATCGATGCGAACCGTCACGGGGAACGTTTTCCCGTCGGCCGTAACGGTGGCGATCTTGTCCCCTTCGGCGGCCACGGCCACACCCGTAATCGAGAACGCCTCCTGACCGGTTAAGCCGAGGCTCTCGCGGGTATCGCCGTTAAGGAATTCGAGCGGCAGGACGCCCATACCCACCAGGTTCGACCGGTGAATGCGTTCAAAGCTCTCTGCGATAACAGCCTTCACGCCGAGCAGCGCTACGCCCTTGGCGGCCCAGTCGCGGGAGGAGCCGGATCCGTATTCTTTACCCGCCAGAATCAACTGGCCCACACCTTCGGATCGATACTTCATGGCCGCGTTGTAAATCCACATCTTCTCGCCGGAAGGGACGTGGGTGGTCCAGGATCCCTCGGTGCCGGGCGCCATTTCGTTCTTCAAGCGGATGTTGGCGAGGGTGCCGCGCACCATCACTTCATGGTTGCCCCGGCGGGCGCCGTAGCTGTTGAAGTCGCTCTGCTTGACGCCGAGCGCGAGAAGATATTCCGCAGCCGAGGAGTCCTTTGCGATATTGCCGGCCGGCGAGATATGGTCCGTGGTTACCGAGTCGCCAAGCTTGGCGAGAACGCGGAGGTTGGCCAGATCGGCGATCCCTTGCGTCGGGTCGGCCATGTTCTCGAAGTACGGTGGGTGCTTGATATAGGTAGACGCCTCGTCCCACTGGTATTGGTCGCCGGTAAGCTTCGGAATCGCGGCCCAGTTTTCGTCGCCATCAAACACAGAGGCGTACTGCTTGGCGAAGTGCTCGCGGCGGACGGATTGGGCGACGGCGGCCTGCACTTCGGCATCGGTCGGCCAAATGTCCTTCAGATAGACGTCCTCGCCGTCCGTGCCCAAGCCAATGGGTTCGTTTTGCAAATCGAGGTCGACTCGCCCGGCGAGGGCGTACGCGACCACGAGGGGCGGGGAAGCGAGGTAGTTCGCCTTCACCTGCGGATTTACGCGGCCTTCAAAGTTCCGGTTGCCGGAAAGCACCGCGGCCACCGTCAGGTTGCCGTCCTTCACGGCCTTCGAAACATCATCCGGTAGAGGGCCGGAGTTGCCGATACAAGTCGTGCAACCGAAACCGACCAGGTTGAACTTCAGCGCTTCCAGATACGGGAGCAGCTTCGCGTCGGCCAGATAATCGATGACGACCTTCGAGCCCGGCGCGAGCGAAGTCTTCACCCACGGCTTAGTCGAAAGGCCCGCTTCGACGGCCTTCTTGGCGACGAGGCCAGCGGCGACGAGCACTGAAGGGTTCGACGTGTTAGTGCAACTTGTGATCGCCGCAATCACCACGGCGCCATCCGCGATACCGGCCTCGGTCTTCGGCTCGCGATTCAGGAAGTTGGCGAAGTTGGCTTTGACGTCGGGCAGGTTGATCCGATCCTGTGGACGCTTCGGCCCGGCCAGCGACGGGACGACTGACGCCAGGTTCAGTTCGAGCGTTTCGTTATAAACCGGGTCCGGCGCAGCGGCTTCGAGGAACAGGCCTTGGGCCTTCGTATACGCCTCGACCAGCGCCACCTGTTCGTCGCTGCGATTCGACAACCGGAGATAGGCGAGCGACTGGTGGTCCACCGGGAAAAAGCCAATCGTAGCGCCGTATTCGGGAGCCATGTTGGCAATCGTGGCCCGATCCGCCAACGGCAGCGCGCCGACGCCGTCGCCATAGAACTCCACAAATTTGCCCACGACGCCCTTCTTCCGGAGCATCTGGGTAACTGTCAGCACCAGGTCGGTCGCGGTGACGCCCTCGCGAAGCTCGCCATGCAGCTTCACGCCAACCACCTGCGGCAGCAGCATCGAAATCGGCTGACCCAACATGCACGCTTCGGCCTCAATACCGCCCACGCCCCAACCGACGACGCCAAGCCCGTTGATCATGGTCGTGTGCGAGTCGGTTCCTACGAGCGAGTCCGGGTAGGCGACCGTTTCCCCATCCATTTCGCGGGTGAACACCACCGGCGCGAGATACTCGAGGTTTACCTGATGGACAATGCCGGTCTCCGGCGGCACGGCCCGGAAATCCTGAAATGCCGACTGGCCCCACTTCAGGAATGCGTAGCGCTCGCGGTTACGCGAGAATTCAAGCAAACTGTTTAACTCAAACGAATTGGCGGCGCCGAAATGGTCAACTTGCACCGAGTGGTCGATCACGAGGTCCACCGGGATCAACGGATTTGCCTTCTTCGGGTCGACGCCCATACTGGCGAGAGCATCGCGCATCGCGGCTAGGTCAACGACGCAGGGAACGCCGGTGAAGTCCTGCAACAGAACGCGCGCGGGGCTCATCGCGATCTCCTGCGCCGTGGCGCTGGTGTCCCACTTGGCGACGTACTCAATGTCGGCAGCCTTCACGGACAGCTCGTCTTCGTTGCGGAGGAGGTTTTCAAGGACGATGCGGATGGAGTAGGGAAGGCTGGACAGCTTCGTTTTGCCGGCTGCTTCGAGAGCGCGGAGGGAAAAGTAGCGATAGTCTCTCCCGTTGACAGAGAGAACGGCAGCGGTGCCGAAGGAGTTTTTGCTGGACATGATGATGATGTAACCCTTATTAACTTACATGAATGCGGGAACGGCGATGCCGAGAAGGTTGAGGGTGCCGACAAGCTGCGCCCGATAGGCTGCCGTCAGCCAGAGAAGGAAATCGCGCTTTTCGGGGTTCGTTTCGATCAGAACCGGGAACTTCTGATAGAAATTGCTGTAAGCCTGAGCCAACTGGAAGGCATATCGGGCCATGTGGGCGGGCTCATCGGCGTTGATCGCCAAGGCGAGCGCCGAGTCGGTCCGAAAGGCGGCCAGCAGCGACTGCCAAAGCTCTTCGTCGCCCAGGATCGGCTCCAGGTTGGCGGGTAGCGCGGGCGCCGATTCGGCCTTCGCCAGGATCTTCGCCGCGCGGACCGCCGCATATTGAATGTACGGGCCGGTTTCGCCCGTGAAGCTGAGCGCTTCCTGGAAGTCGAATGCAATCACGGTAGGCCGGGTAAACTTCAACATGAAGTACCGCAGCGCGCCAATCGCAATGGTCTCCGCCACTTGCTCCCGCTTCTCGGCGGGCTGTCCCTCATTTCGCGAATCCACCTCGCGCTGGGCGGCAGCAATGAGTTTATCGATCAGGTCGTCGGCTTTCACGCCGAGGCCCTTGCGGCCGGATACCTCCACGTAAGGCCGCGCGCGGTCCTCCTCGGACAATTCGATCCCGAGTTCGGCGCAGGTGCGAGGTGTCAACGCCACCATCTCGTAGGAGAAATGAATCGAATTCTCGGCTTCCTTGGGATGCCCCAGAGCCCGCAGGCCGGCCTGCACCACATCCTGCAGATAGCTCTGCCGCGAGTCGATGACATTATAGACACGCTCATTGCCGGAGAAGGTGATCCCTGGCGTCGCGCCCTCAGCCGAAGCGGAAGTCACATAAAGCGGATGACCGTCTGGATAGGTCCGCAGGTGGCGATAGTAGAAGTCTTGGCCGAGGAGTCCGAACTTCCACATCTGATAGGCAATGTCCTTGCCGACGTAGGTGACAATGCCGTTTGACCGGACGATCACCTTCGAATCCTCGTCCTCGCGATGGTCGGAGAACGCTGAGCCGGGCATTACCCAGCATCCCTTGTTCTTACCCTCGCTTTCGAGATAAATCGCCTTCCGCTCTTTCAGTAGCGCAAACGCCGCTGCCCAGAAGTGAAGATGCAAAATCTCCGATTCGCGCGGCAGCGCATCGTAAGTGATGCCCAGGCGCAGCATGGTATCGAGGTGGTAGTCGACAACCTTATTCGCCACCAGCGAACCCATCTCGGCCAGAACGCCCTGGCCGGCCTCGATCGCATGAAGCGTCTCGGCGCGGCGAGCTTTCAACGCCTCGTCCGTCGCGTACGTCTGCGACACCTTGGCGTACAAATCCCAGCATAAATAGTCAAAGCGCGGGGTCTCGATCAGCTCCCGCACCTCCTCGAGGGACTTGCCTTCGAGGAAATGGAACCCCACTACGACATCGGCGACTTGCACGCCCGTGTTGTCGATGTAGTTCTGAACGTTCACCTGCCGCCCGGCGGCCCGCAGCATCCGAACAAACGTATCTCCGAGAATCGAATTGCGCAGGTGGCCGATGTGGGCCGCTTTGTTCGGATTAATGCTCGTGTGCTCGATCAGAACTTTCCCGCCCGCGAGCGGTGGAGTCGGTGGAGCGGCGACGGCCGCCGCAAACGCGGAACGGTCCAGTCGAAGGTTGATGTAGCCGTTGCCGGCCACTTCAAGGGAGCGAATCCCATCAATTTCAGGCAATTCGTCGACGAGTTCCTGGGCGATGGCGCGCGGGGCCTTCTTCAACTCGCGGGCAAGTTGAAAGGCGGTGGGCAGGGCAAATTCACCAAATGACGGTTGGCGAGGTTGTTCCAGAACTACCGGGGTCGACAGGCCGTAACGAATGAGAATATGCTGCGAGACGACCGTAACAATACGGCTTTCCAATTGAGGGAGCACTGCTTGTAAGTATAGCAATCCAATCTGCTTTCGCCTGAACAACAGATCGCCCGGCGGGACGTTTTTTTTATAAACGTCCCGCCGGGCGGCAAGGAGGGAAGAGGAGTACGCGGACTACTTGCGATTGCGCCGCAGAAGCCCCAGAGCCATTAGGCCGGCGCCCATCAGGGCATAGGTGGCGGGTTCGGGAACATCCGAGCCAGCGGTCGGAGCAAAGGTTACGACGTTGACTGTAGCGCCATTGATGACGCTGGTGGAGCCGATACCATAGTTCATTGCGTTCGTACGGACCACCAGGATCGACGAGGTCTCGCCAGGGTTGATCTTGGGTGAAAAGGAGCCGGCACCGAAGTTAAAACCCACCGTGCTGGAACTTACCCGTTCGCCGACCAACGGTACCTGATTGGAGCCGGAACCACGAAAGTTCACGTCGCTGTTGCCGTTCCCGTCGATGTTCTGGTTGGTGTAGCCGAGGTTGGTAGTGAAGCCCGCAAAGCTGTTCATCGTGAGACGGCTGATCGAATCGGGCGAGGTCGTCGAATTGTAAAACTGGTAGTAGAAATCTAACGTTCCGACCAGGTTGCGGTAGACGGCGGTGCGAAGGGTTCCGCTGTAGAGCACATTTCCTTGCGCATTGAGGCCGTTCACACTGTCGGTGGAGCCATCAAGGAATGTCCCAGGGTTGGCGATAGAAAAGACGTCGAGCGCGGCAACGCACCCGAGCACTGAAGGTCCAGCACATTGGCCGGAAGTTACCGTCGTGGCCGAAAGCGGTGCAACAAGCGCGACCGAAGCCAGGGCGATCAAAATATGGGATTTCAGGTTCATACAGTTCTCCGAATTGGCCGGGTGCTATTGGACGTTCCGGCGACACTTCGGAGTCTACGGGGAGCATTACGAACTCCCAATTGAACCGCTGTACTGGGCAACAGCAGTACCCATCCCGCTTGTCCGCAGACCTGACAACAGAGGTACTGGGTTGTGGTACCTCGATTTTCTAGTGTTTTGTGGAGTTGAGGCGGGAGGCCCGTACGAACGGAGGGGTGTGCGAAAAGGCGAGCTGGAGCCAGATGGACTAGTACAATTCCAACTAAATCTCGTATTCCGGCGGTTTCGGACGGCCCAACGGGATGTAGTTCCAGATCCGTTCATGCAGAAAATACAGCCCGATCTTCACAACCGAATCGATCAGCCCCGCTCCGGCCGAGGCCCGAACGTCGCCACTGAAGAAGTAGACGATACCAGCCGTGGCCAGAGAACCGAGGACCCGGTAGGTGATGGCCTTGGCGATACTGCGAGAATTCGAGTCCATGACGGTTAATCATACCAAAGCCGATAGGAGTTATCTTGAATCACCCGCGCTTTGCGGGAATGCCGCTGCAACCGCTAGAATAAGGTCTGTGCCCAAGGTTACGTTCCTGCCCGAAAACATCACGATCGATTACGATCCGGCCACGACCCCGTATTCGGATCACGGTCTGCAGGGATCCCTGCTCGATATTGCGCTCAACCACGGAGTTCATCTGGAGCATGCCTGCGGCGGAAGCTGCGCCTGCACCACGTGCCACGTTATAGTGAAGGACGGCGACCAGAACCTCTCCGAGATGGAGGACGACGAAGCCGATCGCGTCGAAACGGCCGCCGGTTTGACGCTGCATTCCCGCCTCGGTTGCCAAAGCGTCGTCAAGGGCGACGTCACGGTGCTGATTCCCGATTGGAATCGGAATTATGTCAGTGAAGGCGGCGGCTCTATCAATTTGGGCGACGCGATCCCGCTTCCGAAAAAGTAGACTGCAACTGTTCGAGCGTCGCCAGGTCCACTTTGAACTTGGTGGTGGTGACCGTGCCGTTCACCTGAACCTCCACGCTGTCGAGTAGCGGTATCATTTGCGTCCGCTGCGCCTCCGGCAGAGTGATACGGGCGATCCCTGCCAACCCCTTGATCGTGTTCTGCCACTGCTTGGCGCATTGGTCGTCCACGCAATAGGCTACCGCATGAGCGTCCACCCCGCTCGTCATATCGAGCGCGACCGTCAAGAATTGCACCCCATTCAAAAGCCGCGGCAGGTTGGCGAGCATGTTCGAAGTGCCGGCCTGGTCGGCTTCGAACTTCGGCAAAGCCGACGGAGTTGCCACCATCCAAACGTGTGCATTCGCGGGGATCGTTTCGGCCTTAGCTAGCAGGTCTCTCGAAACGTTCCCTGGGCCGGCATCCCGGGAGTCAATAATCTGCCGCAAACGAGCCGTCCTACCGACCACGGCCGTTGAAGCATTCATGAACAGTGCGGCATACTCCTCATCGCCCAGCAGCGGGTAGCCCTTGTAAGCCAAGCGCTGAAAGCCCTCGCGGCGGACCAACGGTTCGATGTTCATTTGGGAGAACCGATTTCGAACGAAGAATAGCGACTCTTTGCCGTTCGAAGCCCATAGAATTTCCATCAGGTCCTTCCGAGGATCGAAGCCCACCTCTTTCGTAAACTCATCCATCTGCCGGCTCCACTGCGGAGAGGCCGCCAGCCGCTTCCAGGTGTCCGTCTTCTGAAAAGCGTCAAAGCGGATGCCGCCTAGGCTTACCGTATCGGAAGGAATCAGCGGCAGTAGCGCGGGATCGAGCATCACGGAGGTCCGCTGGCTGGAACACGCAGCGAGAAGCAGAACCGGGGCAAGAAGGAAGGTGAAGCGGCGCATGTATATTTGCTGACGTATAGGACAGGATCAAGTGTTCCTTAAATTAGCGGAGCCAGTTCGACGACCGTAATTTGCCCAGCGTTCACTGCATGCGCTTCTATCAGCGTCTCAGAATCCAGAGCCGATTGGTCATAGCTGGCCATCAGGCTGTAGTCGCCCGGCGGCAGACCCGGGAAAGCAAAGCGGCCCTCGACATCAGCCACCACCTGCCGGGGACCGCCCAGAATCTCCTGGTTCCTGCTCGCATCCGCCCACAGCAGCACGAAGATGCCCGGCGAACTCTTGACGCGCCCCTCAATGCGGCCGCCCTCTCCCGTGCTCATCGCCCGCAGGCGTCGCGACGATGCCGTAGCCAGATACTCCGGCCTCGGTTCCGCGTAGCGGTGGGGCGGCGTGGCGGCTCGAAACTCCCAGTAGCCAGGGAGCAGGACGGCCCGCCGCGCCGGAATCTCCACGAATCCCGACGCCTCATAGGGATCGACCCGCCGCGCCACGACCGGCGTATCCAAAAACACCGACGGCAGCTCCGTCAATTGAATCGCCCGCGTGGCGTTCGCCGCTAACTCGGTGGACCAGTGCGCCGCCTGGCTGCCATCGGGAGCCACGCCGAGGAGCTCGTATCGCCCCGGCGCCAGATCGCGGATCACCGTCTCGCCTCCACAAGGGGCGTTTACCATGTGCCGCGTCGTCTCCGACGTCAGCGTCAGCATCGCCGGCCCCACCGTGCACAACACCGGGATCGTCAGCGTCAACAGGCTCCCCCCATCCGGCCGCACATCGGCATCCGGAGTATCCGCGTCCAGACGGACCGGAAACACCCGGCTATCCCGGGCCTGCCGCGCCTGCGGGCTGAATGTCGGCAACAGACCCGACCCGTCTTCCATCGTGTGCGCCGTCGAACGAACCCAGAACTTACCCGGCATTAAGCCGGCAATGCGGAAGATTCCCCGGTCGTCGGCCTTCGCCGTCGCCGCCACCCGCAGCGGCAGCCGCGCCGCATAGGCCACCACTGAGGCCCCCGGAATGCCAATTCCGTTTTCGTCCAACACCGTCCCCGTGATCGCCCCCACTCGATGCGCCCGCAGCTCCACGAACGGCGCATCGTCCCCCGCCAGACTCAGGGGCCGCGCTGATGCTGCTGGGAAGTAGGCTGTCCGAGTGGCGGTCACCCGGTACTGCCCCGCCGGCACCGAGATAAATTTAAATTGCCCCGACCGCCCCGATCGCGTCTGCAGCGTCCGCACCCCAATCGGCGACCCCGGCAGTGGCTCCAGCCGGACCAGTGACCGCGAAAGCGGATATCCGGTCAGGTGGTCCAACAACACTCCCGAAAGCGTCGCTGCCGAGGTGTCACCGCCCAGCAGCAGGCAGAGGGCCCCGAATCGTAGCCAGCCGCTCCATCTCGCGAGTGTTGAGCGCCCGCCGGAACACCGCCACCCCGCCGATGGCGCCCGTGAAACCGACCGACCGCGAGCTGTGAATAACCCGGCCAATCGTGAATGGGCCGCCTTCTTCGAGAGTCCTAGGGTGGTACAAATCATGGGGAAACCAGAACGGATTCACCCGTAACGCAGCTAATTCGCGGCGGATGACTTTGCCCGTGGCGTCGCGGGTGACGCGAACCTTGGTGAACGGATAGACGAGTAACTCCGTGGTCGCGTTGAGGCGAGTTTTCAACACAACCTTCTTTTCCGGCGGCCGGTAGAACTGGCTGGCGGGATATCCCGGATCCTCGCCTGCCTGCATGCCTGGAGTTTGCCGCAGTTCCGCCTGCCGCCAACCCTGCGCGGGCCACTGGAAAAAGGGATGCTTCTCCGGTTCGTCTATCCAAAAATCAGTCGCCCGGCCATCCAGATACGCGGTGACGGTATTCGCCTTGTTGTCGAATGAAAACGCGGCCAACGCCCAGCCGGCTGGCAGTAGCTCGGGTGTCGTAGCGAGGTTCCGGGCATACTTATCGCCGAACGAGCGGTTGCCGTTCTCAGAAACATGCACCGCGGACGCGCCCGGGTTGGCCGCCAAACCAGCGAATATGGCGTATTGCCGCTTGCCCGGCTCTACCCGGGCTGCCTGTTTGGAGTTCGCTGCCAGATCGGTCCCTTCGTGCCAGATGCCCCCCAGCGCGTGGCCGCCGCATTCTCGCCGCACCCAGATCGCCATCGACACCGAGCGTCCCTTGCCTTTGGCGTCCAGGCCCGAGTCATGCATCCGCGCCCGCGGAACCAGCAAGACCGGACGAAAATTTCGGTTCGTTTCGTTGTGGAACTGAACCGACTGCCCGAATGGACCCTCCGGGAGCAGCGGAAAATCGGCATACGTCGCTGCCGGCCCTTCGTTCCAGAAGTCCCGGACATAGTTGACTGCGTCGAGCGTCAGATCGTGAGTCTCGCGTGGAGCCTGATGTGCGGCAAATCGCCCATTCGGAGTGCGCTTCACGAAGTCCCATAGCGCTACGAAACCCGGCGTCCGGCGAACCAGATTCACCCGTTGTTCATACGTCATCTGGGCGGCGACCGGAAGAGCGAGAAGGAAAAGGAAGCGGCGCATCAATCTTCCAGGTTAGAGCAGGCGGCGGAGAATCTCCTCCTCGGCCTTGTCCTGTTCTCCCTGGTGGCGCTCCCGCCCGCCGTCGAGCGCCCATAACAGCGACTCTCCCGCAGGCAGCCGGCTGGGCTCCTTCTCGTAAAGCGAATCCGCAAAGGCTCGGGAGGCATCGACCCACCGCCACCCGAGAGCCCGGAAATGCGCGATGATGTCCGGAAGAAAGACGAGATTGATCGCGTTGTAGTGCAACAGCAGCGTCAGCGCAGCGTCGATGCCCAGACGCCCGGCCAAGCCGCTTGAGAAGTTTGCCATCCGCTCCAGG
>JBBQRA010000208.1:0-10656 GCA_038215275.1 Bryobacterales bacterium | reverse complement strand
CCGGAATGCCGGTGCCTTCAATCCACGTGCTTGCAAAATTCTCCAGCTTCGGGTCTGGATCGGACTTCGGTAGCAGCTTGGCCGCTTCCTCCAGAAACAGAGCCGCGCTCAGCCGGCGGCCCCGGTACTCCCGCGCCACCTTCCCCAGGAGTTGATTCCAAGCCGCGTCACCCAAGCGGCGGCGCAACATGTGCAGAATCCACGTACCCTTCTCGTACGTGATGGTTCGCCACGCGCCAGGCGCTTCCGAGGATTCCAGTCGCATCCCCAGCCGGATCGGTCCCACCGAGTCAATCGTCTTCCCCTCGGTCGTTTTCGCCAGCAGATGTTGCCGGTAGATTTCGAGCACCGGGTCAATCGCCTTGGCGCCTTTCCGCCTCTCCAGCATCATCAGGGCCGAGTAGTTGGCCAACGCCTCCATCATCCATTCGTCCTGGTAGCCGGTGCTGGCCACTTGGTTTCCCCACCACTGATGCGCCACCTCGTGCGCCACCAGGATGTCCGAAAAAAAGATGCGTTGATATGGATCGTTGGCGAAGGCCGGGCGGTCGCGCGGATCGAGATACGACAACGTGGAAAGGTAGATCAAGCCAGGGAAGCCTTGGCCAAACGCGCCCGGAATCGGCGATACCGCTAACGTCTTAAGCGGCGGGGGGCCAAAGCGGGAAGCGAGAAATTCGTAGGCAGCCACCACCTCGCCCGCTAGGCGCTCAATGGCTTGCGCTGGGCTCGGGGCCGGGCTCGGGGCCGCCATAACTATAGCGTCCATCCCGCGTCGCGCCGCCCCGCCGCGAGGCGGAGGAATCAGGGGCGGCGGCACGAGCACATCCTGACGCCGCGGCGCGAGTGCCGTCTCGACCGCCTTGTTCGCGTACATCTCCACCCGCAGACCGCCCCGTTCCACCACGGAGCGCTTGTACTCCCCCACGTTAAACCCGACGAACCGCAAGGGTACCGTCGACCGGAACCGGCTTACAACCGTCAGGGGGTCCCCCGTATCTCTATCGCCAGCCGAATCGCCGCTAGCGACGATGGTCAACGTTCGGGCGTGCTCAAACGCCAAGTCGTAGGTCGCAAATTGCGTGCCGTGGTGCGGGTACCATGTTCCTCTGGCGCTCACCGCATAAACGCCGTTCCCTGCCGCATTCACGACGCTGCCTTCATGCTCCACTTCAATCTCGTGGACGCCACCCGGTAATGGCACCGGCGGGCTCAGCAGAAACGTATCGTTGTCGCTACCGCGAAGGAGCGCCGTTCGCAGGCTCTCCCGCTGATACACCTCGACGGGATTCCCGTTAATCCGCGCCGCGGTCACCCGCATCCGCCGGGAGATATCCAGCGCAATCAGCGCACCGGTGCGCTTACGCTGCTCTGCCGGAGGCATCACGATCCGCAGCTTGGTGGTTGCCTTCAACTGCAGATTGGCATCCAATGCCGCCGCGATGTCCACGTGCTGCAGTTCGAAATCCAACTCCGGCGACTTTGGTCGTCCCTGCCGCGTCCGCCGGGCAGGAAAGCTCGTCCAGATATCGTAGAAACTCCGGTTCTCGCGGTAAGTCAAGTGACCGACCGTCACCTCTTCGCGCGACTGCGGATCGTAGATCACGTCGAAGTTGCCGAGCTTTGTCTGCGCCATCGCCGCGAAGAACAGCCCTTGTTCCGGCGGTGCTCCGCCCACTCGATCCTCAAGCAGCCTGGTCTCGAAACTCGCGGTCAGGCTGCGCAGTGTGGGCGTCCACTGCTGCGCAAGCAGGGCGCCCATCTCCGCAGCGGGTTTCAGTTGCCTTACCGCGATGAAGGCCTCAATCTCCGCACCCGTGCCATCGGTGAATAGGAGTAACGCACCGCCAAAATGTTCGTTCAGCGTCGGCGTCTGCGTGTAGTGGGCCAGGGATGCCCGCTCGCTCGCCGTCGGCGGCACCAACAACACCTCACCGTCCCCATTCTCCGTCTCCGCACTAAAGAATGCGGCAATCGGAGCGCCCGCGACGGGTTTGGCCAAAATTAAATAGCCATCCGTCAGGAAGAGCTTTACATCTTCGCGGATCACGCTCAGGTCGCGTACCCGATAGCAACGTTGGCCATCAAAGGAGGCTTCGCGCAATTCCGCCGCAGTCTCTGATGCGGAAGCCCCCCAAAGGGTCGTTGCCGTTGCCAGAGCCCAATAGAAGCTAAATAAACATCTCTTCGTCGGATGTAACCTGCGCCACATTTGCGGGGGAACCTTTCAGCAGATGCGCTACTGCTGTGCGAACGCCAGTCGCGACGCCCGCGATCTCCCGTAGAGGCCGGAGAATCGAGCTTTGGACACCCGTCACGGTGCTTTGCACCCGCGACATCGAATCATCCAGCACTCCCTCAATCTTATCCATTTGCATACGGGCACGGCCGGAGACGTCCTCCAGTAAGGAGTCGACCCGCTCCAATTGGGCTTTCGTTAGATCGAGTACCTCATTGGCGCGCTTGGAAATCCCGATGATCTGCTCGCGGGTCTCGTTCAACGTCTTCTCAGCGTTGGCGAGCGCCGCCTCCGCCTTAGGAAGGAAGGCATCGAGGGTATTCTTCATGTCTTTCGCCGTCTTGGCCATTTTAATAGCCGCTACGGCCTGCACGACAAAGGACAACGCCGTGATTCCAACGAACACGGTCAAAACGATGAGTAATGATTCCTGATTCATAAGGCGGAGGAGCCTGCTTGTTTTTTGATTAATCGGCTGCGAAGCCGTTTTCTTCTTTGATGCTCTCCCGGTAGGCCTGTTTCCCGGCGTCCACGGCGGCACCTAACTGTTCCTTCTGCCGTTGCAGCGCGGACTTGCCCTTGTCGACCGCTTCGACAGCCTGATCGCGAAGGTCTTCCGACTTGCGTTTCAGAAATTCCTTGCTCTCTTCCGACTTGCGTTTCAGGTAGTCCTTGCTCTCGTCAGCCTTGGTGCGAAGCAGAGTCCGGGTCTCTTCCCCCGTCTTCGGGGCGAAGAGGATACCCACGGCCACGCCGATGCCGACGCCCAGGAAAAAATACGGAATGCGTTTATCTTCGTCCATTTTTCGATCCCTCGTTTGTAGTGTACAGCAGTATCTGCACGGTAAGACGCTCAAATACCCCAAAACTGTTGCAGACTATTTTCATATGGCCATGCGCCGCAGTGCACCCAAACGTTACGCCGGCGAAGCTCTGATGAATTTTGCCCTGCGTTCGCTCAGCGTCCGCTCCTCCACCGTCGCCGAACTCAAACGGAAGCTGGAGTCGCGCGCGGAGGACCCCACCGAGATCCCGGCCATCCTTACCCGCCTCCAAGAATCCCGCCTGCTGAACGACGAACGCTTCGCCGAATCTTATGCCCAAGGCCGCCGCGACTCCCGCCTGTTCGGCCCTCAACGCGTCCGCCGCGAACTCGCCCAGCGCCAGATCGCCAAGCCCCTCGTCGAAGCCACCGTCCGCGAGGCCTATGGAGAAGTGGACGAAGTCGCCCTCGCTGTCGCCCATCTCGAACGCAAAATCCGCGTCCCCGATCCGGCCGCCCACTTCAAAGATCCCAAGAACCTGCAGAGCGCCTTCCGCAAACTCGTCTACGCCGGCTTCTCGCCCGGGTCCGCCAGCAAGGCACTCAAACGGTTCTCTGCCCAAGCGGGCGACCTCGAAGACTTCGATCCCACCCTCGAAGAGAACTAGCGCGACTCCCAGGCTGCCTTCGTAATCGTGCCGTCGGCATCGGCGATGATCGTCACAATCAACAACTCCGGTGCTTCTGGAATCTTCTTTTGCTCCGGGCCCTTCCAAACGTACATTTGCCGGCCGCCGCTGCCGGTTACAATCTCCGTCGGGTCGCCTAGCACCACGTTGGCCCGCCGCATAGGCTGGCCCGTCAACTGACCCATCAGCCTGTTCATGTATGTCCGCCGGCGCCGCAGCCGGTAAGTCGTGGTCCAGTCCCTGGCTACCAGCACCAAACCCAGAATCAACAAGAACGAAAAGAGAGTCAGAATCTCGATCATTACTTCCCCCAAGTTAGATGCTGTCCTGCTAGTCTGTGACTGTGAAATCCTCGCTCCTCGATGGATTAAATCCCGAACAGTTGGCCGCCGCCGAGGCCGTCTTTGAACCGGTCCTGGTCATGGCCCCAGTCGGCACCGGCAAAACGCGAACGCTCGTCGCCCGTGCCGCCCAAGCTATCGCCTCTGGCGTCGCCCCGGAGCATATTCTCTGCGTCTCGTTCACCAATCGTGCCTCGAAGGAGATTCGTGAACGCCTCCAATCCGACCTTGGCGCAATCGCTCAAAAGATTCAAGCCCGTACTTTCCATGGCCTTTGCGCCATCATCTGCCGCGCAGAAAGCGAGGTCCTTGGCATCGATCGCGACTTCGTCATCTGGGACGACGACGATTGCCGCGAAGCCCTGCTCCGCGTCTGCGCCAACCGCCAAATCGAGATCGATCACCAAGACCACGACCGCTTCTCCGGCCTCATCGCCGGAGTCGCGCAGGACGCTAAGCTCGGCCTCATCCACATCGATTTCGAACAGCATTTCCGCGCCAAACTCGACAAGGTGAACCTCAAAAACACCAGCCGCAATCAAGCCTTCCCTATCCCCAAAATTCTCGAAGAGTACGAGCGCGAAATCCGCGGCAACCACGCCGTCGATTTCGCTGACCTGATCACCATGGTCCGCCATCTGTTCAACGAGGACGGCTTCGCTCTCGCCCGCTGGCAGGACCGTCTTCGATGGATCCAGGTAGACGAAGTGCAGGACACGAACCTGCCCGAATACGCCATCCTCTCCTCCCTCGCCCGTCCCACCCGCCACCTCGCCTTTTTCGGCGACGTCGACCAGACCATCTACGAATGGCGCCACTCGAATCCTAAAAAGATTCTCGATATCTTCCGCGCCGACCTCGCCCCCGTCCGCGAAATCCACTTCGTCCGCAACTATCGCTCCACCGAACATATCCTCGACGTCTGCCGCGCCATTATACACCAATGCCCCGGTGCAATCACCGGCGCGCTCGAGTGCCACTCGGCCGCGGTCGGCCCGCCGGTCGAATTTCACGAGGCGCAAACCGCCGCCACGGAAGCCCACTGGCTTGCTCGCCGCGCCCTCTCCATCCGCGCTGAAGACCAATGCGCCTGGCGCGATATTGCCATCCTCACCCGCAGTAACAACGCCGCCATGGGCATCTCCGAGGCCTTCGTCGAAGCCGGCATCCCGCACTTTCTCGCCGAACAGTTCCGCTTCTTTCATCGCGCAGAAGTCCGCGACGCCGTCGCCCATCTCCGCCTCATCCGCAACCCGTACGATGGCAACAGCCTCCGCCGCGTTCTTCAACGCCCGCCCAAAGGCATCGGCCCGGCGACCATCGAAAAGATCCGCACCCTCCCCCGTAACCTCTGTCTACGCCTCACCGATTTCGCTGACGCCGCCACCTACGAGCACGGCGATCCCTTTCAGCCGCTCCTCGATGCCTGGGCCGAAAACCGCGTCGTCATCTTCGATACCGAAACAACCGGTATCGATACCTCCGACAACGAAATCGTCGATATCGCCGCCATCCGCACCGGCGCTGATGGCGAGCAAGCCCGTCTCCAGTTCCTCCTCCGGCCCCGCGGACCCGTCGGCCTCAGCGAAACCATCCATGGCTATTCCGACGCCTACCTGAAGCAACACGGCGTGGCGCCGCTCGAGGCCCTCGAAGCCTTCTCGCAGTTCATCTCTGGCTGCGTCTTAATTGGCCACAATCTTGTCTTCGATATCCGCACCGCCGAAGCCGCCCTGCGCCGCGAACATCTCCCGAACTCGCTCCCTTCCCGCTGGTTCGACACGCTCGAACTGACCCGCCGTTTCCAAACCCTGCCCTCCTATCGGCTTGGCGATATTTGCGCCGGCAAAGGCATTCCCCTCGAAAACGCCCATCAGGCGCTCGGCGACGTTCTCGCCACGGCGCAACTCGCCGCCCGGCTCATCGTCCCGCTGCGAGAGCACGCCCTGCAGCGCCGCGAAGCCATCATCGCCCACGGCGGACATTTCGCGACGCTCGCCCAGCAGTTAGCCGAGTGGCGTACGCTTTCCGCTGGCCGCCGGCCCCACGAAACGCTCGGCGAAATCCTCGCCGCCTCCGGTTTGGTGGAGTGGTATCGCAAGCAGGACAACGGCGAGGTCCGCGTGCAGAATCTCGTCGACCTCTGCGCCATGTTCGAACGCTACGATGATCCGTCTCTCCCGCCCGAACAGGCCATCGAAGAGGTCCTCCAAATCTCTTCCCTCGGCAACGATGCTGACCGCTATCTGCAAAAGGAAGACCGCGTTCTCCTCCTTACCGTCCATCAGGCGAAGGGCCTCGAATTTCCCGCCGTCATCCTCGCCGCCGCCACGGACAACGAGTTCCCCGCGTGGCTCGCGCAGAAGGAGGGCCGCCTCACTGAAGAGCACCGGCTCTTCTATGTCGGCGCCAGCCGCGCGCGTCGCCGCCTCATCTTCACCTGGCACCGGCAGAGCGCCTTCGGCCGTCCGCAGGACCCCAGCCGCTTCCTGCGCGCGCTCCCCGGCTTCCCGCGATGATGGCCCTGCTTCTGCTCCTCTCCGCCTGCGAGCAAGGCGCTGACCTGTTTCGCCAAGGCCAGTGGGAACCAGCCCGCCTGCGCCTCGAGGCCGCCGTGCAAAGCAAGCCAGACGCCTTCTGCTGGAAATCGCTCGGCGTCGTCTACGCCGCCCTCGGCGATATGCGGCGCGCTGAGCCTCCCTTCGCCAAGGCCTGCGGGATGAACCCGAAAGAACCCGACGCCTGCTACTTCTGGGCTCGCGCCTTGTATTCCCTCGACCGCTTCGCCGATTCGCTCGCCGCTCTCGACCGCGACCCCACGGCCCCCAGTGCCCGCTCTGCCACGGCCCGAGGCCAAGCTCTCGACGCCCTCGCCCAACAGGAGCAAGGGGCCGCCGCCGAAGCCGCCTTCCGCCAGGCCCTTGCTCTCTCCTCAGCTCCCGCCGAGCCCGATCCGCTCCTCGGTCTAGCCGCATTCCTCACACGTCAAGGCCGGCTCCCTGAAGCCCTCTCGCTCCTCCGCTCCGCCCCGCCTGCCTATCAACGGCTCGCCACCTATCACTACCAACTCGGCCGCGCCTTCGCCCAGCAAGAGCAATGGGCCACCGCCGCCGAAGCCCTCCGCAACGCTGTCTCCCTCCAGCCGGCTTACCCCGAAGCCCACGGCCTCCTCAGCCGCGTCTACTACCGTTTAGGTGACGCCGCTCAAGGCGCTCGCCACTCCGCACTTGCCCTTCAGGGCTCCACGATCTCCAGGTAGCCATCCACTTTAGGCGCCGTCACCTTCTGCACCACGCCCGAAGGCCAACGCACTTCAATCTCCGCTACGGCCCCCTCTGCCCCCAATCCAAAATGCGCCACCGGCTCGCTCGAACTCGCGTAGCCCACTGCTGTCGTCACCCGGTTCCATTGCATCCGCCCCTTCCCGTCCGTCACCTTCACGAGCGCCCCAATCCCTTCCCGATTGCTCTTCGTCCCCCGCAGCCGCGCGCCGATCCAATGTCGCCCCTCCCCCATCCCATTTCGCAGCACCAAAGGCGCCTCACCAATCCGACTCACGACCACGTCCACCCGCCCGTCCCCGTCGATATCCCCGAACGCCGCCCCCCGGTGCAGCGCCGGTCGTCCCACGGGAACCGGCTCAAACGTCCCGTTGCCCCGGCTCCGCAGCAGCAGGTTCGCCTGCCGCGAAGTCCGCTCGGAATACTTCTCCGTGTTGTCCTGCACGTCGGCGCACGCCGCAAACAGGTCCTTCCACCCGTCGTTATCAAAGTCGAAAATGCCCGCGCTCCATCCGCTCAAAGGCAGCGTCGCCCGTGCCACTTGGCTGGCATAAGTCCGGTCGCTGAACTGTCCCTTACCCGCATTCCGGAACAGCGGAAACGTTTCGTTCGTCAACGCCGTAATGAATACGTCCTCCCGCCCATCATTGTCCCAATCGCGGAAGTCCGCGCCCATCGCCGAAAGCGCCCGCCCATCGTCGTTGAACGCCACGCCCGCCGGCCCGCCGATCTCACGAAACTTCCCGCTTCCCTCGTTCCGAAACAGCGAATTCGGCTGCGTATCGTTCGTCACGAACACATCCAGCAACCCGTCCCCATCTGCATCGCCAAACGCCAATCCCATCCCTTTGCTCGGATGCGCCGCCACGCCGCTCTCGACGGAAACGTCTGTGAACGTTCCGTCCCCGTTGTTCCGGTACAACGTATTAGGTTCCGGGGCATAGTGTTTCGGATGGCAGTACGTCCGCACCGTCTCCCCACAAAGCAACTCCTTTGCCGGGTCCCACTGCACGTAGTTCACGATGAACAGATCCAGGTCGCCATCGTTGTCCATGTCGAACCATCCGCCCGCCACGGCCCATTTTCCTGTCGGTCCCAATCCCGCCTTCGCCGTCACCTCTTGAAACGTCCCGTCCCCCCGGTTTCGGTAAAGGGCGTTGCTCCGCACCCCCGCCACGAACAAATCCGGGAAACCGTCGTTGTCAAAATCCCCCGCCGCCGCCCCGATGTCGAAGCCGTTCCCCTGCAACCCGGCCCGCTCCGTCACGTCGACGAACTTGCCGCCCCCAGTGTTGCGGTAAAGCCGGTTCCAATAGCGAGGGCCGTCTTTCTTCAAGCCTGGCTGCGGAGCGCCATTGGCCAGAAACACGTCCAATTTCCCGTCCCGGTCGAAATCGAAGAGTGCCACCCCGCCCACCATCGTCTCCGGCAGATGCTTCTCCGGCGTCAAGCCATTCTCCAATTTGGCCGTCACCCCGCTCCCTGCCGACACGTCCACCAGCGACGCCAATATCAGCACCATCCACATATGCGCTATCTTCACACGAGCAGATGCCGCAGCCCATTCTCCGTCTCCGCTGGTTCATCGGAGCCGCTCTCTTCCTGTCCACCGTCATCAACTACATCGACCGCCAGACCCTCTCCGTCCTCGCCCCCTATATCAAAGCCGAGTTCCAGTGGGACAACACTACATTCGCCCTGCTCATCGTTGCCTTCCGTGTCGCCTACGCCGTCGGCCAGTCCGTCTCCGGCCGCTTTCTCGATCGTGTCGGCCTCCGCCGTGGCCTCCCCATCACGGTCGCCTTCTACTCCTTCTCCGCTATGGCCACGGGCTTCGCCAATGGCTTCACCAGCCTTGCCGCCTGCCGCTTCCTGCTTGGCGCCGGCGAATCGGCGAACTGGCCCGGCGCCGCCAAGACGGTCGCCGAGTGGTTCCCCCGCCGCGAAACTGGTTGGGCCGTCGCGCTCTACGATTCCGGCTCCGCGCTCGGCGGCGCTATCGCCCCGGTGTTGGTTTATAGCGTCTATCACTTCTTCAACGATTGGCGTCCCGCCTTCTTCGTCACGGGCTTCCTCGGCCTGCTCTGGATCCCTCTCTTCCGCTGGCTCTATCATCCCCCCGAAACGCATCCCCGGCTCTCCGTAGCAGAGCGTGAAGACATCCTCAGCAATCGCTCCAGCACTGCCGCCTCGGACGCGCCGCCCCTCCCCTATGGCATCCTCCTCCGCCTTCCCCAAACCTGGGGCATCATCGTCTCGAAGGCGCTCACAGACCCTGTTTGGTACCTCATCACCGACTGGTTCGCCATCTATCTCGTCGCCAAGGGCTACCAGCCGGAACAAAGCCTGCTGGCCTTTTGGATTCCGTTTCTCGCCGCCGACATTGGCAACTTCGCCGGCGGCGGCATCTCCAGCATCCTCATCCGCCGCGGCTGGACCACCCTCCGCTCCCGCCGTGTCGTCGCCATCGTCTCCGGCCTCGGCATGTCAACCTTGGCTGGAGCAGTGATCTTCGATTCCTACTTCTCGATGATCGGCTTCTTCGCCCTCGCCACGCTTTCGTACGCGGCCTTTTCCACCATCGTCCTCGCCCTCCCCGGCGACCTCTACCCCTCGCCCAGCGTCGCCTCCGTCAGCGGCCTCAGCGGCACCGGCGCCGGCATCGGCACCATCGCCGCCACGCTGCTTACGGGCATCGTCTCCGATCGGTACTCCTTCGCGCCCGTACTCCTCACCGCCTCCGCCGTGCCGCTCCTGGCCACGCTCGCGCTGGTCATTTTCGTTCGAAGTGCTCCGAACTTACCACCAACCCACGCTGGTCAAACAGATTGAAGTACCACGCGGTAGCCCCCTCCGGCACCGCCGCCAGCGCCGTACTCCCGCGAAGCTCCGCCGGCACGGACTCCCACTCGCGCTCCTGCCACTTCCCGCTGGCCTTGGTGTAGTTCAGTTCCGCCTTTACAATCTTGCCTTTGCTGTTGAACTTCACGCGGTCTCGCTCTGCCGCCACAATCCGCGCCGGTGTCCGGCCATTCCGCAGCATCGCGCCGGCATAGGCGAATATCTCTTCCGGCTTCGCCCCGTCCGGATGCCCATGCTTCATCCGCACGCGGATGGCCAGCGCCCGCGGCCCCTTCGGCAGACGGTACGACTTCTGCAGGGAAGGGAAGGGGTAAGCGAAATCATTGGTCCCCGTCACCCACAACATCGGCATCTTCGATCCCGGTAAGTACACCGAAGGGTCCCACCAGCCCAACCACTTCGCCGCTCGCTCGGGACCCATCTCCGCAAAATTCTTGAGCCACGCCGAGTCCTCGCCCAAGTAACCACACCCATACACCGG